>DASVPM010000362.1:0-43193 GCA_036382815.1 Allosphingosinicella sp.
CCGACGATGATGAGAGCGGCTCCGCCGAAGGTGGCCGCGTCGGGGGAGTCGCCGAACCAGAGCCAGCCGAGGAACGCGGCCACGAGCAGCTGGACATAGGTCATCGGAGCCACCGTCGAGGCGCTGGCTCGCTCGACGGCGGCGAAGATCAGGCTGTGGCCGGCGGTCGCGAAGCAGGCGACGCCCAGGCATTTCAGAACGACCGTCGGCGAAGGCCATCCGAGCGGGATCCCGGCCGCATTGAAAGCGGCCGCGGCGACGAGGACCGGCGCAGCGACCACCGCCACGAGGAACTGCATCACCATCACCGGCGCGTCGCCCGCCGCCATCCGGTTGAGCATCATCAGCCAGCTCATCCCGAAGGCCGCTCCCAGCGGCAACAGGGCGGCGGGACCGATCTCGACCAGATTGGGGCGAAGCACGATCAGAACGCCTAGGAAGGCGAGCAGGGTCGCCGCCCAGGTCGCCGGCCGGGTTTTCTCCCCGAGCACCAGCGGCGCCAGCAGCGCCGTCAGGATCGGGCTCGTGAACTGGATCGCCGTCGCGTCGGCCAGCGGCATGGCCATGACCCCGAGGAAGAAGCACAAGGTGGCGAGCGCCACGGCCCCGCCCCGCCCGAGGTGGAGCCACGGCCTCGGCATGACGAAGCCTTCCCGCCCGTGCCTGAGCGCCACGTACAAGGTCAGCCCCGCCGCGCCGAAACTGTAGCGCAGGGCAGCCACCGCCGGCGCGGGCCATTGCCCGGCCATCGACTTCACCAGCGCGTCGCCGAAGGCGAGGCTGAGGAAACCGGCAAGGGCGATGAGCAGGGCGCTGCGGGCGTGTTGGACGGGCACGGACCGCCCATCGCCATGCGGTTAGGCAATTGTCAAAGTTTCCGCCTTATTCACCACCCGGCAGTGGGATTGCTTCACCGGTGAGGATCTGAGCGCAATGAGTGCTTTTGGACGGCGACCAGGAAATGGCGGCACGGGCGGCGGACGCCCCAGCTTCGGTGTCGCAAGACCGATGAAGGGCCTCGCGGGCGCGTCGGCGCCGGTTTCCCTGCCTGACGGCGGGGACCAGTTTCCGCCGCTCGAGACGATCAATTTTTCGGATGCCGACACCGACAGCTTCACCCCGCCGACGGGGGACCGCGGCGCCGACGCCATGTCGAGGCTGGCCGACCGCCAGGCGGCGTCCTCGGAAGCGCCGAGCAGCAAGAACGAGGGCTTCGAAGCCTCGATCCACCGGATCAAGGAGCAGGTGCTTCCGCGGCTGCTCGAGCGGGTCGACCCGGAAGCGGCCGCGACCCTTTCCAAGGACGAGCTGGCCGAGGAATTCCGCCCGATCATCGGCGAGGTGCTCGCCGAGCTGAAGATCAACCTCAACCGCCGCGAGCAGTTCGCGCTCGAGAAGGTGCTGGTCGACGAGCTTCTCGGCCTCGGGCCGCTGGAGGAATTGCTCTCCGACCCGAACATCTCCGACATCATGGTCAACGGGCCGAACCAGACGTTCATCGAGCGCAAGGGCAAGCTCGAGATCGCCCAGATCCAGTTCCGCGACGAGGAGCATCTGTTCCAGATCGCCCAACGCATCGTCAACAAGGTCGGCCGCCGGGTCGACCAGACCACGCCGCTCGCCGACGCCCGACTCCAGGACGGCTCGCGCGTCAACGTCATCATCCCGCCGCTCTCTCTGCGCGGCACGGCCATCTCGATCCGTAAATTCTCCGAGAAGCCGATCACCGTCGACATGATGAAGAATTTCGGCTCGATGTCGGACAAGATGGCGACGGTTCTGAAGATCGCCGGAGCCAGCCGCTTCAACATCATCATCTCGGGCGGCACCGGCTCGGGAAAAACCACCATGCTCAACGCTTTGTCGAAGCTGATCGACCCGGGCGAGCGAGTCATCACCATCGAGGACGCCGCCGAGCTCCGGCTCCAGCAGCCGCACTGGCTGCCGCTCGAGACCCGGCCGCCCAACCTCGAGGGCCAGGGCGCGATCTCGATCCGCGACCTCGTCATCAACGCCCTTCGAATGCGTCCCGACCGGATCATCCTCGGCGAGATCAGGGGCAGCGAATGCTTCGACCTGCTCGCGGCGATGAACACCGGCCATGACGGCTCGATGGCCACCTTGCACTCCAACTCCCCTCGCGAATGCCTGGCGCGTATGGAGAACATGGTGATGATGAGCGACATCAAGGTCCCCAAGGAGGCGATCTCGAGGCAGATCGCGGACTCGGTCGACCTCATCGTCCAGGTCAAGCGGCTGAGGGACGGAAGCCGCCGGACGACCAACATCACCGAGGTGATCGGGATGGAGGGCGACGTCATCGTCACCCAGGAATTGTTCAAGTTCGAATATCTCGACGAGACCGCCGACGGCAAGATCATCGGCGAGTATCGGAGCATGGGGCTGAGGCCCTACACGCTCGAGAAGGCCAAGCAGTTCGGCTTCGACCAGCCCTATCTCGAGGCCTGCCTGTAGGATTTGACGGAAGTGGCGGCCGGACGGTCCTTTTACCGGCACATTGAGACAGAAATCGCGGAATTCCGCCATTTCCTGTGCCGATAATCGCGATTAATCGCCCGGAATCGCCACTCTTCGCCACGAATCGCGACACTGCGCCACGGACCTGGCGCCGGCGCGTCGCCTCGACCCGCCCGAGCGCCTGCGCCGCCGCGACCCCGGCGACCCGCGCGACCGCCGCGGCGGCGTCGGCCCGCTCATCACCCCCGTCGGCCCGGGCCTCGATCCGCGGCGCCGCGGCGCGCAGCACGGCCCGCACCTCGGGATCGCCGACCGCGCCGCCGTCGGGATCGATCGGGCTTTCATGCGGCCTCTCCTTCAGGCTCCGAGTCCTGCTACACTTGGAGCACCCTCGAAGGCTTCCTGGAAGAGGCCGGAGGCGCGGGATCGATCGCGCCTACCGCTGCCGCGCTCAGGCGGCCAACAGGGGCTCGATCCGCTCCATCTGCCTCGAGAATTCGAAGCCGAGCCGGGCCGCCTCGTCGTCGGGCAGCCACCGGCACATCTGGGTGAAGACGACCCGGTTGTAACGGAAGGTCCGCTCGTCCCACGGCGCTTCCGCGGTCACGCTGCGCGCGGACGCCAGGATCTCCTCGAGGTCCTCGCGTATCTCGGCCAGATCGGGCCGGTAGGCCGTGCCCGCGGGTTCGTCGCCCAGCTCGAATCCCAGCTGATTTTCGTTGTCGGCGGCGCCGTCGGTCATCGGGGGTCACCAGAGCCAGGGTGAACGATCGAACCGACCGTACCGTCCCGCATGGGCAGCGCAAGCGAGCGGCCGAAGAAATCTGTGGGGAACCCGTGGGCGGTGGCTTTTTGCAGCCGCGGCAGGCAGGAAGGCGACGCAATGACCCCCGACCGCTTCAAGCCGCTTCTCGACCGCGAATTCCTGAAGGCCGAACTCCACTACGAATATGCAGACTATTGCGCGGGCTCGCTCGACGTCGAGTTGCTGACCCGCCTCACCCACTGGAGCAAGCGCGAGCTGAAGCGCGAGACCCAGGCGGAAGCCTCGTTCATCCAGCGCTTCTTCGTCGAGACGTGGGGCTATCGTGAAGCCGGGACGGGCGCCGAACGGTTCCAGCTTCATCCGAAATTCCCCGTCGCGGGCGCGGGCCAGGGCGGCAATGCCGGCGAAGCCGACCTCGCCATCGGCAATTTCGCGCGGGACCGGCGGCTGATCCCCCAGGTAATCTGCGAATTCAAGGATATCGGGAGCGCTCTCCACAAGCCCCAGAACCGGAAGGGGAACGTCCGCTCGCCGGTCTACCAGGCGCGCGACTATCTGTGGAACGCCCGGCGCGGGCTGTTCGGCAACGAGCCGGTCCAGCCTCGCTTCGCGATCGTCACCGACATGGACGAATTCCGCCTTTACTGGTGGGATCATTTCCCGGACCGCTACCTGCGCTTCAAGATCAGCAGCGGAGATCTGTTCAATCCGACCACGTTGCTCGGTACGGACGGCGAGGCGCGGTTCGATCGCTTTCTTTTCTGGCGCCTTTTCCAGCCCGATATGCTGCTCAGCGAGGCCGGCCGCACCCGGTTCGAGCGGCTCATAGCGAAACAGGGCAAAGCGGAAAGGCGGCTCGAAGGCGATTTCTACAGCGATTACCGGGCGTATCGGGAGGTCCTGATCCGTGAGATCCTGGACCGGCGGCCGCCGGGCATCACGCGCGGCGGCGCGGTTCGCCTGGCGCAAAAGCTGCTGGACCGGCTGATCTTCATCATGTTCGCGGAAGACATGGGCGGCCGTGTCGGCTTCCCGGCGGGCGCCTTGCAGGAGGAATTGCGGCGCCAGAGCCTCGACCAGTTTCTCGAGCCGGACGGCGACGAGGTCTGGCGGCGGCTGAAACAGATCTTTCGCATCATGAACGTCGGCGGCGCGCTCGGCGCAGCGCAGATCCACAAATTCAACGGCGGCCTGTTCGCGGACGATCCCGCGCTCGACGCGCTCGACCTGCCCAATCGAATCTTCGTGCGGTTCGGCCAGGCGCAGACCGAAGCCTCGATCGCGGAGCATAAGAACACGCTCTTCTATCTCGCCGCGACCTACAATTTCGCCCGCGAAGGGGATTCCAAGAACAGCATCGGACTCTACACGCTCGGCCACATCTTCGAGCAGTCGATCGTCGAGCTCGAGAAGCTCGAAGCCGACGTCGAGGAGCGTCCGTCGCTGACCGAGATCACCAAAAGGAAGCGCGACGGCGTATATTACACGCCGGAATGGGTGATCCGCCGGATCATCGAAGAGACGATCGATCCTCTGTTCTCGTCCTGGAAGGCCCAGGCAGGCTGGCCCGCGGACGGAGATCCTTCCCGCGAGGCCGCCGGCGCCTATTGGGACCGGCTGAAGCGCATTCGCGTCATCGATCCCGCCTGCGGTTCGGGAGCCTTCCTGATCGTCGCCCTGCGGCACCTGGAAAAGGAGTTCGCGGCCGCGGTGTCGGCCGCGCACCGCGCCGGCGCGATTTCTTCCGCGCCGGACGAGGCCGAGATCACGAAGATGATCCTCGCCGACAATCTGTACGGCGTCGACATCAACCCGGCTTCGGTCGAGATCACCAAGCTCTCGCTCTGGCTGCATACCGCGCTTCCGAACAAGCCGCTTTCGGGGCTCGACGATACGATCAAATGCGGCAACAGCCTTGTCGACAAGCGCTTCTACAACAAGCGCAACATCCTGGACGCCGAGGAGCGCGACCGCATCAACACCTTCGAATGGGAAGGGCGGTTCGCACCCGCCAGCTTCGACGCCGTGATCGGCAATCCGCCCTACGTGAAGCTGCAAAATTTCTGCGAGGTGCATGCCGACATGGCGACCTGGCTGGCGAAGGGCTCGAGCGGCGAGGCGCCCTATCAGTCCGCCCGCACGGGAAATTTCGACCTGTACCTGCCGTTCATCGAGAAAGGTCTGTCATTGCTCGAGGACGGGGGGCGGATGGGCTACATCGCGCCCAGCCTGTGGCCCACGCTGGAAAACGGCGAAGGGCTGCGCGGGGTCGTTCATGCCGGTCGCCATCTCGAGAAATGGCTCGACTTCCGTTCGTTCCAGATCTTCGAGGAAGCGACCGTCTACACCGCCATCCAGATTTACTCGAAGGCCCCGGTCGAGGCCATCCGCCTGTCCTTCGCCGCGGACGGCGACATCAGCCGGGTCGACTGGGCGGACGAGCAGATGGCGGTTCGCTACGACGATATCCTGCAGCCGCTGAAGCCCTGGCTGCTTGCGCCGGGGCCGATGCGCTCGATGATCGACCGCCTCGGCCGCGAGGCGACGAGGCTCGATCAGCCCGACAATACGAAGGCGATCATCGTCGGCGTGCAGGCCACGGTGAATGACATCTATCATCTCCGCCGCCTGGGCAAGGACCGGTACGTGAGGACGCCGAAGGCCGGCAAGGGCGAACCGAGACCGCCGGACGAAGTCGTCGCCATCGAGGACGGGATCATGAAGCCCCTGGTGTCGGGCGTCGAGGCCAAAAGGTTCATCTCTCCGCGGACCGAAACCTATTTGCTGTTCCCCTACGATGTGGCCGGCGGGAAGGCCGCGCTGCTCGACGCCGGCAAGCTGAAGGCGGAATATCCGAAGGCCTGGGCCTATCTGTCGCGATTCGAGCAGGAGCTTCGCCAGGCGAACAAGGCGACGGATCCCGAGGACGGGACCTGGACCCGCTACACCTATCCGAAGAATCTCGCGCGGCAGCAGGAGCCCAAGCTGATCGTGGCGCAGCTCGTCCCGGAGCTGCGCCTGTCCTTCGACGAGAACGGCACCTACTGGCTCGACAACGTCCGCGTGAACGGGGTGCTGCCGCGCGGCGACAATGGCTGGTTCCTGCTCGGCATTCTCAACGCGCCCGTCACCAATGCGATCTTCAAATGGCTCGGCAAGCCCAAGGCCAACGGCTATTTCGAAGCCAACAAGCAGTTCATCGCGCCCCTCCCGATCCCCAGGCCCCACCGGCGCGACCGTGCCGCGCTTTCCGCGCTCGCCATGGGCATGCAGGAGCGGCGGACCCGGCGGATCGATTTGCGGGCACGGCTCGACGAGCGACTCGCCGCCACCACGCGCAAGAGCTGGCCCTTCGACAAGCTGCTGCCCGACGTCCGGCCGATCCCGGAAATCGAGGCGGCCGCGCCGAAGAGGATCGCTCCCTCCGACCGCCGCAAAAGGGTCGACGATCAGCGCCGGGCGGACGAGGAATCGGCGCTCGCGCGTATCGACGGCGTGATCCACCCGGATTCCGAAGCCTCGGTCGTGCTCGACGAAGGCAAGCTCTCCTTCCTCGTCGACGAGCAGGAGGTCGCGCGCGTGTTCGTCTCCGACGACGAGGCCGCGCTGGTCGAGGCCCAGTGGCGTTCGGTGGGCCTCGATTTCCAGCCCGGCGGGAAAGGCGATGCCAGGCGGTTGGTCGAGCAGCTGCGCCGCGTCGCCACGGCGGCCGAGCCGGCCGTCGCCGAGCAGATCGTCGCCATCGGCCACCAGCTGGCCGGATTGACCGCCATCCTTCGGGAGGACGAGGACCAGCTTCACGAATTGACCTGCCTGCTCTTCAACCTGACCGCCGAAGAAAGATCGCTCGTGGAGCGGCGGACGAGCTGAGCCGGGGTCTCCTCTCCCCGACAGGCGGGAGAGGGGCGAGGCGGCCGGCAGCCCGACGCTAGAGTCGGTCCTGATGAGGCTGAATCGCTTCCCGGCGAAGGCCGGGATCCAGTCCTTCCGGTGGTGCTGCTGGACCCCGGCCTTCGCCGGGGAACATGGGCTTCAATGTCATCAGGACAGACCCTAGACCAGGATCGCCAGCGCCACGCAGACCACGCAGGCCATCATCGCCAGGATGAGGATCGCCTGCCAGGGCACCCAGCCCGGCCGGTCGACGTCGCGGCGGTTGGCGCGGCGATGGTCGGCCCAGCCGGCCAGCACCGCCAGGGCGGCGAAGAAGGCCGCGGCGAACCAGAGAGGGGTGGAGGGGGACATGGCGGGGAAGGTGGGGCCTTCGGGCGGCCGGGAAAAGGGGCAGGCGCTGTCGTTCCTCATCCCGGCGCAAGCCGGGACCCCCGGGGAGGCCCGCCGGGCCTTTTTCGCCTCGAGGTCCCGGCCTTCGCCGGGGTGACGGGGGGGCGGGCGCAAGCCGCCCGGTTGCGCGGCCCTCCCCCGTGCGCCATGAGCGCCCGGCACGACCCACCGACCCGGAGAGACCGAATGACCGCAAGCCGCCGCCCCGGCGCCGCCTTCCTCGCCCTCGGCCTGCTCGCCGCTTCGGGCTGCGCGCCCTCGCCCAGGGCGGTCGCGGCGGCGGAGGCGGAGCTTTATGCCGACACCGCGATCGCGGCGGCGGTGGGGGCGGCGACCCGGAGCGAGGCCAATCGGGCCCGGGACCGGTACCGCCATCCGCGCGAGACGCTGGGATTCTTCGGGGTGAAGCCTTCGGACACGGTGGTCGAGATCTGGCCGGGCGGCGGCTGGTATACGGAGATCCTCGCCCCGCTGCTTCGCGAGAGCGGCACCTATTACGCGGCCGGCAACGGCGGCGCGCTCGGCGGCGCCCGCGCGCTGCAGGCGAAGGATCCAGCGACCTATGGAGCGATCCGCTTCGCCGCCTTCCCGGCCGGGGTCGCGGCGGCGACCGAGCCGCCGGTGCCGGCGGGCACGGCCGACGTCGTCCTCACCTTCCGCAACGTCCACAACTGGATCATGCCGGACCCGCCCTTCGCCGAGGAAGCCTTCCGCCAGATGTTCGCGATGCTGAAGCCGGGCGGGACGCTGGGCGTGGCCGAGCACCGGCTGCCCGAGAGCGCCGATCCGGCCCGGGAGAAATCGTCGGGCTACATCAAGGTCTCCACGGTTCGGCGGCTCGCGGAGGCGGCCGGCTTCCGCCTCGTCGAGTCGAGCGAGATCAACGCCAATCCGGCGGACACGAAGGACCATCCCAACGGCGTATGGTCGCTTCCGCCGAGCCTTCGCGGCGGCGCGGAGGGGCGCGAGCGCTTCCTGGCGATCGGCGAGAGCGACCGGATGACGTTGAAGTTCGTCAAGCCGGCGCGATAGGACCCGTCATCCCGGCGGAAGCAGGGACCTCGGACCGGAAAACCTCGGCGGGTCTCCCGGAGGTCCCGGCCTTCGCCGGGATGACGGGCGGGGCGGGCGCTATCCGGAATTTGGGTTCGAACAGCGCCGCGATAAACAGGCCCCATGACCGAGTCGCAGATCCTCACGCTGAATGAGCGGGTGAAGGGGATTTCGAGCTACTTCTTCAATCTCTCCGCGGTGCTGGTCGCGACCGCGGTGGCGCGGTTATGGGTCAAAGCCGACGTGGATCTTGCAGCCTTGATATGGTTCGCCGGCGGGATCACCTTGTTCTGGCTGGGCTGGAGCATGTTACATCTGCTTGAGCCGGAAAGCACGGAGACGACCTGATGCTCACAATAAGAGACTGGGCTCCCCTGATCGGCGTGGGTCTCGTTGCCGCCAACGGCCTCTTTTTCGTTTGGCTTTCCGTTCGCCAAGCCCATTCGGGCGAGCGCAAGGCGGCGCGCGAGGCGAAGCGGCGAGTCGGGCTCGACGCCGGACTCTAGCGCTCGTCCTTCGCCACCTTGCCCCTTGCCATTACGAAGCCGACCCGCTTGAGCACCGTGACGTCGGCGAGCGGATCGCCCTGGACGGCGATCAGGTCGGCGCTCTTGCCGGGCTCGATCGTGCCTATTTCGGAAGCGAGGCCGAGCAGGTCGGCGGCGCTGGTGGTGGCGGCCTGGATGGCGGCGGCGGCGGGCATTCCGTGCCTGACCATCAGCTCGAACTCGTCGGCGTTGCGGCCGTGCTTCGACACCCCGGCGTCGGTTCCGAAGGCGATCTTCACGCCGGCGGGCCAAGCCTTGGCGACGTTCTTGCCGGTGATCGAGATCCGCCACCTGATCTTGGGCAGGACCTCGGCGGAATAGGCGTTCGGATCGGCGGCGAGGCGCTCGAGATAGCCGTTCACGGTCGACAGCGTCGGGACGAGATAGGCGCCGGTCTGCCTGAACAGGCGGATGCTCTCGTCGTCGAGCAGGGTGCCGTGCTCGATCGAGGCGGCGCCGGCGGCGAGGGCCATGTTGATCCCGTCGGCGCCGTGGGCGTGGACCGCGACCTTCTTGCCGTAGAGCCTGGCGGTGGCGACGATCGCCTTGGCCTCGTCGTCGAACATCTGGGCGCCGAGGCCGGCGCCGATGCGGCTGTTGACGCCGCCGGTGGTGGCGATCTTGATCAGGTCGACGCCGCGGCGGACCTGGAGACGGACGGCGCGGCGGCAGGCCTCGGCGCCGTCGCACAGATTGTCCTGGGAGATGGCGGAATGGAGGTCGTCGGCGAGGCCGAGGGTCGAGTCCATGTGGCCCGAGGTGGTGGAGATGGCGCGGCCGGCGTCGACGATGCGCGGGGCGATGACTTCGCCGCGGGCGGCGGCGTCGCGGATGGCGAGCGTGGCGCCGCTTTCGTCGCCGAGGTTGCGGACGGTGGTGAAGCCGGCCTCGAGCGTCTTCCTCGCATTGGCGAGGGCGCGCAGGGTCTTGGCGGGCGCGTTCTCGCTCACCTCCTCGACGAGGGCGGCGACTCCGCCGGAGTCGGATTCGAGGTGGACGTGGCTGTCGATCAGGCCGGGCAGGACGAAGCGGGTCGAGAGGTCGAGGAAGCGGGCGCCGGCGGGGGCAGGGACGAGGCCGTCGCGGACCTCGATGATCCGGCCGCCCGCGACCAGGATCGTGCTCGGCCCGCGCGGCGGCTTGCCCGGCCGGTCGAGCAGCCGGCCGGCGTGGATGTAGGTAACTCCCGTGAGTGGCGGCGGCCCTGGCTGGGCGGCGGCGGGAACGGCGGCGAGGAGCAGCAAGGCGAGGACGGGCAGGCGCATGGATATCCCCTAATCGTCATGCTGAACTTGTTTCAGCATCCGGTTCGTCGACGGTCGCGATGCTCGAAACCGGACCCTGAAACAAGTTCAGGGTGACGGTTCGTCCGTTTTCTAGCGGGTCAGCTTCTCGACCTTGGCCTGGAGGTCGGCGAGCTCGGCGCGGAGGCGCTCGAGCTCCTCCTCGCGGCCGCCGGACGGGGGCGCGGCCGGGCGGCCGCCTGCCGCGGACTGGAACAGCTCCATGTTGCGGCGCGCGAGCTCCGCGAAGGGATTGGCGGTGAAGGCGCCGGCCAGCGCGTCCCGCATCTGGGTCTGATTGCGCTGGAACGCCTCGAGGCTGGCCTCGAGATATTGGGGGAGCATCGACTGCATCTGGCCGCCGCCGTAGAGGCCGATCAGCTGGCGAAGGAAGCTGACCGGGAGCAGGGTCTGGCCGCGGCTTTCCTCGTCCATGATGATCTGGGTGAGGACGTTGTGGGTGATGTCCTCGCCCGAGCGGGCGTCGACCACTTTGAACTCGCGCTTCTGGCGGACCATCTCGGCCAGCCGCTCGAGCGTGATGTAGGACGAGCTTTCGGTGTCATAGAGGCGCCGGTTCGCGTATTTCTTGATGATGACGACGTCGTCGCCGGACCCCGAGGCCGCCATGGATGATCCCTCAATCGAGGCGAGTGCTCTAGCACCGAAGCTTGACGCGCCGCAACACGGGCCTCGCCCGCTGCCTCTGTTCCTCGCCATGCTGCGGCGCGAGACGGAAGGCGCGCCCGGGCGGCTGGCCGGCGCGCTCGCCGGGCTCAGGCGCTACCAGGAGGCGCCGCGGGCCGCCCCGGCGGAGCCGCCCGCGAAGGTGGCCGGGATGCTGGGGGCGACGGTGCGCGACTATGGCGGCGCCGGGCCGCCGGTCCTGTTCGTGCCCTCGCTGATCAATCCCCCCTCGATCCTCGACCTGCCGGAACGGTCGCTGCTGCGATGGCTGGCGGCCCAGGGCGGCGTGCGGCCGCTGCTGCTCGACTGGGGCTGGGACGTCGGGTCGAGATCGGGCCTGTCGGTGGCCGGCCATGTCGAGGAGGTGCTGCTGCCCCTGGCCGCGGCCCTGGGGGAGAGGCCGGCTTTGGTCGGCTATTGCCTTGGCGGGACGATGGCGCTGGCGGCGGCACGGCCCGCCGGAGCGCCGGCGGTGGCGGCGATCGCGGCGCCGTGGCGCTTCTCGGCCTTCCCCGGCGAGGCCCGGGAGTCCCTGGCGCGGCTCTGGGCAAGCGCGTCGGCGACTTCGGAGGCGCTCGGCTGCCTGCCGATGGAAGTGCTGCAGAGCGCCTTCTGGAGCCTCGATCCGGCCCGCACCGTCGCCAAGTTCGAAGCCTATGCCGACATGCCGGAGGGCAGCCCGGAGGCGCGCGCCTTCGTGACGCTCGAAGATTGGGCCAATGACGGACCGCCGCTTCCGCACGCGGCGGCGAAGGAGCTGTTCGAGGACCTGTTCGGAGCCGACGTCACCGGCCGCGGCGAGTGGCGGCTCGCCGATCCGGGCGCCCTCCCCTGCCCTTTCCTCGACATCGTCTCGACCCGCGACCGGATCGTCCCGGCGGCCTCGGCGACGGGCGCCGGCGAGCGGATCGAGCTGGCGCAGGGGCATGTCGGAATGGTCGTCGGCGGGCGCGCGAAGGCGGCCCTGTGGGAACCCCTCGCCGCCTGGCTTTCCCGCCATGCGAGGCGGTGCTAGGGGGCGCCGTCGCCCCAGCGAAGGCTGGGGACCCGGTGGGTGAAGAACGCCGCGTCCTTCACCCCCCGGGATCCCGGCCTTCGCCGGGATGACGAGCCTTCGCCCCCGGCACAGGAGTTTCGCGCCAATGCCCTCTCCCACCGACGTCGTCATCACCGCCGCCAAGCGCACGCCCGTGGGCTCGTTCCTGGGCGCTTTCGCCTCGACTCCCGCCCACGAGCTCGGGCGGATCGCGATCGTCGCGGCGCTGGAGCAGGCGGGAGTGGCGCCCGAGGAGGTGAGCGAGGTGATCCTCGGCCAGGTGCTGACCGCGGCCCAGGGCCAGAATCCGGCGCGGCAGGCGTCGATGGCCGCGGGCGTGCCGAAGGAAGTGCCGGCCTGGGGAGTCAACCAGGTTTGCGGCTCCGGGCTTCGGGCGGTGGCTCTGGCGAGCCAGGCGATCCAGACCGGCGACGCCGCCATCGTCCTCGCCGGCGGGCAGGAGAGCATGAGCCTCTCCGCCCACGCCCAGCATCTTCGCGGAGGCACCAAGATGGGCGGGCTCGAGCTCGTCGACACGATGATCAAGGACGGGCTCACCGACGTCTTCAACGGCTATCATATGGGCATCACCGCCGAGAATCTGGCCGAGCAATATCAGGTTACCCGCGACGACCAGGACGCCTTCGCGACGGCTTCGCAGAACAAGGCCTCCCGGGCCCGCGCCGAGGGCCGCTTCCGCGACGAGATCGCGGCGGTCGCGGTGAAGACCCGAAAGGGCGAGACGATCGTGGAAAATGACGAATATATCCGCGACGGAGTCGAGCAGTCTGCGCTCGCCGGCCTTCGCCCCGCTTTCCGCAAGGACGGAACGGTCACGGCAGGCAACGCCTCCGGGCTCAACGACGGCGCCGCCGCCCTGGTGGTGATGAGCCGCGCGGAGGCCGAGCGCCGCGGCTCGACGATCCTCGCCCGCGTGGCGAGCTGGGCCTCGGCCGGGGTCGACCCCTCGATCATGGGCATCGGCCCGGTACCGGCGACCCAGCGCGCCCTTCAGAAGGCCGGGTGGTCGGTCGCCGACCTCGACCTGATCGAGGCCAACGAGGCGTTCGCCGCGCAAGCGCTGGCCGTCGGCAAGGCGCTGGGGTGGGATTCGGAGAAGGTGAACGTCAACGGCGGGGCGATCGCCATCGGCCACCCGATCGGAGCGTCGGGCGCCCGCGTGCTGACCACTTTGCTGTACGAAATGGCCCGCCGCGACGCCCGAAAAGGCCTCGCGACGCTTTGCATCGGCGGCGGAATGGGCATCGCCCTCTGCGTCGAACGCTAGGGCCAAGCGCTTCTCCGGAATTGCTTTTTTCGTTTCCGGCTATTGAGGCATGTTGCAGAACGGCTACACTCGCTGAACTTTCGATTAACGCCCGTCGCGCCAGTCTTGCGCACCGTGCCTGAATCGTCTCTGCGTCCGAGGCAGAGGTTGTGCGCATCAAGCGCCACCGATTTTAAGGGATGGATCGGGATGAGAAAGTTTGGTTTGCTGGGCACGAGTGCCCTGGGCTCCTTTACCGCCATTGGCTTCGCGATGGCGCTTGCCACTCCGGCTTACGCGCAGCAGGTCGAAGAAGAGAAGGATCCGACCTGCGCCACGATGCCGGAAGGCACCGAGCGGGACAATTGCATCGCTGGCGAAGTCGAGACCGAGTCCGGCACGGCTGCCAGCGAGACCGCCGGCGGCGAGATCGTCGTCACCGGTTCGCGTATCCGCAGGCCGAACCTCGAATCGACGGTTCCCATCACCTCGATCGGCGGTGAGGAGTTCTTCGAGACCGGACGTGTTTCCGTCGGCGACGTCCTCAACGACTTGCCGGCTCTTCGCAGCACCTTCAGCCAGGCGAACTCGACGCGCTTCCTCGGCACCGCCGGCCTCAACCTCCTCGACCTTCGCGGCCTTGGAACCCAGCGCACCCTCGTGCTGGTCAACGGCCGCCGTCACGTCGGCGGCGACATTCTCAACAACGCGGTTTCGGTCGATACCAACACGATCACGACCGATCTCATCGACCGGGTCGACATCGTCACCGGCGGCAACTCCGCCATCTATGGTTCCGACGCCATCGCCGGCGTGGTCAACTTCGTCCTGAAGAACAACTATGACGGCTTCCAGATTCGCGGCCAGGGCGGCGTTTCCAAATATGGCGATGCGGGCTCCTATTTCGCCAGCGCGCTGGCCGGCCGCAACTTCGCCGGCGATCGCGGCAACATCGCGATTAACCTCGAATATGCGCAGCAGGAGCAGTATTTCGGCTCGGGCCGTCCCAACCTCGCGCAAAACAACGGCTTCGTGGTCGTCGACACCGATCCCGCCGGAACCCCCAACGGCAGTGACGGCAACCCCGACCGCGTGTTCTTCCGCGACATCCGTTCGGCTACGCTGACCAACACCGGCCTCGTCCAGTTGCTCGGGCCCGGCGCCAGCGCCACGAACAATTGCGGCACCGCCAGCAATGGCAGCTTCTTCAACTGCCCGATCATGTTCGACACGGCCGGTAATCTGACGCCGATCACGGGCACCCGGATCGGAATCGGCCCCAACGGCAACTTCATCGGCGGCAACGGCGAGAGCTTCCGCGGCGCCGACCAGTTCCAGATCCAGCCGCTCCTCAAGCGCTACAACGCCAACGTTGTCGGTCACTTCACCCTGTCCGAGGCGTTCGAGCCCTTCTTCGAAGCGAAATATTCGCGGACCGAGACCCGGGGTGCGGGGTCCAGCGGCCCGGCGTTCATCACCGGCACGACGCTCGGCGACACCCGCGAGCGTATCCGCCTCGACAACCCGTTCCTGGCGCCGGCGGCTCGCACTTTTATCGCCTCGGAGCTGCTTCGCACCGGCGTCAACCTGAACACCGGAACGGCCCTGACCGCCGCCCAGCGCGCGCAGATCACGGCCGGCACCGTCCGCTTCAACTTCCGCGAGAACCTTCTCGGCCTCGGCGTTCGCAACGAGCGCGCGACTCGTGAGACGTGGCGCGGCGTTGTCGGCGTTCGCGGCGACTTCAACGACGATTGGCGCTACGAAGTCTCGGCCAATTACGGCAAGTTCAAGGAAGAGACGATCGTCGGCGGCAACCTCAACGTCCAGCGCTTCCTGCTGGCGCTGGATGCGGCCCGCGCAACTCCCACTGGACCGATCCAGTGCCGTTCCCAGTTCGATCCGACCGCGGCGATTCCGTACAACAACAACGGCGTCGAGGATCTGCTCGCGGCCGACGTCGCCGCCTGTATCCCGATCAATCCCTTCGGTGGCCAGTTCACCGAGGCTCAGCGGGCCTATCTGCTTCAGGACACGACCTCGGTCGGCAAGATCAGCCAGTTCGTCGGCAGCGCCTTCCTCTCCGGCGACTCCAGCCAGCTGTTCAATCTTCCTGGCGGCCCGATCGGCTTCGCTCTCGGTGCGGAATATCGTCGTGAGACGAACTTCTTCCAGGCCGATCCGCTCGTCGAGCAGGGCTATACCTTCTACAACGCCCTCTCGACGTTCACGTCGCCGGCCTTCGAGGTGAAGGAAGCTTTCGGCGAAATCCGGCTCCCGCTGCTCAAGGACACGCCCTTCTTCGAAGAGCTGACCGTCAGCGCCGCGGGCCGGATCGCGGACTACAAGGGTTCGACCGGCACCGTCTACGCCTACAATGTGGGCGCCGACTGGGTTCCGGTGCGCGACCTGCGCCTGCGCGGCAACTTCTCCCGCGCGGTCCGGGCGCCGAACCTGGGCGAGCTGTTCTCGGCTCCCGGCCAGAACTTCGCTCCGGGCTTCCTCGATCCGTGCTCGGCCCGTAACATCGGCACCGGCTCGTCCACCCGGGCGGCCAATTGTGCCGCGGCGGGCGCTCCGGCCGGCTACGACTTCGTCTACTCGCAGTCGCTGGAGATCGTCAGCGGCGGCAACCCGAACCTGAAGGAGGAGACTTCGGACTCCTGGACCTTCGGAGGCGTGCTGCAGCCGCGCATGATCCCGGGCCTGTCGGTCTCGATCGACTATTACAACATCACGGTGAACGACGTGATCACGTCGGTCGCCGCGCAGACCATCGTCAACCAGTGCTACGATCAGGCGACCCTGCAGAACCCGTTCTGCGACCTCTTCCAGCGCGCCGGCGCCGGCGGCGGCCCGCGGGGCGAGGTTCCCTTCCAGATCCTGGAAGGCAGCCTGCTGCAGTCGTCCCTGAACTTCGCCAAGCTCAAGGCTCGGGGCGTCGACGCCGAGGTGAGCTATCGTCGCAAGTTCGACTTCGGTTCGATCGGAACGCGTTTCACCTACACGCACGTCATCCAGCGGGATAACTTCCTCAACCCGGCCGATCCGACCTTCGTCAACGTGATCCGGAAGGAGCTTGGCGACCCGAAGGACGCGTTCAACTGGAACGTCGATCTGAAGGCCGGCAAGTATACCCTCGGCTACCAGATGCGCTTCATCGGCAAGCAGTACCTCAACACCTATGAGGACTATAATGCCACGAACGGTCAGCCCCCGCAGAATGCCGATTACGCGGACATCAAGTTCTACCCGACGGTCTTCTACCACGACCTGCGGCTGGGCATCGATGCCACCGACCGGTTCAACTTCTACCTGGGCGTCGACAACGTGCTCAACAAGCAGCCCCCGTTCGGCCTGACCGGCATCGGCGCGGGCAGCGCGATTTACGACATCCGCGGCCGCTTCTTCTACGGCGGCGTGGTCGCCAAGTTCTAAAAGACTCGATTTGCTACCTCTCGGCCGGGGCGTTTCGCCCCGGCCTTTTTTTTGGTTCGCGACGTCGCCTCAGGTTGGGGCGCCCTCCACCGTCACCCCAGCGAAAGCTGGGGTCCATGCCGAGGCAGCGACAACGCGCGGATTCAGCATGCATGCCAGCCTTCGCTGGCATGACGAGGAAGACTCAAGCCGACATGATCACGCTCCAGATTGCCGCGTCGCAATGACGGGTCGAGCAACGACGATCATGCTCTAAGCGAAGCGGAAGTCGACCTTGGCGGGCTTGACCTGGCCGTCGAAGGCCTGGTCGCGATACGGACCCTCGCGATCGACCCAATGCAGGAAGAGATGCGCGGACCAGGCGTTGGGATTGGGCGTCACGCGGCCGTGCCGGTGGTGCACCCCGCGGTAGAGGACGGCGTCCCCCGGTACCATGGCGAGCGCCGAATGGGGCTCCTCCCCCCAGGCCTCGTCGACGCGGGCCGAAGGCCCGGCATGACGCGTACGTCCGATCTCGAGGTTCCAGGGAAGGTCGTCGCTATAGTCGAGGGTGAGCGACAGGCTGTGTTCGCAGGACGGGCGATCCGAATGGACCCGGCAGACGTCGCCGCGGCGGTAGATCCGGAAATAATCGTAGGTGGGCAGCAACTCGCGGCCGACGAGCGCGCTCATCGTCGGAGTCAGCCCCCAGAGGAAATAGAGCAGCGGCTTGTAATGGTGCCCGTAGACCTCCGCGGCCGGCCGCTTCAGCAGGTTCGCATGGCTGGTCACGCGGCTCAGGGCGATCGGCTGCCCGCCCAGCTCGGCGTGGAGGCCCTGAAGGAAGGCGCGGGCCACCTCGACCGGTATCAAACCCTGGAGCAAGGCGTAGCCGTCCCGCTCGTAATCGCCTGCCACCTTCATGCGCGCCAGCTAATGAAGGGGCGACCGCAGCGCAAGCGCGCGGGCCGGCGCGGCTTTTTTTCCTCGGGCCGCGCGCCTACAAGAATGAATGGCTCTCGCCGATACCGTCGCGCGGGTGGAAGCGCTCCTGAGCGCGAGGCGCTATGCCGAAGCCGCCCGGCTGCTGGTCGATGCCGCGCAGCGCGGCGAGGCCGAGGCGGCCGCCGAGCTTGCCCACTGGCGGATTGCCGGCAACCTCGTCTCGCGCGACCTTGGCGAGGCACGCCGGCTGCTCGCTGTCGCGGGCTCCGCCGGCGACGATGAATCGGCGTTGCTTCACGCGGGCTTCCTTGCCGCCGGAGTCGGCGGTCCCGAGAATTGGCCCGCGGCCCTGGCGGCGCTGGGCGAGCTGGCGAGGCGCCGGCCGGCCGCGGCGGCGCAGCTGAGGCTGATCCGGGCCATGGCTCTGGACGGCGACGGCGCTCCGGCCCGGCCGATCGAGACCCGGCGCCTGAGCGAGGCGCCCAGCGTCACCGCCGCGCAGAACTTCCTCAGCGAGGCCGAATGCCATTATCTGATTGCAGCGGGAGAGCCGGACCTCCGGCCCTCCGCCGTCGTCGATCCCGCCACCGGCCGGATGGTGCCGCATCCGGTCCGCTCGTCGGACGCGGCGGTCTTCGGAGTCTATGCCGAGGACCTCGTCGTCAACGCGCTCAACCGGCGGATCGCGACGCTGAGCGGGACCCGGCTCGACCAAGGCGAGCCGCTTCAGCTTCTGCGCTACCGCCCGGGAGGCGAGTATAAGCCGCATATGGACGCGCTGCCGGCCGAGCCCAACCAGCGCCTGTGGACGGTGCTCGTCTACCTTTCCGACGATTATGAAGGCGGCGAGACGCGCTTCCCGAACACCGGCCTGTCCTTTCGCGGGCGCGCCGGGGACGCCCTGCTGTTCCGCAACGCCGGGCCGGACGGCCGTGCCGACCCGCTCAGCCTCCATGCCGGGCTGCCGGTGACGAAGGGGACCAAATATCTGGCGTCGCGCTGGATCCGCGCGGCGAAGTTCACCTTCCCGCCGCCCAAGCCGATGCTGGAGATGTGAAATCCTCCCCTGCCTTTGCAGGGGAGGGGGGACCAGGCGAAGCCTGGTGGAGGGGCCTTCCGCACTTCGAAGAACCCCTCCACCGCGCTTCGCGCGGTCCCCCTCCCCGCGGAATCGCGGGGAGGATTTTATTGCGCCCGCTCCGGCCTTGCTCCCATCTGCGCCGCCGCTTCTTCCTTCGGCGAGTCGTGCGGCACCGTGGTCCCCTTCCAATTCTCGCCGTCATAGCCGTAGCGGACGTGGCTTCCGCGGCGGAAGCCGGTTCCGTCCCAGGCGATCACCTGGAGCTCGACATCGTTGTTGCGGTGCGCGTGGATCCAGTTGAAGCTCTGGAGCTCGTTGTTGCGGAGCCGCTTCGAGGTCGCCGTCCCGGCCTGGATGACGAGCGCCCCGCCGGCTTTCTCCACCATCTTGCGCGCGGATTCCGCATAAGTGCGGTGGAAATGGCCGGCCAGAGCGATATTGACCCCCGCCCGGCACACCGCGGTCACCGCATCCTGGTGCCGGCCGACCGCCTCGGTGAGCTCCGTCCCCTCGCCGATCGGCATCGAGAAGAGCGGGTGGTGGGTGACGAGGATCCGGGTCTTTTCGGGGTCCACCGCGGCGAAGCGCTCCTCGATGATCTTCATCTGGTCGCGGTTGATCCGGCCGTCCTTGATGGTAAGCGAGCGGGCCGTGTTGATGCCGAGCACCGCGACCTCGTCATTCTCGAACCAGGGGCACAGATCGTTGGAGATGTATTTCTTGTAGCGATGGAGGGGGGCGGCGAAGCGGGTGGCGATGTCGTAGAGCGGGATGTCGTGGTTGCCGGGGACGGCGAGCACCGGCCAGCCGGCGGAGCGGAGCTTGTTGAGCCAGGTCGAGGCCTGCTTGAACTGCTCCACCCGGGCGCGCTGTGTGAAGTCGCCGCTGACGATGATGAGGTCGGGCTGCTGCTCCTGGAGCCAGGCGTTGGCGCCGTCGACGACCTTCTCGTCGTGGCAGCCGAAATGGACGTCGGAGAGATGGGCGATTCGGGCCATGGCGGGGTGAACCCGCTTTCTTAGGGAATGTTTCCGTCGTCACGGGCCGAGCGAAGCAATCCAGGGCCCGGGCTCCCCGGCTGGATGGCTTCTTCGCTTCGCTCCTCGCAATGACGAGGGTCATTTCCAGACCCGCTCGTACCGGCTCCCGAGCGTGGTCAGGAGCTCGTATTGCGAGAGCCCCGACTGCGCCGCGGCGCCGGGCAGGGCATAATCGAGCTCGACCCAGTCGCCTTCCTCGAGCTCCGGGGCGTCATCGACCAGAAGGGCGGTCAGGTCCATCGAGACGCGTCCGACCACCGGCGCCCAGCCGCGCTCGAGCCGCGCGCGGCCCGTGCCGGAGAAGCCGCGAAGATAGCCGTCCGCATAGCCGATGTTGAGGATGGCGATCTCGGCCGGCGCCGGGGCCTTCCAGGTCGCGTTGTAGCCGACTCCGGCTCCGGCCTCGACCCGCCGGCGCTGGACGATCCGGGCCTCGACCCGGACGACCTGGCGGATATGGCCGGCCGCCTCCCGCCGGGGGACGCCGCCGTACAAAGCCAGGCCCGGCCGGGTGAGATCGAAGGCGTAATCGGCGCCGAGGCAGATGCCGGCGCTGTTGGCGAGGCTGAAGCGGCCGGCGGGGACAAGCGCCGCGACTTCGGCGAAGGCGGAAAGCTGGCGCGCGTTCATCGCCTCGTCCTCATCGGCGCAGGCGAGGTGGCTCATCAGCGTGTCGATCTCCAGCCCGTCGAGGAGCCCCTCCCCGACCTGCGCCGGGCTGAGGCCGAGGCGGTTGATCCCGGTGTCGATCATCACGTCGCACGGGCCCCTCCCCGCTTCCCTCCAGCGCCGGACCTGAAGGGGCGTGTTGAGCACCGGGCGGACCGGGGCGCCCGCCGGCGGCACATGGTCGGCCGGGAGACCGTGAAGGACCGAGACCGAGGCGGCGCCGAGCCAGGGAAGCAGGGCTTCGGCCTCGTCCCAGGTGGCGACGAAGAAGTCGCGGCATCCCTGATCGGCGAGCCGCATGACGATTTCACGGGCGCCGAGGCCATAGCCGTCCGCCTTGACCGCCGCCCCGCAGGCGGCGCCAGCGCTCCGGCCGCGGAGCCAGCGCCAGTTGGCGACCAGGGCCTCGCCGTCCAGCAGCAGGCGAAGCGGGGAATGGGGCTGGGACACCCGGGGCGGATAGCGGATGGGAGGCGTGCGGGAAACCCGTCATCCCGGACGCGCTATTCCAGCTCCTTGCCCGCCGTCTCCGGCAGCCAGAACAACGTCACAGCAAGCGCCATCGCCACGACCCCGATCGTGTACCAGAGGCCGGCGAAGGGATCGCCCGTCTTGGCGACGATATATTGGCTGATGAAGGGCAGGAAGCCGCCGAAATAGCCGGTGCCGATATGGTAGGGGATCGACATGGAGGTGTAGCGGATCCGCGCCGGAAACAGCTCGACCAGCAACGCCGCGACCGGCCCGAAGGTCATCCCCGAGCACAGTCCGATCAGCACGATCGCGAGGATCACCTGAAGCGCCTGGCCGAAGCTCGGCGCGCTCTTCTCGAGCTTGTAGCCGGCGATCTTCAGGCCGAAATCGAGCGAGGCCGGATCGGAGGCGTCGACGGCGACCCCGCCGATCGTCACCGCGGGGATCGCTCCGGCGGGCGCGGCGACCGTCGAATAAGCGATGCCCTTCTTCGAAAGCGCGTCGAGCAGCTTGCCGCATTGGGTCGGCTGCACCTTGGCGAAGGGCGAGTAGGTGCAGTCGCTTCCGGCCACCACCACCGGATTCCTGCGCATCGCCGCCGACAATTCGGGATTGGCGGCCGAGGCCATCCAGTGGAAGAGCGGGAATATGAGAATGAGGGTGAGCGCGTAGCCGATCACGATCGGCCCCTTGCGGCCGACCCGGTCGGAGAGCCAGCCGAAGAGGATGAACCAGAGCATCGAGAAGGCCGCGGCGGCGCCGATCATCGCCCGGGCGGCGCTATCCTCGATCCTCAGCGAATTCTGGAGGAAGTACATCGCCTGGAACTGGGCGGTATACCAGATGACGGTGAGCCCGGCGGCGATCCCGAACAAAGCGACGAGGACGAGCTTGACGTTGGAGCGGGTGGCGAACGTCTCCTTGAGCGGGTTCCCGGCGACCTCGCCGGCCTCCTTCATCGCCTGGAAGACCGGGCTCTCCTTGAGCTTCAGGCGCACCCAGAGGGAGACGGCGAGCAGCACCACCGAGAAGAGGAAGGGGATGCGCCAGCCCCAGTCCTCCCACTGGCCCTTGTCGACGAAAAGCTCCGAGACCAGGACGACGGCGACCGACAGCAGGAAGCCGCCGATCACTCCGGCCTGGATGAAGCTGGTATAATAGCCGCGCCGGTGGCGGGGCGCGTGCTCGGCGACGTAGATGGCCGCCCCGCCATATTCGCCGCCCAAGGCGAGGCCCTGAAACACCCTGAGGAGGACGAGGAGAACAGGCGCCGCCATTCCGATCGCCGCATAGCCCGGGACGAGCCCGACTCCGGCGGTGGCGACGCCCATCAGCGTGATGGTGACGAGGAAGGTGTATTTCCGCCCCAGCCTGTCGCCGAGATAGCCGAACAGGATCGCCCCCACCGGACGGACCCCGAAGCCCACTCCGAAGCTGGCGAGAGCGAGCAGGAACTGGGCGGTGTCGCTCGACGCCGGGAAGAATTGCTTGCCGATGACCGCGGCGAGCGTCCCGTAGATGAAGAAATCATACCATTCGAAGACGGTGCCGAGCGTCGAGGCGAAGATGACCAGGCGATCCCGCTTCGCGTCGATCACATAATCGCCGGATACCGCCGTCGCCATGAACGCCCCCTTGCCCTTTTGGCTTGTGTAAGCGGGGCGGCGGGCAACGGGCAAGCGCCGCTAAATTCCTCCCCCGGTTTTCCGGGGGAGGGGGACCGCGCGAAGCGCGGTGGAGGGGTTCTTTGGGGTCTCGAAAAAAACCCCTCCACCATGCTTCGCATGGTCCCCTCCCCGGCAAAATGCCGGGGAGGATCTAGTCCAGTCCTTCCCGCGCTTTCTCCCAGTTGCGGCCGTCGAAGGCCCGGACGCTCAGCTCGAGGCCGACCGGGTCGTCGAGGGCGTTGAGGTTGAGGCTCCACGCGCCGGGGTGGGAACGGGGCTGGTAGAAGCTCTTCACGCCGCAGACCGAGCAGAAGAGGTGGTCGGCGGCCCCCGTCCCGAACCGGTAATGAGTCAGCATCCCCTCCCCCGAGAGCAGGCGGAAATCGGAATGCGGGACGATGAGGTGGCGAAAGCCGCTCGCTGCGCAGATGGAGCAATTGCAGTCGAGCACTTCCACGGCCCGCGGAACCGCCGCCTCGAACCGCACGGCCCGGCAATGGCAGCCTCCCGAAATCGTCACCCGTTCCATAGCCACACTTTACGGTCGCGGGCGCGCCGGTGCCAGCCAAGGCGATCGGCTTCGAGCAAGATCGTCAGCGCGGGGTCGGCTTCCGCGGCGGACGACCGCCGCCCCCTCTGCCGGGGGACCGGCCGGGCGCGGGGCCGTCCCGCTTGGGCGGCGGGCGGCGGAACGGCCGGTTCTGGCTCGCAGGCGGCGGCGTCCCGGCACGCGGCGGGCGCGGTACCGCCGGCTCGCCGCCCGAGATCGAATAGCCTTCCTTTTGAAGCCTCGAGAAAGCCGCCCGGACGCTGGCCGAGATCGCCTTCTGGACCTCGTCCGGAAGGTCGGCGAGGGTGGTATTGGCGTGGATCGCGTTCAGGTCGCGAAGCAGATTGTTGGGAAGCCCGCGCGACGCCGCCTTGAGCGCCGCGATCGCGTCGAGCACGGCGGCGGCGACGATTTCCTGCATGATCTCGGTGGCGGACTTCCTCATGGCGCTGCTCTTAGGCCCTCGCGCCGTCTTTGTCGCCTGCGGCGCGAAGGTCGCGGTAGAGCGCTTCCAGCCGCGCCTGAGCGGCCTTCGGAAAATTGATTTCGTTGGCGAAGACGAACGGATCGCCGGGATTGGGCGCAAGCCGCGCCGCCAGCCCGTCCCACAAGGTTAGCCAGGCGTCGTAATGGCGCAGCAGCGTCGCCGCGTCGGCCTGCCGCGCCTCCGGCAGCCGCCAGCCATGAGCGAGGAGAAGGTCGCGGGCGGAGGCGTTGGTCCGGCGCAGGCTCGACGCGAACAGGAAGCTTTTGCCCGCGGCGAGATAATCGGCATAGGCTTGGGCGGCGACGAGGAAATGCATGTGCAACGGGCCGAGCAGATCGTCGAGAAGCCGGGGGTCGCTTTGCAGTTCCACTCGTCCAACCCCGTCCAGGCCTGACTCCGATGGCATGGTTGGCCCTCGGAGCGCTGTTGCTGCTTCTGGCGGTTCCCGGCGGAAGCGGCAAGCCGTCCCGCCCCGACGGGATCGGGCTTGCCGCGATCGCCGCGTTCTCGTCCGCCGCCTGGCGGGCAGTGTCGATGTACCCGACCGCGAAAGTCGCCGCGATCATGCTGGCCTGGGCGGCGGCGCTGGGCCTGGTGCTGGTGCTCGCGCCGGGCCGGGCGCCGCCGCCCTGGGGACGCCTGGCGCTGCTGGCGCTCGGCGCCGCTTCGATCCTGTTCGCCCTGTTCGGCCCCGCCGACGGCCTGTTCTGAGCCCGTGCGCTCCTGCATAAGGCGCCCGCGCCGACAGGAGAATCTCGATGCGGCAAATCGCTCTACTGGCCGGACTGGGCCCGGATCGAGGCTGACGGCCAGCGACATCCCCTTCGCGTCGCCGCTGGTGCGCGACGAAGACGTGCGCTCCCCTGCCCTTTGGTTAAGCCGGTCTTTACCCTTCCCGTTTACCATGATCGGCGGGAAGAGGGGGATCCGACCATGATGGGAATTATGCTTTTCGCCGCCGCGGCCAACGCTCCGGTGATGCTTGCCCGGGCCGACGAGGCGCAGTGGCGCCTGTTCGTCCGAGCCAGCCTGCAGCGGCAGGTGCCGCCGCGAGGCTCGCGTCTCAGGCAGCTGGAAGGCGTGGTGCGCCGGCTCGGCGCGGAGCGCACGGCCGTCCAGGTGGCGGGGCCCTCCGGGCTCTAGAGCATGGTCGGCTTGGACTGAGGCACTTCGTCATTGCGACGGTAGCGAAGCCATCCGGCACGGTCTCCGACGCCCGCTGGATTGCCGCGTCGCTTCGCTCCTCGCAATGACGGTTGAAGCAAGGATGACAGCGCTCTAGCCGCGGTTTCTGACGTAGCTGCCCGGGGCCGGCTCGAGAGCCTTGAGCTTGCCCTTGCCGGGAACGCGCGCCTTCACCTTCGCGGCCTTGCCGCCCTCCGAGAGGCGCGCCTGCCACCAGGGCCACCAGCTGCCCTCCCTGCGCTCGGCGCCTTCGAGCCAGGCTTCCGCCGTCCCGGGCATCGCCGCATTCACCCAATAACCATGCTTGTTGGCGCTGGGCGGGTTGATGACCCCGGCATTGTGGCCGCTTCCGCCGAGAAGGAAGGCGACGTCGCCGCCGGCCAGCCGGGCGCTGTCGTAGGTCGCCTGCCAGGCGCTGACATGATCGTCCTTGAGGCTGATCGCGAGCAAAGGCGTCTTCACCGCGCCGAGATCGACGGCGATCCCGTCGAGCTCGAGGCCGCCTTTGGCGAGCTTGTTGTCCCGCAGGACGTCGCGGGCCCATTCGAGCAGGAAGGCGCGCGGGATGTGGGCGCCGTCCGCGAACCAGTAGAGGATGTCGCTGGGCGGCGCCTCGCGGTCGAGGAGGTAGTGGTTGACCACCGACGACCAGATCAGATCGTTGGCCCGGACCGCGCTGAACAGGGCCTGGAGGTCCTGCGCGGCCATGAAGCCCTTGTGGAGCAGATGGCGTTCCATCGCGCGCAGCTGCTCGGGCTCGGAGAAGGTCGCCCATTGGCCGAGGTGGGAGAAATCGAACATCGTGCCGATGGTGGTCGCCGAGGCGACTCGAGCCCCCTCCCCCTTCGCGGCCACGAGTGCGAGAGCGATGGCGACGAGCGTGCCACCCATGCAGAAGCCGAACATGTCGACCTCGCGCTCGCCGGTGGCCTTTTCGATCGCGTCGAGGGCCTCGAGCGGACCCTGGCGGATGTAATCGGCGAGCCCCTTGTCGGCGAGATCGGGCCCGGGATTGACCCAGGAAATGACGAACACGGTGTGGCCCTGCTCGACCAGCCAGCGGATCAGCGAGGATTTGGGCTGGAGATCGAGGAGGTAATATTTGTTCACCAGCGGGGGCACGTAGAGGATCGGCCGCTTCCACACCTCGTCCGTCACCGGCGCATACTGGATCAGCTCCATCATCTCGTTGCGGTAGACGACGCTGCCCGGAGTGGCGGCGATGTCGACGCCCAGCTCGAACTCGCGCTCCGCGCGCCGCTGGACGATCCCCGGGGACTCGGCAGCGTCGGCGAGGAGGTTGGCGAGGCCGGAAAGGAGGGAGATGGAGCCGGTGTCTATGGCCTTTCGGATCGCTTCGGGGTTGGTGAAGGCGAAGTTCGCCGGCGAGATGGCGCTGAGATATTGCTGGGTGAAGAATTCGACCCGGGTGCGGGCGCCCTCGTCCAGCCCTTCGGCCTGCTCGACCATCTCGAGCGCGCGTTTCGCGGTGAGCAGATAGGCCTGCTTGAGATAATCGAAGACCGGCTCCTCGCTCCACGCCGGGTCGTTGAAGCGGCGGTCGCCGCGCTCCGGCGCGGCGACGGGGTCGGCGGGCTTGCCGGCGGCGCGCGAGGCGGCGGACTGCCACAGCTTCAGCCAGTCGGACGCGGCTTTCTGCTGCGCCTTGATGAGCTCGCCGGGATGGGTGAACAGATGCGCCGCGAACTCGCCGAACGCCCGCGCGGGGGCGGCGGGATCGAAGGGCCGGGGGGCGCCGGGGTTGAGCGGCCGCGCGGCGGCGCTGGTGGCGAGGTGGACCGCGTTGGCCACGACTTTCGACCAGGCTTCGGCGAGGTCCGCGGGATTGGGCAGGGTTTCGGGGAGCTTGAAGACGGTGGAGGGGGTTTGATTCGCTTTCATGCCGGCTCCCTTAGCACGTCATCCCGGCGAAAGCCGGGATCCCGGCGGGTGAAAGGCGCCGCCGCTCTTCACCCCCCGGGCCCCCG
Source organism: Allosphingosinicella sp. (assembly GCA_036382815.1). GTDB lineage: Bacteria > Pseudomonadota > Alphaproteobacteria > Sphingomonadales > Sphingomonadaceae > Allosphingosinicella. Next base: position 26,906 of record DASVPM010000362.1, read on the forward strand.
CCTTCGCCAGGGCGCCGGTCAGAGCGCCATCAGCTCCTCGAGGGCGCCGCAGTCGCGCGGGCTCACGAACAGGAACAGCAGGGCCCGGTCCGGGTTCCTGGCGGCCCAGCCGGCTTCCGGGTCGGCAGGCGTGCGGAAATCCGCAATCTCGGCTTCCTCGGGAGCCTGGTGATTGGCAAGCACGGCGGCGGTCCGGGTCGCGAACATGAAGTATTGCCTCTCGAAGGGGATGAGCTTCCCTCCCAGAATCGGCAGCGGCGCGCCAGCCGAAATGTAACGCAACCGCTGTGCAAAAACCCCCATACCCGGTCAGCCGAGATAGGCGAACCACTGCAATTGCAAGTAGGTGTCGTTATAGTCGTTGTCGGCTCCGTCCTCGGTGCCGAAGGCATAGCGGGTCAGATAGGCGGTGCCCCCGGCGCCGATCACGTCCTGGGCCCAGATCACCTGCGACCATTGCGCGCCGCCATTGGTGCCCAGCCACAAGGTGTAACTGTCGCTCTGGCCGCCGGCCTGGAAGAAGCCCTGGCCGATCTGGGTCGGGCTATGGCCGTCCGGGCTCTCGCCCTGGCAGGTGAACACCGCGTTGCCGGTCGAATCGCGCAGCTGGATATATTGGCTCCACGCGGCCTGCGCCAAGGCCGACCAGAACACCACCTTACCGGCGGGAATGGTGAGGGCGATGCCGTTGCCGGGGACGGGTCCTGTGGACATTCTGGCCCTCCTAGCCGATCTGCTCGAACCAGGTCAGCGACACGCAGCTGTCGTTATAATCCTGGTCGGCGCCGTCTTCCGAAATGAAGCTGTAGCTGGACGACATCGTCGTCTGGCCGAGGGCGAGGGGAAGCACGTCCCACATCACCGACGACCATTGCGAACCGCCGTTTATCCCCACGTAGAGGTTGTAATTACCGCCGGGGTCGGCGGCGACGAAGGTGCCGACGCCGATCTGGGTGGGCGAGTTGCCGCCGGTGGAGCTTCCGGTCGCCGTGAAGACGATGTTGCCGGCGCTGTCCGTCAGCTGCACGAATTGCTGCCACGCAGCCTGGGTGACGACCGACCAGAAGGCGGTCTTGCCGGTAGGGACGGTAAGGGCGATGCCGTTTCCGGAAACGGGGCCGTTGCTCATGACGCGCTCTCCACTAGCGGGATTCCACCGGCACCGGGACCGGCACGGGCGCGGGGCGGGCGGGCTTCGGTGCAGGCTTGGCCCGCTCCCTGCCCGGGCGCGCCTTCGACCGGCGCGGAGTGGCGGCGGCCGGGGTCCGAGCCGCTGCCTGGCCCGAATTGCAGACATATTGCGGCTGCTGCGCCTTCAGCGCCTGGCAGACCGAGGTGCCGAGCTGGGTCTGCAGCTGGGCGGTAAAGGCATTGGGGAAGGGCTGCGGCGCGGGCTGGGCGCCCGGCCGGATGACCGGCCAATATTGAGCGTACATCGGATTGGCCTGGATCGCGGCCTGGCCGTAGAAGCTCGTCTGCGCCACGAGCAGGGTCCGCCAGGGCGTGCCCTGCGGCAGATCCTGCGACTTCACGATGTAATTCTTCATCGGCAGGGCCGTCATCAGCGTCGTGAAGGCCGCCGCGTCGGCGCCGCATGCCGAGCCGTTGGTGCAGGTCGCCGCGCTCGTCACGAAGCTGTCGCTGAACAGGAGCGGCTGAGGAGTCTGCCCCCAGGCGGCCGGGACCGCGTAGAGCGGGGTCACCGGCCCGTAGAGGTTGACGAAGAAGGATTGCTCCGAAAAGCCCATGTCGGCCCCGGCATGGCCGGTGGCGAAGGTCTGCTCGGGCGTTCCGTTGGGGCTGTTGTGATAGGTGCCGTTGGTGCAATTGTTGGCGGAGGCGTAGGCGCAGGTATCGGTCAGGTTGACGAGGTTGGTGATCGTCGCCGGATCCGGCGGGATATTCGGGTTCATCGCCTGGCCGATGGCGCCGTAGCCGTGAAGCTGCACGTAGGCGTTGATGTAGATCGAGGGCAGCCGCCAGCTGCCGTTATAGTCGCCGACCATTTCCGGCGCCGTCTGCGGCATGGTGCCCAGGAAGGCGAGCAGGTTGGCGAGAGTCGTCGCCTGCTGAACCCCGGCATTTCCGGAATAGACGAAATCCATGCACAGCCAGCTCGGAATCCCCCACAATTGGTTTGCGACCGTGGAGGCGGCGGTAGCGACCGCGAGCGGCTGCTCGCCCGCGATCTGCGCCGTGTTGATGTAATGGCCGTTGGCGAGGAACGCCATGTAGAGCGTGTCGAGCTCGATCACGTCGAGGCCGTTCTGGCCGAGCAGCTGTGGAAGCTCGGTGAAGCTGTAGATATCGGTTTCCGGGTTCATCTGCGCGGCCAGCAGGACCTGGGGGTTTTGCTGCTGGTAGGTCTCGACGACGTGGGTGACGAGGGTTTCGAACTGATCGCCGGGCAGTGTCGGAAGGAAGGGATAGAGCGCGGCATTGAGCACGCGGGTCTGCTGGCCGTTGAAGATCAGGATGCCGTCGGGCGAGGTCGGCGTGATGTTCATGGCTCGGGTCGAGAGCTGCCCGCACCGCGCCCAGTTGATCACGGACCCGCCGGGGCGGGTGGTGTTCTGGCCGACCTGGAATGTCTGGTTCGGCTGGACCGTGACGACCCAGTCGAATTGAAAGCCGGTCGCGACCGTCCAGCCGTCCACCGTGCAGGAGACCGGTGCAAAGGACTGGTTGCGAAGGACGAGCTGTCCGGCCGCCGCGCTCCCGGACCAGAGCAGCGCCGCCGCGACAAGCACCGCCTGCAAGAACCCGCCGAATCTTCGCATCGCCGCCGCCCCCCAGCCTTGCGAGGTCGGCATTGCCGCGTCAGCGACAATCCGCCTTGCGAGCTTGACCGTTATACCTTTCGGAACGTCCGGTCGATTTGAACAAGCGCCGAAATGGACCCATCGACTCGTCCTGCCGCGGCGGCCTCGGCGCTTGAAGAGGCTCACTGCTGCTTTCATAGAGAGGCCGGCGGTAAAGGAGCGAAGGGGTCCGCCGGGACATGGCCGATTTCGACTGGAACGACGTCCGCGCCTTCCTCGCCGTCGCGCGCAGCGGCCGGCTGACGGCGGCCGCGGCCCGGCTCGGGGTCGACCATTCGACGCTGTCGCGCCGGATCGGAGCGCTCGAACATTCGCTCAAGGCCAGGCTCTTCGACCGGAGCCCGTCCGGCTACACCGCGACCGAGCAGGGCCGGCGGCTGATGCCCCTGGCCGAGGAGATGGAGCGGCTCGCTTTGGGAGCCGCCGAGACGGTCGGCGGAAGCGCCGGGATCGTCGAGGGCGTTGTCAGGATCGGCTCGCCCGAGGGCTTCGGAAGCTATTTCCTCGCGCCCCGGATTCAGAAGCTCAAGGCCCGCCATCCGCAGCTCGTGGTCCAGCTCGTCGCCGCCTCGGCGGTGTTCAGCCTCGCCAAGCGCGAGGCCGACATCGCCATCTCGGTCAGCCGGCCGCCCGCCGGCCGGCTGCTCGTGTCGAAGCTGATCGACTACGATCTCGGGCTCTACGCCGCTCCCGCCTATCTCGCCGGGGCGGCGCCGATCGCCAGCTGCGACGACCTCAAGGGCCATAATTTCGTCAGCTATATCGGCGACCTGCTCCATTTTCCGGAGCTCGACTTCCTCCAGAACGTCGTCCCCGGCGGGACGACGTCGATGGAGAGCAGCAACCTCGTCGCCCAGACCCGGGCGACGCTCGCCGGGGCGGGGCTGTGCGTCCTCCCTGCCTTCCTGGCGCGGGAGGAGCCGGGGCTGGCGCGGGTGCTTCCGGACGAGGTCAACCTCACCCGGTCGCTGTGGCTGACCGTCCACCAGGATCTGGCCGAGCTGGCCCGGGTGCGGGCGGCGATGCGCTTCATCAGGGACGAGGTCGAAGGCGCGCTGGGGCTGTTCAAATTGTAGGCGTCAACCCGGCGAAAGCCGAGACCTCGGGGAGACCCCCGGTGCCTTATCGGCCTGGGGTCCCGGCTTTCGCCGGGATGACGGTCGCGCCCAATCAGCTCAGGGCACGATACAATCCGTACAGGCTGCTCGCGGTCAGGACGATTCCGACGAAGGTGAGCAGCCGGTCGGGATCGACCTTCTTGGCGATCAGGGCGCCGAAGGGCGCGGCCAGGACTCCGCCGACCAGGAGGCCGAGCGTCGCCACGGTGAAGGCTTCCCAGCCCAAGGTGGCGATGAAGGTCGCCGAGATGGTGACGGTGAGGAAGAATTCGGCGGTGTTGACGGTGCCGATTGTCTTTCGCGGGCTCGAGCCCTGGACGAGCAGATTGGACGTCACCACCGCCCCCCAGCCGCCGCCCCCCGCCGCGTCGAGGAAGCCGCCGAACAGGCCGAGCGGCTCGACCACCTTGGGCTCGCGCGCATTGTGGCGGTGCATCAGGCCCCGGTAGAGGAGGTAGAAGCCGAGCGCGGTCAGATAGGCGAGGACGAACGGCTTGGCCGTCGAGGCGTCGATCTGGGTCAGCACGTAGGCGCCGAGCACGCCGCCGATCACTCCGGGGATGGCCAGCCGGAAGAAGAGCCGCCAGTCGACATTCTTGTGGGCGATATGGCTGATCCCGGAGACGGCCGTGGTGAAGGTCTCCGCCGTGTGGACCCCGGCCGAGGCCGCGGCGGGCGGTACCCCCATGCTGATCAGCAAGGTGGAGGATATCTGGCCGAAGGCCATGCCGAGGGCGCCGTCGATGAGCTGGGCCGCGAAGCCGATGGCGATGAAAGGCAGGATGTCGACCAGCCCCACCCCCGCTAGATCGAACATCGAAAGGTCGCTCCCCGGATCGCGTTCCGGCCGATGTGCTTGGCCTCGGGCCGTCCACGCAAGGAAAAAGCGTGCGTAACGGAATTTCAGCGGTCGGCTGGCCTTTTCGAGCGACCGGTCTATCTAGGGCATTCGTGGGTGTGTGTGGGGAGTGGCTGATGCTGCCGGGGCTTGTCGCCTGTCTCGTTCCATTCAAGGCCAGCGCCAGGCGCCGATGACGACCGGCTCGCTCGCGCTCGAAGCGGGCATCCCCACCGGGCGGACGCGCCGCGGGTTCGGCGGGCGCACCGCATTGCCCGGCTTCGGCCTGACCTTCGGCTTCACCCTGGCCTGGCTGTGCCTGATCGTCCTCATCCCGCTGAGCGCGGTCTTCATCCGGACCGCCGGCATGGGCTGGAGCGAGTTCGTCGCCGTCGCCTTGTCCGAGCGGGCGCTCTCCGCCTACGAGGTGAGCTTCGGGACCGCTTTCGCGGCGGCCTGCATCAACGGCATCTTCGGCCTGCTCATCGCCTGGGTCCTCGTCCGTCACGATTTCCCGGGCAAGCGGATCGTCAGCGCGCTCGTCGACCTGCCCTTCGCGCTTCCGACCGCGGTGGCCGGGATCGCTCTCACCGCCCTCTACGCCGAGAATGGCTGGCTCGGCCAATATCTCGTGCCGCTCGGGATCCGAATCGCCTTCACCCCGCTCGGGATCGTCGTCGCGCTGATCTTCATCGGCCTGCCCTTCGTCGTCCGTTCGGTCGAGCCGGTGCTGGCCGATATCGGCCCCGAGATCGAGGAAGCCGCACAATCGCTCGGCGCCAGCCGGCTCCAGGCGATGCGCCTCGTCATCCTCCCGGCGATCCTGCCCGCCTGGCTGACCGGCTTCGCCATGGCGCTGGCCCGGGGGGTCGGCGAATATGGCTCGGTGATCTTCATCGCCGGCAACATGCCGTTCCGATCCGAGATCGCCCCGCTGCTGATCGTCACCCAGCTCGAGCAATATGATTATGCCGGGGCGACCGCGATCGCGGCGGTGATGCTGGTCATCTCGTTCGGGCTGCTGCTGTTCATCAACCTGCTGCAGGCCTGGGCGCGAAGCCGGAGCATCGACTGAGATGAGCCGTCCCTCCACCGAAGGCCGGCTCGGCCGGGCGGGCCTGCTCGCCGTCGCCATGACCTTCCTGGCGCTGTTCCTGCTGCTGCCGCTGGTGTCGGTGTTCGTCGAGGCGCTTCGCGGCGGTGCCGGAGTCTATCTCGACAGCGTCGCCCAGCCCGACGCCGTCGCCGCGATCGAGCTGACCCTGCTGGTCGCGGCGATCGCGGTGCCGGTCAACGTCGCCTTCGGCCTCGCCGCCGCCTGGACGGTGGCGAAGTTCGACTTTCCGGGCAAAAGCCTCCTCGTCACCTTGATCGACCTGCCCTTCTCGGTCTCGCCGGTCGTGTCGGGGCTGATCTTCGTCCTCCTGTTCGGAGCCCAGGGCTGGTTCGGCGAGTGGCTCGCCGCCAACGACGTCCAGATCATCTTCGCGGTGCCCGGGATCGTCCTGGCGACGATCTTCGTCACCTTCCCGTTCGTCGCCCGCGAGTTGATCCCTTTGATGACCGAGCAGGGCCGCTCCGACGAGGAAGCGGCGGTGTCGCTGGGCGCCAGCGGCTGGCAGGCCTTCTGGCACGTCACTTTGCCCAACATACGCTGGGGCCTGCTCTACGGCGTTTTGCTGTGCAACGCCCGGGCGATGGGGGAATTCGGAGCGGTCTCGGTCGTCTCGGGCCATATAAGGGGCGAGACGAACACGATGCCGCTCCATGTCGAGATCTTGTACAACGAATATAATTTCGCCGCGGCGTTCGCCGTCGCTTCGCTCCTCGCCTTGCTCGCCTTGCTCACCCTGGTGCTCAAGAGCGCGCTCGAATGGCGCTACGGCTATCATGGAAAAGGCGGAGGCCATTGAGCATCGCGGTCGACAATGTGGTGAAGCGCTTCGGCACCTTCGCCGCCCTCAACGGAGTCAGCCTCGAGGCGAGGCCGGGCGAGTTCCTGGCGCTGCTCGGCCCCTCGGGATCGGGCAAGACGACCTTGCTGAGGATCATGGCGGGGCTCGAATTCCCGGATGCCGGAAGCGTCCTGTTCGAGGGCAAGGACGTCACCGGCCTCGGCGTCCGGGACCGCCGGATCGGCTTCGTGTTCCAGCATTACGCCTTGTTTCCGCACATGAGCGTGGCCGACAACGTCGCCTTCGGGCTGACCGTGAAGCGGCGGCGCGAGCGGCCGGCGCGCGCGGAGATCAAGCGCCGGGCCCAGGAGCTTCTCGATCTCGTCCAGCTGGGCACTCTCGCCAGGCGCTACCCGGCCCAGCTCTCCGGCGGCCAGCGCCAGCGGGTCGCCCTGGCCCGGGCGCTTGCGGTCGATCCCAGGCTGCTGCTGCTCGACGAGCCGTTCGGAGCGCTCGACGCGAAGGTGCGCAAGGAGCTTCGCCGCTGGCTGAGAGACCTTCACGACCGGATGGGCCTGACCTCGGTCTTCGTCACCCACGACCAGGAGGAGGCGCTCGAGCTCGCCGACCGGGTTGTGGTCATGGACCGGGGCCTGATCGAGCAGGTCGCCGCCCCGCAGGCCGTCTATGACGAGCCCGCGACCGCCTTCGTCTACGACTTCGTCGGCGATTCGAACCGCATCCCGGTGACGGTCGACGCGGGTCGGGTGATGTTCGGCGGCGAGGCGCTCGACGTTCCCGCGGAGAGGGCTCCGGACGGGCCGGCCTGGCTCTATTTCCGGCCGCACGACGCGATGCTGGTCGAGGAGGGCGCGGCGGGCGCCCTGCCGATGCAGATCTGCCAATCCATGCGTCTCGGCGGTGCGACCCGGATCGAGGGCAGGATCGCCGGCCTCGACCCGCTCATCGACGTCCGCATCGGCGACCGCGACGTCCCTCCGTCCGGAAAGGCGGCCGGGCTGAGGCTGAGCCGCGCGCGGCTGTTCCCGGCGGCGGACGGTTCATAATTCCTCCTCCGGATTTCCGGGGGAGGGGGACCGCGCGAAGCGCGGTGGAGGGGTTCTTCGGAGTCGGCAAGGCCCCTCAACCATGCTTCGCATGGTCCCCCTCCCCTGCAAATGCAGGGGAGGACTTCGGCCGCACTGGCAATTTCGCAAAACGTCTCTTACCTTGCCTTGCTACGGAGCTGTGGGGAGTGGTTATGCTGCCGGGACTTGTCGCCTACCTGGATTCGATAAAGGCCCGCGATCCGGCCCCCCGAAGCCGCTGGGAAGTCCTGCTCTACCCAGGCGTCTGGGCGCTCGGATTCCACCGGCTCGCCCATTGGCTCTACAAGGGCGAACTCCATTTCCTGGCCCGCTTCGTCAATCACCTGAGCCGCTTCCTGACCGCGATCGACATCCATCCGGGAGCCTCGGTCGGGCGGAATTTCTTCATCGATCACGGCTTCGTCGTGATCGGCGAGACGGCGACGATCGGCAACGACGTCACCATCTACCAGCAGGTCACCCTGGGCGGCACCAACCCCACGGACGGCATCGCCGGCAAGCGCCACCCGACGATCGGCGACCAGGTCATCATCGGTTCGGGCGCCCAGGTGCTCGGGCCGATCACCGTCGGGCCCCGGGCCCGGATCGGCGCCAATGCGGTGGTGACCAAGGACGTGCCGGAAGGCGCGACGATGATCGGGATACCGGCCCGCTCGACCCTGGTCAGCGCAGAGCAGAGCAGCGCGGGCAATTTCCTCCCCTACGGGACCCCCTGCTCCGAGCAGTTCGATCCCGCCACCCAGAAGCTCGAGATGCTCCAGTGCGAGGTCGAGGGCCTGAGGCGAAGGCTCGCCGAGCTGATCGAGGAACGGGACGGCCAGACCAGAAAGGGGCGCGGCCGCGCCTGATGGGTAATATCCTCCCTTTTCCGGGAGCCTCTTCGCCGCAGATCGGCTTCACCCGGGCCGAGCTGAGCCGGATCATCGACCTTTACGGACGGATGGTGGCGGCCGGGCTGTGGCGCGATTACGCGGTCGAGTTCGGCCGCGACGGGGCCGCCTTCTGGGCCTTCCGGCGGACCGCCGAGCGGCCCGAATACAAGATCGAGAAGAAACCCGCGCTTCGCAACCGCCAGGGCATGTGGGCCCTGGTCAACGAGGCCGGGATGGTGGTCCGCCGCGGCAACGAGCTCGGCCCGGTGCTTGCCCCGCTGGAGCGGCGCCTGATGAAGGCGGTGAACGGCTGATCGAAATCCTCCCCGCGATTGCGCGGGGAGGGGGACCGCGCGAAGCGCGGTGGAGGGGTTCTTCCAGCGCTGAAAGAACCCCTCCACCAGCCTTCGGCTGGTCCCCCTCCCCGGCAAATGCCGGGGAGGAATTTGTCCCGATCCGCTCACCGGATGTTCACGAACGTCGCGTAATAACAATCGCATGACGCAGGTTCTTCTTACCTTCGACTGCGCCCTCGGCTGGGCCGCCCACGCCCGCGGCCAGAGCTGGCAGGACAACCTCACCGCCTCCTTCAATCCCGAACTTCCGGAAGCGCTCGCGCACTGCGGCCTCAAGGCCTGCTTCTTCGTCGATCCCATGCCGGCGCTGATCTACGGTCTCGATCCCATCCGCCGGATGGTCGAGCCGGTCCTCGCCGCCGGTCAGGAAGTCCAGCTCCATCTCCATCCGGTCTGGCAGAGCGTCGCCGAAGGCGTGGCCGAAGGCGCCCGCTTCGAGCTGACCTGCTTCGATGCCGAGGACCAGCTCGACCTGATCGAGACCGCCCGCGACCTGCTGGGCGAGTCTGGCGCCCCGCCGCCCGTCGCGTTCCGCTCCGGCGGTTTTGCGGCCGACGTCCGTACCCTCGCCGCGCTCCTTCAGGCGGGCCTTCGCTTCGACTCCAGCCACCTTGCCGGGAAGAGCGCCCTGCCGCTCGAGCCGGATCTTGTCGGCCCTGCGGATCTCGGCGGAATCGTCGAAGCGCCGGTGACCCTCCGGATCGGCGCCGCTTCCGGCGGCGAGATCGAGGCGGCGCTGCGCTCGCGCCGTCCGCTCGTCACCCTGGCCGGCGACGGCTTCGAACAGGCGGTCCGTCTGGAGCGGCTGTGCACCTTTCTCTCCGACCGCGCCGACGCGCTGCCCACGGTCCATTTCAACGCCCTCGCGCCGGCGCCGTCCGCCGGGATCGGCCCGGCCGCCCCGCGGCAGGCGTGGCGCCGCACCCGCCGGATGGCCGAGCCGGCCTGGCCGAACGCGCTTTACGCACAGCGCCTGTGATATAATCGGGAGGCGATGCACCTCCTCACTCCGGCGATCATCTGCGCGGTCCGTCCGCATGGCGAGCATGGCGCGATCGTCCGGGCGCTGACTCCCGCCGACGGAATCCAGGCCGGCTTCGTCCGCGGCGGCCGGTCTCGGCGGCTCCGCCCGATCCTGCTCGCAGGCAATGTCGTTCAGGCCGAATATCGAGCGCGGACCGACGATCAACTCGCCCAGTTGAGCGTCGAGCTGGCCTCGAGCCGGGCGCCCCTGCTCGGCGAGGCCTTGCCCGCGGCCGCGATCGAATGGACCACCGCTCTCGCCGCCACGGCCCTGCCCGAGGGCCAGCCTTATCCCCGTCTCTACGAGGCTCTCGACGGCCTCCTCGCGGCGATCGAGGCGTCGCCGGCCGCCCGCAGCTGGGCGCCGTCGCTGGTCCGTTACGAGCTGTTCATGCTGGCCGAGCTCGGCTTCGGACTCGACCTCACGGAATGCGCCGCCACCGGGGCGACCGAGGGTCTCGCCTTCGTCAGCCCGAAAAGCGGCCGCGCCGTCAGCGCGGGAGCGGCGGGCGAATATCGCGACCGGCTGTTCCCCCTGCCGCCCCTCCTGCTCGGCTCGGGAGCGGCCGACTGGCCCGACATCCTGGCCGGGCTCCGGATCACCGGCCACTTCCTCGCTCGCGACATCCTGATCGAACGCCAGGCTGAAATCCTCGCCGGGCGAGAGCGCCTGCTCGACCGGCTCAAGCGGGCCGGGGGCTAGGGTTCGAGTAGGCATGGCGCCGTCCGCAGCCCCAAGCCGCGCCGGCTCAGATCAGGCGGAGCTCGCCGCCGTCGGAAGGAGGTCCCGGTCCAGAGCTTTCTTTCAACATTTCAGGGTGTTCGGCGATATAGTCGGCGATAGACGCGTGATCCTCAGGAAGTTCTCATTGAATTGATTATCGAGATCCATGAAACGTTCACCCTGTACGAACAGGGATAAGACGTGTCGTCGGCGCTGCGCATCGAAATCGGCAGCTGACACTCCCTCGATTGTTGCTCGACTGGCCATCGCAATGCTCCCCAGCTAACCGAACAGCATTATCCTAACTTATAGGGGGAGTCGAATGGACCGATTTGGGTCCATCACCCCCGGCTGTGCTGCGTCGGCAACGCACTTTCAGCCAGGCTTCGATCTCTTCCGCGATTCGCTCCGATGCGCGGCCGTCCCCGAAGGGGAAAGCGGGCCGGGACATCCGGGCATATTTTTCCGGGTCCGCCAGCAGTCCGGCGACGGCGGCGAAGATTCGGCCCGGATCGGTTCCGACGAGCTCCAGATTGCCGGTCGCCATCGCTTCGGGCCGCTCGGTGACGTCGCGAAGCACCAGCACCGGCTTGCCCAGCGCCGGCGCCTCTTCCTGAAGCCCGCCGCTATCGGTCAGGATAAGCCAGCTCGAGTCCATGAGGCCTACCATCGCCTCATAATCCTGGGGCTCCAGCGTCTCGACATGGCCCGCCCCGGCGAGGCCCGCCTCGAACGGCCCGCGCGCCAGCGGGTTGAGGTGGAGCGGCGCCGCCACTCGCACCGGCAGCTCGGCCGTCATCCGCCGGATCGCCGCGCAGACGGCACGCGCCGGCTCGCCCTGATTCTCGCGCCGGTGACAAGTGACCAGGATCAGCCGGCGCTCGGGGGCGCGATCGGATGGCGATTGAACGGCAAGTCGCGCCCGGGTCTGGAGCAGCGCGTCGATACCGCTGTTGCCGGTCACGACGATCCGGCCCCGGACCCGCGCCTCGCGCCGGAGATTGCCCGCGGCCTCCTCGCTGGGCGCGAAGAGCAGTTCCGCAAGGGCGTCGATTCCGACCCGGTGACTCTCCTCGGGCCAGGGCTGGTCGAGGTCGAAGGAGCGCAGCCCGGCCTCGACGTGCGCGACCGGGATCGAGCAGTCGCGGGCCGCGAGGGCGCCGGCGGCGGCGCTGGTCGTGTCGCCGTGGACGAGGACCAGATCGGCCGGCCGCTGCCGGAATCGGCCGCACAGCAGCGCTCGAAGCGCCGTCCGAAGCCTCTCGACGGCCCGGTCGCGCGGATCGAAGCGGAGCCGGCGAAGGCTCTGCCGCGGGTCGAAATGGCAATCGAGACCCGGATGCTGGCCGGTAAGCAGGATCTGATGGTCGACGCCGGACAGACGCTCGAGCGCCCGGGCCACCGGCGCCATCTTTATCGCCTCCGGGCGGGTGCCGACGATCGAGACGATGAAAGTCATGACTCGAAACTAATCGGTCCGCGGGCCTATCCCAAAAGCCCATCGGCCGAACCGAAAAGCCGATGTGTCCGGGGTCTTTCCCGCTCCCCTGCCTGAAAGGGAGGGGCGCTTAGGTGCCGGCAGGCACGCCAAGCTCGGCGGCGGTGCTCTTCAGGTGGCCGGAGGCTTCGGAATCGCCCGCGAATGCGGCAAGGCCGGAGCGGAGCGCCGCCTGCGCGGCCACCGGGTCGCCCAGCGCCATTCGCGAGCGCATCAGCCTTATCCAGCCGTTCTCATCCTTCGGATTCGCCTTCAGCCGCTCCTCCAGCCGGGTCACCATCTGCTCGACCATCGCCGCCTGCTGCGCGGGCGGCAGAGAAGAAATCGAGGCGAGCTGCTCCGCGGTCGGACCGGGCATGCCGGCCTTCGCCTTGCCGGTGTCGCCGGCGGGCGGCATCCGGCCGGCGAGGTCGATCCGGTGCTTCGCCGCCGTCTGCTCGATCGTCCGGCGCAGGTCCGCTTCCCAGGGCGCGCCGGCCGGCGTCTCTTTGAGCAAGGCGAGCCAGCTTTCCAGCGCGCCCTTGTGATCGCCCGCCAGCTCTCTCTGGGCGGCGAGGAAATAGCGGGCCCTCGGGTCGCGCGGATCGAGCTCGAGGGCCTTGCGGAAGGCCGCCTCCGCTTCGGGGACCGGACTCGCGCTCGCCACTTGAAGCGCTTCGCCCAGCGAGGACCAGTTCTCCGCATTGCCGGGCTCGATCGCGGCCGCCTTGCGATAGGCCGCGGCGGCCTCCGCACTGTTACCCGACTGCGCATAGGCCCAGCCGACGACCCGCCAGTCCTTCGCCGCCGGGCTGTCCGCGCCGTTCGTGCCCGCGCCGACGCTTCTGGAGATGGCGACGGCCGCCGACACGAGCGCGATCAGCGCCGCCAGAATCAGGATGATCGTCGCCGCTGAGGGCCGCCGGGAGGGACTCTGGGGTGGGCTGGTCATGGCTCGCCATCCTTGCGTCAATTCAATCGACGTCAAGGGCTGCCATTCGGCCGCCGGCAAAAGGGTCCGTCACGCGGCGAGCGACGCGTTGTCGATCACGAAGCGGTATTTGACGTCGCTCCTCTGCATGCGATCGTAGGCGTGGTCGATCTGCTGGACCGGGATCATCTCGATCTCCGAAACGATGCCGTTCTCGGCGCAGAAATCGAGCATCTCCTGGGTCTCGGCGATTCCTCCGATCAGCGAGCCGGCGATCGACCGGCGTCCGAAGATCAAAGTTCCGACGCCGGGGGAGGGGTGGGGATGCTCGGGCACTCCGACCAGGCACAACGTGCCGTCCCGCTTCAGCAACGCTGTGAAGGCGTCGAGATCGTGGCTCGCGGCGACCGTGTTGAGGATGAAATCGAAGCTCCCCGCATGCGCGGCCATCTCGTCGGCGTTGCGCGAGACGATCACCTCGTCCGCGCCGAGGGCGAGCGCGTCGCGGCGCTTGCTTTCCGAAGTGGTGAAGGCGACGGTACGGGCGCCGAGCGCGTGCGCGAGCTTGATTCCCATGTGTCCGAGCCCGCCGATCCCGACGATTCCGACCTTCTTGCCCGGTCCCGCCTTCCAGTGGCGAAGCGGCGACCAAGTGGTGATTCCGGCGCACAGCAGCGGCGCGACGGCGGCAAGCTGGTCCTCGGGGTGCCGGATCCTGAGCACGAACTTCTCGTCGACGACGATGCGCTGGAATAGCCGCCCAGCGTATGGCCCGGCGCGTCGGGGGTGGGGCCGTTGTAGGTGCCGACGAAACCGTTCGTGCAATATTGCTCGAGGCCGTCGGCGCAGGCGGCACAATGCTGGCAGCTGTCGACGAGGCAGCCGACTCCGACCGTGTCGCCGACCTTGAAGCCCGAAACCTCGGCGCCGACGGCGCTGACGTGGCCGACAATCTCGTGCCCGGGAACGCAGGGGTAGAGCGTGCCGCCCCATTCGGAGCGGACCGTGTGAAGGTCGGAATGGCAGACGCCGCAAAAAGCGATCTCGATCTGGACGTCGCGAGGTCCGGGCTCGCGGCGCTCGACGGCGATCGGCTCGAGCGGCTTGTCGGCGGCGTAAGCGCCATACGCTTTGGTTGTCATGGGCAGGGGATCCTTCGGGGATTTGACGGTGTCGGGGAGATATAGTGGGCTCGAGGCGCTGGATTAGGGGGTCAAACGCGCATGAAGTGATGAGCAGGGCTCATCGGTGACCCGTCACCCCGGCGAAAGCCCGCCCGCGGCGGCGTGCAGGAATGCCGCATCAAGTCCGGCACCGGTCTCACGAGCCCGAATCGGGTCGGGGCAGCGCCTTGAGACGAAGCTCAGGGTTCTTGCGAAACCCGCCCGGAGTTGGCCGCGCCTTCGTCCTTGAAGAACAGATCGGCCCGTTGCGACAGCCAGTGCGCGACTCGGTCGGAGAACATGCCTGCGAGGACGCTGATCGCGCAGAAGGTCATGTAATTTGCACCGCCCTGATCGAAGCTCGCGGTTCCAAGCACGGCCGTTCCGCCGAGCAGGACGATGTAGACGCAGACGGCGATGAAGCCGCCGAGCATGATCCGCTCCCAGAAGCCGCTGCTGGTAGAGAATTTAAGGTCGGTCTTCGGGTAGACGAGCAGGATAAGGGTAATCAGCAGCGCCCCGAACGCTCCGGCCGACGCCGACAGGAGGAGCTGAAGCACCGGCGGGGGGAAGTCGACCAGCCAGCGGGTGAGGAAAAAGGCGCGGAGCACGTCGGCGTCGCGGAAGCTCGCGATCGCTTTCTGCTCGTCCGCCCCCGGATCCGTGGCCTTGGCGAGCGATGCGGTGACCTCGTCATATTGTTTCTTGGCTCTCGCCAGCGCCTTGCTGGCCAGCAGCGCCTTCCGGCGAAGCTCCGGAAATTTCGATTTGCTGAATCCTTCGGAGACGGCCGGCTGCTCCTTTGCATGTTCCTCCGCGCAAAGCTTGCCCTGCCCCCACAGGGCGGCGCGCGCGCCGAAGGTGACGACCGGACCCTTTTCGATGGTGATGTCGCACTTGGGGTATTTCGCCGAGAGGCTCTTCAGGGTCGGCAAGGCAGCGTCCCAGCTGTCCTGATAGTCCCCCTGGGCATATTCCTCGATTCTCTCGGCCGTGACGAACTGATCGAACAATTGGCGCTGCCGCTCCAGGAGCTCGGGGCGCTCCATCTGGCGCAGCTTGAAGTCCTTCACCAAGGCGAGGGTGCCGCTGTAGCCGAGACCCAAAGCGGACCTGTCGACGCGCGCCGACACGCTCTGCTGAGTGACCGCGGTCATCAGGAAGATCATGAACACCAACCAGATGAGCAGCGAGGCGATGAGCCGCGCCGCGCCTTTGCCGATCAGCCTCGTCATCGTCTTCGCCCCCCGATGCCCCGGTCCGAATGTGCAGCAAAGTTGAGGTCGGCTCAATGGGTGCGGATTGCGTCGACCGGGCGGGGGGAATAGCGCTTGCCGCGGCCCGAATTGGCGACCAGTTTCCGCAAGCACCCATGATCGAGCTCAAGGACCTCTATCCGCTCTATCTCGCCAACGAGGCGAGGCAGCCCAATGCTGATCTCGAGGTCACCGATAAATATAGTGGAGAGGTCGCTTTCCGCTGCGCCCAGGCCGACGCGGCGACGATCGACGCCGGGATCGCGGCCGCCGCGGAGGCGGCCGGACCGATGGCGCGGATGGCCAGCTACGAGCGCCAGGCGGTGCTCCGGCATTGCGTCGAGCGCTTCGAGGCGCGGTTCGACGAGCTCGCCTTCGCGCTCTGCGTCGAGGCGGGCAAGCCGATCAAGGATTCGGAAGGGGAAGTGACCCGGCTCATCGACACTTTCCGGATCGCCGCCGAGGAATCGGTGCGGATGACCGGCGAGGTCCAGCCGCTCGACATCAGCCCGCGCGCCCGGGGCTATCAGGGGATGTGGAAGCGTGTGCCGATCGGCCCGTGCAGCTTCATCTCGCCGTTCAACTTCCCGCTCAACCTCGCCGCCCACAAGATCGCGCCGGCGCTGGCGGTGGGCTGCCCGTTCGTGATCAAGCCGGCGAGCCGCACTCCGCTCGGCACCATCATCATCGGCGAGGTGCTCGCC
>DASVPM010000363.1:0-5293 GCA_036382815.1 Allosphingosinicella sp.
CAGCTCCCGAAGGATCTCGACCGAATAGGTCCTTACGTCGTCGTCGTCCTCGAGGACGAGGATGGTCTCCTCGCCGTCGCCGTCGGGAATGGCGCCGTTGGTGTCGTCCTCGACGGCCGCGGCATCGGTCGCAAGCCGCGGCAGGTAGATTTTGACCGTGGTCCCTTCGCCGATCTCCGAATAGATTTTTATGTGGCCGCCCGACTGCTTCACGAAGCCGTAGACCTGGCTGAGACCGAGACCGGTCCCCCGCCCGACCGGCTTGGTCGTGAAGAACGGCTCGAACGCACGCCCGACGGTGGCGTCATCCATGCCCTTGCCGGTATCGGATACCGAGACGCAGACATATTGTCCGGGGACGACCTCCGCGTAGCTGGCGGCATAGGCCTCGTCGATATGGGCGTTGGCGGTCTCGATGGTCAGGCGGCCGCCCTCCGGCATCGCGTCGCGGGCATTGACGGCAAGGTTGAGGATGGCCGACTCGAGCTCGTTGGCGTCCGCCTCGATCTGCCAGAGGCCCGCCGCCAGCACGGTCTCCACGTCGACCGTTTCGCCAAGCGTCCGGTGCACCATTTCCGAAAGGCCGGTCACCAGCGCATTGACGTTGACCGGTTTCGGGTCGAGCGGCTGGCGCCGGGAGAAGGCGAGCAACCGCTGGGTCAGCGAGGCGGCCCGGCGGGCGCCGTTGAGAGCCTGGCCGGCAGCGCGCTTGAGCCGTGGAGCGTCGTCGGACACGTTGCGCGTGATCGTATCGAGATTGCCGATGATGACCTGCAGCAGGTTGTTGAAATCGTGCGCCACGCCTCCGGTGAGCTGGCCGATCGCCTCCATTTTCTGCGACTGTCGGAGCGCCTCCTCCTTTGCCTGCAGCTGCTCCGTCCGTTCGGCGACCTGCTGCTCGAGCGTCGCGTTAAGCTCCCTCAAGGCGTCCTCGGCGCGGCGACGTTCGGCGATCTCACGCTGGGCGGCCTTGGCGAGCCGGGCGTTGTCGATGGCGACCGCCGCTTCCGCGGCGAGGCCGGTCATGCCGCGCTCGGCCCGGTCGGTGAAGACGCCGGGCGCGGCGTGGCCGAAAAACAGCCCGCCAAGGACCTCGCTGCTGCGCGAGATGACCGGTACCGCAAGGTAGCTTCGGACGGGAAGGTGGCCGTCCGGCATCCCCTTCCACGGCGCGTTGTGGCCGTAGCGGGGATCCTGGGTGATGTCCCCCGATCGAACGATCCCGTCGCCGTCGAAGGTCGGCCCGAAGACCGCCGTGGCGCGCGGCATCGGAAATTTGGAGAAAGCCTCGATCGGCGCGCCGGACAGGGTATAGAGGGTGTAGCTCGCCCCTTCCTCGTTCAGGACGTTGTAGAAAAACGCTCCGAACTCGGCGCCGGTGAGGGCGACCCCGGCGTCGGTAACGATTTGCACGACCCGCTCGAGGTCGGTTTCGGCGGCTAAGGCAGAACCCGCGCGGTTCAGGATCTCCAGGGCGCGGCGCTCCTCGGCGGCTTCCTCCTCTGCGACCTTGGCCCGAGTGCGGTCGCGCAGGATCTTCACGAAACCGTTGATCGCGCCGCTGTCGTTCCGGATCGGCGACATCTCGCCCGCGGCCCACAGCCGGCCGCCCCCTTTCTTCAGTCTCCAGCCTTCGGCGCCCGCGCGTCCGTGGGTTTCCGCCTCGTCGATCTCGCGCGCGATCTGTGCCGGATCCTCGAACAGGCGCTCGAGGGTCTGGCCGAGCATCTCCTCCTCGGTCCAGCCGAGCAGCCGGGCGGCGCCCTGGTTCCAGCTCGTCACCCGGCCCGATCGATCGGTGCTGATGATTCCGGTGTCGGTGGCGCTCTGCACGATCTGCCGCCACTCGGACGCCGTGATGGCATCGGGTCTGGAGCATGGAGCGGCGTCCGTCATATCGCCGAGTCCGGTGCGCGAGCGCTGCCGGCCGTAACTCGACTCCCGGGGAGACAGCATCGGAAGCTCGCGAGAGGCGAAATCAAGCTAACTCCCATGCACTTACCGGATGCGCGACGGCTTCGCCTGCAGGGCAAGCCGCGAGCGGCATTAGCGGCGATATGAAGTGGCTGCAATGGGCGCTGCCTCTCGCGGGCGGCGGGATCGACGGCGGCCTTGCCAATCGGCTTTCCGACCGCGGCGCGGTCCACAAGGCCGCTCGCCCTTGACATCCCCCCCGCTTCCCGGCAGAGGCGGCCGGGCATGTGAGCGGCGGGGACGCCGCTTTATTTTTTTAGCAAACCCATTCTTTTGAGAGGCTGTCATGGCCAAGCCGACCACGGTCAAGATCAAGCTCGTCAGCACCGCCGACACCGGCTTCTATTATGTGACGAAGAAGAATCCTCGGAACATCACCGAGAAGATGACCTTCCGCAAATACGACCCGAAGGTGCGCAAGCACGTCGAGTTCAAGGAAGCCAAGATCAAGTGACAAGGCGCCCGTGAGCCGCGACGCCGGTGCGTAAGCGCCGCCGGAGCAGCGAACGGAGTCGCCGAAGTCCGGCCGGCGGGCAGCACAGCCGACCCGTCCGACGTCACGGCCGCCCGTGACGTCGCTTCCCAGGTAAGGTCGGGATTTCTTTTCATTCGCAGAGCCTCATTCTCGCTGAGGCCCCGGCTTTCGCCGGGGTGACGATCAGGCACTCTCTCCCCCCAGCCTGTTCGCCAGAGCCTCGAGGGTGGCCGCCCAGCCCTTCGCAATCTGCTCCGCGCCGGCGGCAGCGCCGGGCGAAAGCGTCTGAGTCAGCACCAGCTCGCAGCCCCCCTCCGCGGCGGGCGTGATCTCGATCGCCACCCGCTCCGGATTCGGCGAATATTTCGGCACTTGGAGGGTGAAGGCCAGCCTGAGCGGCCGCGCCATCTCCTCGTAGCGGCCGGTGTGGAGAACCTCCTCGCCGTCGCGCCGCTCGACGATCTCGAACCGGCCGCCGACATGCGGCTCGATCAGGGCCCGGACGCTCTCGCCTTGCGGAGTCGCGAACAGCCACTCGCCCACCGACCCCTCGACCAGCCAGGAATCGAAGACCGTTTCGGCGGACGACTCGAACCGGCGCGACACCCGGACCTCGTCCGGGACCGGCTCTTCGGGCCGGGGCGCGGCGAGCAGCGCCCGAACCGCCTCGACGAAGCGAATCACCGAGATGGGCTTGGACACATAGCCCTCCGCGCCGGCCTCGCGGATCCGCTCCTCGTCGCCCTTGGCGGCATAAGCGGTCACGGCCATGATCGGCATCCGCCGCAATTGCGGATCCCCCTTCAGCTGCTCGATCAGCTCTAGGCCGCTGACGTGCGGCATCTGGATGTCCATGACGATGAGGTCCGGAGCGAAGCCGCGGGCGCGCTCCACCGCCTCGCGGCCGTCCCGAACGGGCTCCGCCTGGTAGCCGTGCGCGCGCAGCAGGTCGCAGAACAGCTTCAGATTGAGTTCGTTGTCCTCGACAACGAGGATTTTTTGTCCCACCGGCGCACCTGTAGAAGATGCGGCGCGACGACACAAACCCGACCGACCCCGAGGCCCTGGCGCTCGCCGCTCTGGGCTGGACGCTCGGCGACGAGGCCCGGGCGCAGCGGCTGCTCGCACTGACCGGGCTCGATCCCTCCTCCTTGCGCGAGCGGCTCGGCGAGCCCGGCCTGCTCGCCTCGGTCCTGACCTTCCTCGAAGCGCACGAGCCCGATCTCCTCGGCGCGGCCGACGCGCTGGGCGTGCCGCCGGGCGCGCTGGTCGAGGCCCGGCGGAGGCTCGAGGGATGAACGGCCGTCCGCTCTTCGTCACCGACTGCGACGAGGTCCTCCTCCACATGGTCTCGCATTTCGCCGACTGGCTGGCGGAAGCCCACGACCTGAGCTTCGACCTCTCGGCGCCCGGCTTCCGCGACGCCCTGAGGGACGCGGACGGGAAACCGATCGAGGCCGAACGGGTCTGGCCCCTGCTCGACCAGTTCTTCGCCGGGGAGATGCACAGGCAGAATCTCGTTCCGGGCGCGGCCGAGGCGCTGGCGGCGATCTCCGACCATGCCGACATCGTCATCCTCACCAATATCGGCGACGAGTTCGAGGCGGGCCGGATCGAGCAGCTCGAGCGGTTCGAGATCCGCCATCGGGTCCTGTGCAACCGCGGCGGCAAGGGCCGGCCGGTTCTGGAGCTGATCGAGGCCGCGGGACCGAGCGCGACCGTGTTCGTCGACGATCTCGCCGTCCACCACGAATCGGTGGCGAACCACGCTCCTCAGGTCTGGCGGCTTCACATGATCGCCGAGCCCCGGCTCGCCGCGCACACCCCGCCCGCCGCGCACGCCCACGCGCGGATCGATTCCTGGGACGAGGCCGTGCCCTGGATCCTGGATCGGCTGAAGGCGCAATGATCGAGCTGACCCCGATCCGCTACGGCGGCGGCGACGGCGTGCCGCTGACGGGCTATCTCGCCGACGGCTCCGGCGGCCGGCCCGCTCCCGGAATCCTGGTCGCGCATGAAGGCGGGGGGCTGGGCCGGCACACCAGGGAGCGGGCGCAAAGGCTGGCCGGGCTCGGCTACATCGCGTTCGCGCTCGATTTCTACGGCGAGGAGGATCCGCCGCTGGAGCGGGCGATGACGCTCGGCAAGGCGCTCCGCGCCGACCGCCCGCTCTTCCGGGCTCGGCTCGCCGCCGGGCTGGAGGTTCTGACGGCGCAGCCCCGTCTCGATGAGGCCCGGCTTGCCGGCATCGGCTATTGCATGGGCGGCGCGGCCGTCATCGAGCTTGCGCGAATGGGAGCGCCCTTCGCCGCGATCGTCGGCTTCCACAGCGGCTTCGTCCCAGGGACCCCCGAGGAGAATCAAGCGATCAGGGGCAAGCTGCTGCTTTGTCACGGAATGCAGGATCCGATCGTCACCGCCGCCCAGCGCGACGCTTTCCTGGCCGAAGCGACGGCGGCCGGGATCGACTGGCAGCTGCATCTCTACGGCGGAGTTGGCCACAGCTTCACCAACCCCGACATCGACGCCCTCGGCCTTCCCGGCTTCGCCTATGACGAGACGGCGGACCGCCGCTCCTGGGCGGCCATGCTCGACCTGTTCGAAGAAACTCTGGAGCCCAGATGACCAAGACCGCCTTCATCACCGGCGCCACCGCCGGCTTCGGCGCCGCCGCTTCCCGCCGCTTCGCACGATCGGGCTGGAACGTGGTCGGCACCGGCCGCCGCCGCGAGCGGCTCGACGGCCTCGCCGCCGAGCTCGGCGACCCCTTCCTTCCGCTCGAGCTCGACATGCGCGACGCCGCGGCTCTGGAAGCGGCGGTCGACGGCCTGCCCGAAGGTTTTC
>DASVPM010000364.1:0-26212 GCA_036382815.1 Allosphingosinicella sp.
CTGGCCTTCCATCCGGGCGGCGAGGGCGCTGAACTTCGCGAAGTCCGGCCCTTCGTAGAAGGCGACCAGCCTCTGGAGCTTCTCGGCGCCGAGGCCGCGGGCGACCGTCCTCAGCATCCTCAGCGTTCCGGCCGAGATGGCGGGTCCGGTGCAGGAGGTCAGGTTGACCTGCAGGATCGAGCGGACCTGCGCCTCCTTGCCGGGGTTGAGCGCGACCAGCGTCTTCAGCTCGCCGGCGTCGATCTCGGAGTCGACGGAGTCGATCTGCTCCCGGTCGGGCAGGATGGCGATGAACCGGTCGATCAGCGCCTCGCTCGGCGCGGCCTGGGCGGGCTGCGCGGGCTGGGCCGAAGCGGATTGAGCCTGCGCGGCGAGCAGAAGGGCGGCGGCGAATGCGAGCGGCTTCATGGCGTCACTTCCTCGATCTGGGCGGCTTCCCGGAGGAGGACGCATGGAAGCGGCGATCATGTTGGAAAGGCAGCACATTGTCCAGCCGCCAGCAACCGTCGCCCCAGCGACGGCTGGGGTCCCCGCGGGTGAAAAACGCCGCGGCTTTCACCCCCCGGAGCCCCAGCCTTCGCTGGGGCGACGGCGTCTCCGCTTCGAATCACCCCAAAAAAGGATAAGGCGAGATCGTCTTCTGGTCGACGTTGAGGGCCAGGGTGTGGCCGGCCGGGGCGGCGGCGCGCTGGGGGCAGCGCAGGCGCGGGCAGATGGTGCAGGCGGGGCCGATCGGGGTGACGCAGGGCTTGGCCAGGTCCTCGCCGTCGGCATAGAGGATGCGCGGGGCGTATTTGACGTCGCAGCCCAGCCCGACGGCGAGCTGCGAGCTTTCGCGCGGGTCGAGCCGGACGGCGCGGTCGACCGTCCGGGCGAGGGTGAAGAAGCGGGCGCCGTCCGGGGTCTCGACGATCTGGGTGGCGACGCGGCCGGGCGTCTGGAAGGCGGCGTGGAGGTTCCAGCGCGGGCAGGTGCCGCCGAAGCGCGAGAAGGGGAAGCTCTCGCCGGCGAAGCGCTTCGAGATGTTGCCCGCCGCGTCGACCCTCAGCATGAAGAAAGGGATTCCGCGCGCTCCGGTCCGGGCCAGCGTGGTCAGGCGGTGCGAGACCTGCTCGACGCTGGCGCCGAAACCGGCGCACAGCCGGTCGACGTCGTAGCGGTGCTTCTCGGCGGCGGCGAGGAAGGCCGAATACGGCATCATGATCGCCCCGGCGGCGTAATTGGCGAGGCTCATGTGGAGCAGGCGGCGCGTCGGGGCGTCGGGTGCGCCCGCCGTCTCGACCATCCGGTTGAGCATCGGCCCGAACTCGACCAGGGCCAGCTGGTACGCGGCGCCGAAGGTGCGGCTCTCCGGCCTCAGCATCGCCGACAGCATCAGCCTTTTGCGGTGGAAGTCGTAGGCCTGGCTGGCCGGCTCGAGCAGCTCCGGCGCAACCACCCGGGTCTCGATGCCGAAGCCCTCCTTCAGCCGCCGCCGGAGCGCGTCGAAGATTCCGGTCGGGTCGCCGAGCGCGCCTGCCAGCGTCTCCGCGGCCTCCTCGACATAGGGGAAATGGTTGCGCTGCGCCTGGATATGGTCGCGCACCCAGGCTTCCGGCGTGACCAGCGACGTCTCGTCGGGAACGGCGCCCGCGGGGTGCTGCCGCCGCTCGACCAGGGCCGCGTAGAGCCTCGAGATCGCGTCCGCCACCGAAGGCGCGTTGTCGGCGACCTCGAGCAGCTCGTAGCGCGGGATGCCGATGTCGGCGAACATCGGGTCGGCGAAGATCTCGCCGAGCTGGTCGATCCCGGTCCCGTCCGCCCCTTCGGCGGCGAAAGCGCGAAGGTCGACGTCGTAGACCTCGGCGAGCCGGAGCAGCACCTGGGCGGTGACCGGCCGCTGGTTGCGCTCGAGATGGTTGAGGTAGGAGGGCGACACCCCGATCTCGCCGGCCATCGCGCTCTGGTTCAGCCCGAGCTCGCGGCGAAGACGCCGAAGCCGGCCTCCCAGATACAATTTTCGTTCGGACTTGGGCACGATGGAACTTTGTCACAGCTTTACAACAGTCGCAAGTCGCGCTGTGACAACGCGACCCTTTTCGGCGTGCCCGCGTCCGGGTTTCGGGCTTTCAAGGAGTCGCACTTCCTCAATATTCGGGGCGAAAATGAGCGATTTCTCAACTATCCTGTCCTTTCCGCAACATCGCTTCACCGGCATTCGCCGGCCCTATTCGACCGAGGAGGTGCTGAGGCTCCGGGGCTCGGTTCCGGTCGAGCACAGTCTTGCCCGCCGCGGCGCCGAGCGGCTCTGGGAGCTTCTGCGCACCGAGGATTACGTGAATGCGCTCGGCGCGGTCACCGGAAACCAGGCGATGCAGATGGTCCGGGCCGGCCTCAAGGCCGTCTACCTTTCCGGCTGGCAGGTCGCCGCCGACGCCAACACCGCCGGCGCCATGTATCCCGACCAGTCGCTCTACCCGGCCAATGCCGGCCCCGAATTATGCCGCAGAATCAACAGGACGCTGCAGCGCGCCGACCAGATCGAGCATGCCGAGGGCGGCGCGCAGCGCGACTGGTTCGTGCCCATCGTCGCCGATGCCGAAGCCGGCTTCGGCGGCCCCCTCAACTGCTTCGAGATCATGAAGGCCTATATCGAGGCCGGCGCCGCCGCGGTGCATTTCGAGGACCAGCTCGCCTCCGAGAAGAAGTGCGGCCACCTCGGCGGCAAGGTGCTGATCCCCACCCGGGCCCATATCCGCAACCTCGTCTCCGCCCGCCTCGCCGCCGACGTCTGCGGGGTCCCGACCCTGGTCGTCGCCCGCACCGACGCCGAGAGCGCAAGGCTGATCACCTCCGACGTCGACGAGCGCGACCGCGAATGGCTGACCGGCGAGCGCACTCCCGAAGGATTCTCCCGCCTGCGCGAGGGGACCGGAATCGACCATTGCATCAAGCGCGGCCTCGCCTTCGCGCCCTATGCGGACCTCCTGTGGTGGGAGACGAGCAACCCCAATCTCGACGACGCCCGCCGCTTCGCCGAAGCGGTCCACCGCGAATATCCGGGCAAGCTCCTCGCCTATAATTGCTCGCCCAGCTTCAACTGGGAAGCGAAGCTGGATCAGGAGACGATCGCGAAGTTCCAGCGTGAGCTCGGAGCGATGGGCTACAAGTTCCAGTTCGTCACCCTGGCCGGCTTCCACAGCCTCAACCATTCGATGTTCGAGCTGGCCAGCGGCTATCGCGACCGCGGAATGGCGGCCTATTCGGAGCTCCAGCAGGCCGAGTTCGCCTCGGAAGGCCGCGGCTACACCGCCACCCGCCACCAGCGCGAGGTCGGCACCGGCTATTTCGACCTCATCGCCCAGACCGTCTCGGCGGGCGATTCGTCCACCACGGCCCTCGCCGAATCGACCGAAGCCGACCAGTTCATCACCGCCGTGGCGGCGGAGTAGGGAGACCCGACATGACAAAGCGTTTCTGGGTGATCGGGGGGGAATATGACGGTCCGGACTTCCGGGCCCTGATTCCGGGCACGGAGACCATGGCCGGCCCGTTCGAGGACGAGCGGCGGGCGAAGACGGAATGGACGAGGCTCAGCTGCTGCCCGGAGAAAAGCGGCTGCGCGACGGTGCGCTATTCGATCGCGGCGGAGAGGCTGCATTAGTTCCCCGGCGGAGGCCGGGGCCCAGATTTGCAACGCCCCAGCCTATGACGCTGGGCCCCGGCCTTCGCCGGGGAGCAAAGAGAAAGGCGCGGCGGGTCTCCCCGCCGCGCCTTGCTTTATCTCGGTCGCCGAAAGCTCAGGCGGTTGCCCGGCTCTCCTGCGCGGGAAGCGCCCCGCGGGCCTGGGCGATGATGCCCTTGAAGGCCTCGCCCTCGTGCATCGCGATGTCGGCGAGAACCTTGCGGTCGAGGTCGACTCCGGCGAGCTTGAGGCCGTGCATGAACTGTCCGTAGGTCAGCCCTTCCTGGCGGACGGCGGCGTTGATGCGCTGGATCCAGAGCGCCCGGAACGAGCGCTTCTTCACCTTGCGGTCGCGATAGGCATATTGACCGGCCTTCTCGACGGCCTGCTTGGCGATCCGGATCGTGTTCTTGCGGCGGCCGTAATAGCCCTTCGCCTGCTCGAGGATCCGTTTGTGACGAGCCTTGGTCGTCACGCCCCTTTTGACGCGTGCCATGTCTCAAATACTCCTAGTTCAGGCCGTAGGGCGCCCAGAGCTTCACCCGGGCCGTGTCGGCCTTGGCGAGAACTTCGGTGCCGCGGTTCTGGCGGATGTACTTGGCGTTGTGGCTGATCAGGCGGTGGCGCTTGCCGGCGACTCCGTGCTTCAGCTTGCCGGTGGCGGTGAGCTTGAAGCGCTTCTTGACGCCGCTCTTGGTCTTCAGTTTGGGCATTTTCGTCTCCTTGTGCGCCCAGCGGCGCGACGTTTGAGAACGGCCACGGCAGCCCTTACAGCCGGCCCGTTCGTTTCTTCCAAAGCTGGAAAGAAGGCGCGCCTATAGAGGGGGAGGCCCGGATTGGCAACTCCCTCGTCATCCCGGCGAAAGCCGGGACCTCGGGACGAGACGGCTCGGAACCGGTCCTTCGATGCGGTGCCGGCTTTCGCCGAATGACGGGGTCCGGCCAACACAATTGAAACACTTCCATCGTCCAGGCGACATCCTGCTGCAATGCAGCACGCCCAGGGACGCGGCCAGGGAGTAAGATCATGGCCGGTTCAACCATTGCGCGCGACGATACCTTGCTCGGCGCCTGCTTCGCGGTCGGCGAGGATTTCGGGTTCAACCCGCTTTACCTGCGCCTTCTGTTCGCCTTCGCCATCTTCTGGAGCCCGCCGGTCACCTTCGCCGCTTATGCGGCTCTGACGGCGCTGACCACCCTGACGCGGTGGCTCGTGCCCGATCCGCTCCCGGTGCCGGGCCCCGCCGCGGAGGTTTCGCGCCGCGATGAGCCGCTCGAGGAACTCAGGCTGGCGGCCTGACCGCTACCAGGGCACCGGCTCTCCGCGATAGTCGACGAAAGCCCCGGACCCGCTGCGGGGGAGGCCAGCGATCACCCGCCGCATTCCGGCGACGCTTTCCTCCACCGCCAGCGGCGCCTGCGGGCCGCCCATGTCGGTCTGCACCCAGCCGGGGTGAAGCAGAACGAGGGTCACCGGGCGCCCGCGCCAGCCCAGGGCGAGCGCCCGCCAGGCGGCGTTGAGCGCCGCCTTCGAGGCGCGATAGCCGATATAGCCCCCGGAGCTGTCCTCGATGCTGCCCATCCGGCTGCTGATCGCCGCCATCCGACCGCCGGCGGCTTCGACGAGCGGAAGCAGGCTCTCGGCGAGGAGGGTGGGCGCAACGGCGTTGACTGCGTGGACCTCCTGCCAGCCCTCGGCATCCTCAACGCCGCGGATCGATTTGGCCTGTGAGAGCCCCGCATTGGCGATGAACAGGTCGAGCGGCCGTCCTCCAAGCCGGTCCGGAAAGGCCGCGAGGGCGGCGAAGTCGCGCATGTCCAGGGCCTCGACGCGGACTCCCAGGCCGGCGAGCCCGGCCGCTTTCCCCGGATCGCGGACGGTCGCGACCACGTCCCAGCCGGCCACCGCATATTGACGGGCGAGCTCGAGGCCGATTCCCCGTCCGGCACCGGTGACTAGGACCCGCGGCATCAGTCGAACAGGCTCGAGACCGATGTCTCGTCGGCGATTCGCTTGATCGCCTCGGCGAGCAGTGGGGCGATGGTCAGGGCCCGGATGCGCCGGCTCGCCGTCGCCTCCTGGCTGAGCTGGATCGAATCGGTGATGACGAGCTCGGTGAGCTCGCTATTTTCGACCCGCGACACGGCCGCGCCGGAGAGGACTCCGTGGGTGCAATAGGCGACGACGTCCTCGGCTCCCGCCTGGTGAAGCGCGGCGGCGGCGTTGCACAGGGTGCCGGCCGAATCGACGATGTCGTCGACGAGGACGCAAAAGCGGCCGCCGACGTCGCCGATGATGTTCATCACCTCCGATTCGCCGGGCTTCTCGCGGCGCTTGTCGACGATGGCGAGCGGGGCGTTGCTGAGGCGCTTGGCGAGCGCCCGGGCGCGGACCACTCCGCCGACGTCGGGCGAGACGACGGTGATCGCCCGGCCGTTGAAGCGGGCCTTGATGTCTTCGGACATGACCGGGGCGCCGTAGAGATTGTCGGTCGGAATATCGAAGAAGCCCTGGATCTGGCCGGCATGGAGGTCGACCGAGAGCACCCGGTTGGCGCCGGCGACGGTGATCAGGTTGGCGACCAGCTTGGCCGATATGGGGGTACGCGGCCCGGGCTTCCGGTCCTGCCGGGCATAGCCGAAATAGGGAAGGACGGCGGTGATCCGCTTGGCCGAGGCACGGCGCAGCGCGTCGATGCAGATCAGCAGCTCCATCAGATTGTCATTGGCGGGGAAGCTGGTCGACTGGACCACGAAGACGTCCTCGCCGCGGACATTCTCGTGGATCTCGACGAACACCTCCTCGTCGGCGAATCGGCGAACGCTCGCCTCGGTCACCGGCAGCTCGAGATAGGCGGCGATGCTCTTCACCAGCGGCAGGTTCGAATTGCCGGCCATCAGCTTCATGCGCCTGTCCCTTCCCGAGTTGCCGCCTCCTTAGAGGGAGGGTAGCACCGGCGACAAGAGCGGGGAGCAAAGTCGCACATGGCTGGAGAAGTCCACTTCACGCCCTCCCTGGCCGATTTCGTCTCGGCCCGGCGCGACGCCTACCGCCAGTTCCTGCACAGCCGGCGCGGACCTGCGGGATATCTGATCCTCGGTGCTGATTTTCATCGCCATGGACAGCGCCGAAGCGCTTCTGCTGAACCCCGAATGGCTGCTGTGGTACATCGTCGGCTTCGGCTTCACCGACCTTGCCACCAGCGCCGCCCTGATCGCGATCACATGGCTGCTCCTGCCAGGCAGAAGCCGGCGCCTTTTCGAGCAATCGAAGACCATGCATCAGGCGTTCCGCTACAGCTGGTCGGACGGGGGGCTGAGCTTCCGATCGGCCAATGGCAGCGGCGACGTGCCGTGGGCGATGCTGCACGGATGGTGTCGCGGCCGGGGGAACATGCTTTTCTATTTCAATCAGGGCCTATGCCACTTCGTCCCCTCGCGCGCGCCGGACGATGCGGGGTTCTCGGATTTGGCTGCAACGCTCGAACGCTCCGGCCTTCGGCGGATCTGACGCCCTTGTAGAGGCGGCCGCTCCGTCCTAGTCGCCCCCGATGAGCGTCGTCACCCGCTTCGCCCCTGCTCCGACGGGACGGCTCCATGTCGGCAACATCCGCACCGCCGTCCACAACTGGCTTTGGGCGAGGAAGGAGGGCGGGCGCTTCATCCTTCGCCTCGACGATACCGACAAGGAGCGTTCGAGCGACGCGCACGCGGAGGGGATTCGCGAGGATCTGGCCTGGCTCGGCCTGGCCTGGGACGAGGAGCACCGCCAATCGCTTCGCTTCGAGCGCTACGAGGCGGCGTTCGAGCGGCTTCGCGAGGCCGGGCGGGTCTATCCGGCCTTCGAGACCGCGCAGGAGCTGGATCTCAAGCGCAAGGTGCAGCTGTCGCGCGGCAAGCCCCCGGTTTACGACCGCTCGGCGCTTCGGCTCTCCGGGGAAGAGCGGGCGCGGCTCGAGGCCGCGGGGCACAGGCCGCACTGGCGCTTCCGGCTCGATGACGAGTCTCCGATCGAGTGGGACGACCTCATCCGCGGCCGGCAGCATTTCGATCCGGCCCTGCTGTCGGACCCGGTGGTCCGCCGCGAGGACGGAAGCTGGCTCTACATGCTTCCAAGCAGCGTCGACGACATCGACATGGGCGTCACCCATGTCCTTCGCGGCGAGGACCATGTCGCCAATACGGCACTCCAGCTGCAGATGTTCGAGGCGCTGGGCGCGGCTCCACCGGACTTCGCCCACGAGGCTTTGCTGGTGGGGTCCGAGGGCAAGCTGTCGAAGCGGCTCGGCTCGCTCGGCGCCGACTCGCTGCGCGGGCAGGGGATCGAACCGATCGCACTGGTTTCCAAGCTCGCCCGGCTCGGCACCAGCCTGCCGGTCGAGCCGGTGACCGATCCGGGCTCGCTGATCGAGACGTTCGATTTCGCCACGTTCGGCCGGGCGCCGGCGCGGTTCGATCTCGAGGAGCTCGCGCAGCTCAACCGCCGGATCGTCCATCAGCTGGCGTTCGAAGCCGTTGCCGGCCGGCTGCCGGAAGGCATGGGCCCCGACGACTGGGCGGCGATCCGACCCAACCTCAAGGCGGTGGCGGAGGCTTCGGACTGGTGGGACATCCTCCACGGCCATGTCGAGGCGAAGGCCGCCGAGGAGGACCGGGCGCTGATCGAGGCCGCAGCCGGAGCGCTCGCGGCGATCGACTGGAGCGAGGCACCCTGGCCCCAGCTCGTCGCAGCGCTCAAGGCGCGCACCGGCCGCACCGGCAAGGCGCTGTTCCGACCCTTGAGACTGGCCCTGACCGGCCGCGAGAGCGGGCCGGAGATGGCGGCCCTCCTGCTGCTCATCGGCCGCGATGAGGCGGCGGCGAGGCTGAGGGCAGCCCTTTAATCCACCGTCATCCCGGTGAAAGCCCGGACCTCAGGACAAGAAGTCCCGGCGGGACTCCACGAGGTCCGGCATTCGCCGACGATGGAGGAGGGAAGATCGGAACTTTTCCCGCTTGTGTGACATTGTAACATAATGTTATGAGATAATGTCTCATAAGTCGCACGGCGACCAAGCAGGAGAGAGGCCATGACGGAAGGAGCTTGCTACCAGCAGAAGAAGACCAGTCCCACCGCGCTCGCGGTCGTCGTGCTGATGCACGGCGCGGCGCTGACGGCGCTGGCGCTTGCCAAGATGGACAATCCGGCCCGCACGATCTTCGGACCGACGACCGTCGACCTGATCGAGGCGCCCAAGGAGCCGCCCGAGGTTCCGCCCGAGCCGGTCAGGCAGAAGGTCGAGCCGCAGCAGCCGACGGTCCTCACTCCGCCGGCCCCCGTGTTCAAGCTGCCGACGCAGGGACCCGTCGTGCCGTGGACCCCGCAGCCGACTACCACGCTGGTCATCCCGGAGCCCGGACCGATCGTCGTTCCAAGGGCCGACCCGCCGGTGGCGCCGGTCGAGAAGCCGCGCACGGTGGAGCCGGCGCGGGCCAAGGCGAACCTCGCTTCCTATGTCTCCGACGAGGATTATCCGACCAACGCGGTGCGTAACGAGGAGCAGGGCACGACCCGCTTCCGGCTCGCCGTCGGACCGGACGGGAAGGTGAAGGAATGCACCGTCACCAGCTCGAGCGGTTCGCCGGCGCTCGATTCGACGACCTGCAAGCTCATGAAGCAGCGCGCCAAGTTCACGCCCGCCAAGAACAACCGGGGCGAGCTTACCAGCGATACCGTGACCAGCGCGATCCGCTGGATGCTTCCGAGCGACTAGACCGGCTTCCGGCCGGGACTGGCGGGGGAGCGGCGAAACGCCTATCTTGGCGCCATGCCGCTCCCCCGTCCCGCTTCCCCCCGCGCGCTCTGGGCCGACCTTCGCGCCTTCACGTCCGAACGCCGGCCCCACCAGTGGATCGCCGCCGCGCTGGCCGTCGCCATCCCGCTCGCGATCATCGTCGTCTTCTATCTCGACGGCCGAACCAACATCATGCCGGGCCCCCAGCTCATCTATGTGGAGAGCTGGCCGGCCAATCGCACCGACGCGCAGATCAAGGCCGAGCAGAAGATCGACCAGGCCGCCCGCGACAAGTTCAAGAAGGAGCGGCAGGAGCAGTTCAAGCGGCTCGACGAGAAGCTCGAGCGGCTCGGCATTTGACTCCGGACGAGCGCTGGATGGGGGCCGCGATCGCGCTCGGCGAGCGCGGCCGCGGCAACACCGCTCCCAATCCCAACGTCGGTTGCATCGTCGTGAAGGCGGAGACGGTCGTGGGCCGGGGCTGGACTCAGCGGGGCGGGCGGCCTCATTCGGAAGCGATGGCGCTGGCCGAGGCCGGCGAAGCGGCGAGGGGCGCCACCGCCTATGTTACGCTCGAGCCGTGCTGCCACCGAAGCGAGCGCGGCCCGGCCTGCGGCGATCTGTTGGCCGAAGCGGGGGTCGCCCGGGTCGTCGCCGCCCTCGAGGATCCCGACGCTCGAATGGCCGGGCGCGGCTTCGAACGGCTTCGGGCGGCCGGAGTCGACGTGGTGACCGGGCCGGGCGCCGGGGAAGCGGCCCGTTCGATGGCGGGTTTCCTCACCCGGGTGCGGCGGGGCCGGCCCTTCATCACCCTGAAGCTCGCCATGTCGCTCGACGGCAAGATCGCTTTGCCTTCCGGCGAGAGCCGCTGGATCACCGGCGAGGATGCCCGGGCCCACGTCCATCTCGAGCGCGCGCGGTCGGACATGATCCTGGTCGGGCGCGGCACCTATGAGCGCGACCGGCCGAAGCTCGACGTGCGGCTTCCGGGGCTGGAGGACCGGTCCCCGCGAAGGGCCCTGCTGACCCGTGGCGAGGCGGTGGAAGGATGGGCGCGCCTCGGGGCGCCCGAGGAGGTGTTCGACCTTCCCGACGTCAACGACCTGCTCATCGAGGGCGGCTCGGCCACCGCATCCGCCTTCCTCGCCGCCGACCTCGTCGACCGGATGCTCATTTACCGGGCGCCGATCCTGATCGGCGACGGCAAGTCTTCGGTGGGCTATATCGGCCTCACCGATCTCGCCGACGCCCATCGACGCTGGACGCTCGCCGACAGCCGCATGCTTGGCATCGACCGGCTCGAAGTCTACGAGCGCGAGCGAGACTGATGTTCACGGGAATCATCACCGATGTCGGACGGGTCGTTGCGGCCGAGGAGCGGGGCGACCTGCGCCTGAGGATCGCGTGCGGCTACGACATGGCCCAGGTGGATCTCGGCGCGTCGATCGCCTGCTCCGGCGTGTGCCTGACGGTCGTCGACAAAGGCGAGGACTGGTTCGCGGTCGACGTGTCGCGGGAGACCCTGAGCCGCAGCGCGCCCGGCCTCTGGCAAGAGGGGGCCGGCCTCAACCTGGAACGCTCGCTTCGGCTCGGAGACGAGCTCGGCGGCCACATCGTCACCGGCCATGTCGACGCCGTCGGAGAGGTCGAAGCCGCGGTCGAGGTCGGCGGCTCGGTCCGCCTGACCGTGATCGCGCCGGCGGAGCTCGAAGGCTATATCGCGACCAAGGGGTCGATCGCCCTCGACGGCGTGTCGCTTACGGTCAACGAGGTCGAGCCCGTGTCGGACGGGGTCCGCTTCGCTCTCAACATCATCCCCCATACCGCCGCCCAGACCAGCTTCGCCGAGGTGGGACCGGGACGGAAGGTCAATATCGAGATCGACATCCTCGCCCGCTACGTCGGCCGGATGCTCGAGCTGAGACGCTAGGATGGAGCGCGGCTTCCTCTCCTCGCCCGAGGAATTGATCGATGAGGCCCGCAACGGGCGAATGTTCATCCTCGTCGACGACGAGGACCGGGAAAATGAGGGCGACCTCGTCATCCCGGCCCAGATGGCGACTCCCGACGCGATCAACTTCATGGCCAAGCACGGGCGCGGCCTCATCTGCCTGGCGCTGACCCGCCAGAGGGTCGACCAGCTCGGCCTCGAATTGATGAGCCGCAACAACGGCACCCGGCACGAGACCGCCTTCACCACCTCGATCGAGGCGAAGGAGGGGGTGACGACGGGCATTTCCGCGGCCGACCGGGCGCGGACCGTCTCGGTAGCCATCGATTCGTCCAGGGGCCGGGAGGACATCTGCACTCCGGGCCATATCTTCCCCCTCGTCGCGCGCGACGGCGGAGTCCTCATCCGCGCCGGCCACACCGAGGCGGCGGTGGACGTGTCCCGGCTGGCCGGGCTCAATCCCTCCGGCGTGATCTGCGAGATCATGCGCGAGGACGGGACGATGGCGCGGATGGACGATCTCGTCGCCTTCGCCCAGCTTCACGGCCTCAAGATCGGAACGATCCGCGACCTCATCGCCTACCGGCTCAAGAAGGACCATCTCGTCGAGCAGACCGGCGAGGCGAGCTTCGAGAGCCGCTGGGGCGGAACCTGGACCGCCAGGAGCTTTCTCAACAAGGCCCTGGGCACCGAGCAGGTGGCCCTGGTCAAGGGGGAGATCGACCCCTCGAAGCCGACCCTGGTCAGGATGCACCAGCTCAGCCTCTTCGCCGACGCCTTCGGCGAGGAAGGCGGGCGGGGCGGAATGCTCCGGGGCGCCATGAAGATCATCGGCGAGGAAGGGAGCGGAGTGATCGTCGTCCTCAACCGGGCGATGCCGGACGCCCTGTCGGCCGCTCTCAACGTCCGGTCCGGCAAGGGCGCGGCGAGGGGCCCCGACGAGCTCAGGGACTATGGCGGCGGCGCCCAGATACTCTCGGCGCTCGGGATTCACGACATGGTGCTCCTCACGAACACCCATCACACCCCGGTCGCCCTCGGCGGCTACGGCCTCACCATCGTCGGCGAGCGCCCGATCCCGCTGGAGGAATAGCAATGGCTCGCTTGCTGATCGTCGAGGCGCGCTTCTACGACCATCTCAACGACCTGCTGCTCCAGGGCGCCCGGGCCGCGATCGAGGCGGCCGGGCACGAGCATGAGACGGCGACGGTACCCGGCGCGCTCGAAGTTCCGGCGGCGATCGCGCTTGGCGCCGGGACGGGGCGCTACGACGGCTTCGTCGCCCTTGGCGTCGTGATCCGTGGCGAGACCTATCATTTCGAGATCGTCGCCGGCGAGAGCGCCCGTGGAATCATGGCCCTGACCCTCGACGGCCTCGCGATCGGCAACGGCATCCTGACCGTGGAGAACGAGGCCCAGGCGCTGGCCCGCGCCCGGCCCGACGAGAAGGACAAAGGCGGCGAAGCGGCCAAGGCGGCCCTGGCGATGATGGCGTTGAGGGATCGGTTCGCTTCCTGAACCGTCGCCCCAGCGAAGGCTGGGGCCGAAGGGGGGTGAAAGGCGCAGCGTTCTTCACCCGCCGGGGCCCCAGCCTTCGCTGGGGCGACGGAACGTCACCGCCTCAGCCAATGCCTCCGCATGAACCAGCCGAGCACGAGCGCGCCGATCAGGATGCACAAGGCGACGACGCCCCAGAAGGCCCAGGGCTCCTCCGCATAGGGGATGCCCTTCACGTTCATCCCGAGCAGACCGGTGATGAAGGTCAGCGGCAGGAAGATGAAGGCGACGATCGAGATGAGCAGCGAGCGCTGGTCGAGATCTTCCGCGCGCAGGTCGGTCAGCTGCTCGTGGAGCAGGGCCGCCCTCTCGCGAACCGCTTCGAGCTCCTCCGCCATTCGCGCGAACCGGTCCGCGGCCTCACGGATGTGGAGCCGGTCTTCTTCGGCCAGCCATTCGAAGTCGAGCTGGGCGAGGGTCAGCAGGGCATCACGGTCGGGGGCGACGAAGCGGCGGTAGGCGATGGCTTCCGAGCGCGCGCCGGCGATGGCGCTGCGCAGGCGCCACACCTTGCGGGGCTCCATGCCGGTCTCGCAATCGTCGAGCAGATCGCCGAGCGCCGCGACCTGCGGATCGAGCTGCTTGCTGATCGTCCGCGCATAAGCCGCGACCAGATCGCCGGGATCGAGGATGAGCCCCGCCTTCATCTGCTGGACGACGATCGCCGTCGCCGCGAGGGGATAGCGGGTGACGGAGCTCACCTTGGACCGCCGCACCCACATCCGGATCGACACGAGGCGGTCGCTTTCCTGGACTTCGGGCGTGGCCGGCCCCCTCAGGTTGACGATGGCGCCGTCTTCGATCCGGTCGCAGCGCGGGCGCGTTTCGGTGGCGACGAGCGCGTGCGCGGCGACGTCGGGTATATCGGCACTGAGCAGGGCGGAGCGTTCCGCCTCGTTATCGCTTTCGACATGGACCCAGACGAAGCCCGGACCGGCATAAGCGGCGGCTTCCTCGGGCGTGATCGTCCGGATCGGACCGTCGCCGACGAGGATCGCCGCGCAGCTCACCTAAAGGGCGGCCAGATAGGCGCGAAGCGCCGGCGCGACGTCTTCCCGCTTCAGCGCCAGCGCGACGTTGGCGATGACGAAGCCGAGCATGTGGCCGCAATCGTAACGCTCGCCGTCGAAGGTGAGGCCGTGGAAGGGCTGGCTTCCGATCATTGCCGCCATCGCGTCGGTTAGCTGGATCTCGCCGCCGGCGCCGCGTCCGACCTTGCCGAGCGCTTCCATGATCTCCGGCTGGAGGATGTAGCGGCCGGGCAGCATCAGGTTCGACGGCGCCGTCCCCGGCGCCGGCTTCTCGACGAGCCCCTTTATCTCGGTGAGGCGGCCGTCGCTCGCTCCCGGGGTGACGACCCCATATTTGTGAGTCTCCTCCGGCGGCACTTCGAGCACCGCGACGACATTGCCCCCGACCTTCTCGTAGGCGTCGACCAGCTGGCGGGTGCAATTGGGGCTTCCGGCCATCACCTCGTCGGGGAGAAAGACCGCGAAGGGCTCGTCGCCGACGATTTCGCGGGCGCACCACACCGCATGGCCGAGCCCGAGCGGCTCCTGCTGGCGGACCGAAACGACCGAGCCCGGCGGAAGGCGGGTGCTGTCGAGGATGCCGAGCGGCTTGCCGCGGCCGCGCAGCGTCGCCTCGAGCTCATAGGCGATGTCGAAATGGTCCTCGAGCGCGGTCTTGCCGCGGCCGGTGACGAAGATCATCTGCTCGATGCCCGCCTCGAGCGCCTCCTCGACCGCATATTGGATGAGCGGCCGGTCGACGACGGTCAGCATCTCCTTGGGCACCGCCTTGGTCGCGGGCAGGAAGCGCGTGCCGAGCCCGGCGACGGGGAAGACCGCCTTTCTGACTTTCTTCAACTTGGTCTCCGGAAAAAAAGGGCTGCCGGCGGGTCAGCCGGTCGGCGGAAGGTCGAAGGGATCGTCCGCGCGCTCCTCGGAGCGGCGAAGCCCGTCGTCCTGGCGGGCGGGGCGGGCGATGGGGGGCGGGGCCAGAAGCTCGTCGGTGGTCGGGGCCCGAACCGCCATGGCGGGCTTGGCGGGCAGCCCTTGGCCGGCCTTGGGCTGCAACGGCTCCATGTTGCCGCAGGCGGCAAGCAGGGCGAAGGCGGAGAGAAGGAGCGGGATGCGCATGGTGAGGCGCCGCCATAGCGCAGGGTGGCGCGGGGGGCCAAGGCGATTCCTGCTGCCCCAAGCAAACCGGTGCCGATCGCCCCGCCGGAAAACCGCTCCCGGCAGCAGTCCGTAACGGTTTCACGTGGAACATAGGGCGAACGAAGGCTCCTGGCGTCCGTGGCTCAGGCCAAGTCGTTGTTTTTGTGAGATATTAGATTGGACCAAAGACGCCATTCCCTGTGCGCGAATCGCCAGGAATCGCCTGGAATCGCCAGGAATCGCTACACAAGGACAGGAAACGCATGGGATCAGGGCCTGCGTCTTTTCCGAGTCTGCGCGACAGACGGACCTCCCACCGTTTCGCGGCGGGCCCTCCTCTCCCCGTGAAGGACGGGGGAGGGAGCCTTCCTGCGGATGGGTTTGCACAAGGCTTCCAGTTCGAGGCGCCAGCCTCTAGGCGAGCGGAATGCGGTCCGTCCTGCTCCTTTCCCTCCTGCTCTCGGCCTGCTCTGCGGCGCCCGAGCAAAGCAAGGAAGCCGCCCCCGAGCGCCGCGCCGCGAGCGGTCCCGCCGAGCCGCCGCCGGCCGCCATCCCCGACCGCTCGCGGGCCGGCCGTGCGGCGCCGGAGACGGCGTTCGAGGACCCGGACGGCGCGCCGGCGACCCTCGCCGATTTCCGCGGCAGGCCGGTCCTGGTCAACCTCTGGGCGACCTGGTGCGCGCCCTGCATCGCCGAGATGCCGACCCTCGACCGGCTCGCGGCGCGGGAGGCGGGCCGGCTCGAGGTGCTGACGATCAGCCAGGACCTGGACGGCCGGGAGAAGATCGAGGCCTTCTTCGCGAAGCAGGGCTATCGCAACCTGGAGACCTGGCTCGACCCCCGGATGGCGCTGACGACGAAGCTCGAGGCCGACAGGCTGCCGACGACGATCCTCTACGATGCCCAGGGCCGCGAGGTCTGGCGGGTGGCGGGGCCGGAGGATTGGGAGAGCGGCCCGGCGGCGGTGCTGATCAGCGAGGGTCTCGACCGGGCTGCGGCTCCGGCGGGGCCCGCAAGCTCGCGCTAAATGCAATCGCGTCGCCCCAGCGAAGGCTGGGGCCGCGGCGGGTGAAAGCCGCGGCGCCCTTCACCCCCTGGGATCCCAGCCTTGGCCGGGATGACGGGCCTCCATCCTAGAGTCGGTCCTGATGAGGCTGAATCGCTTCCCGGCGAAGGCCGGGATCCAGTCCTTCCGGTGGTGCTGCTGGACCCCGGCCTTCGCCGGGGAACATGGGCTTCAATGTCATAGGACAGACTCTAGTCGCGGAGCAGCTCGTTGATGCTGGTCTTGGAGCGGGTGCGCGCGTCCACCCGCTTGACGATGACGGCGCAGGCGAGGCCAGGGCCGCCGTCCTTGCCGGGCAAGGTGCCGGGGACGACGACCGAATAAGCCGGAACCCGGCCCATATGGACCTCGCCGCTTTCCCGGTCGACGATCTTGGTCGAGGCGCCGAGGAAGACGCCCATGGACAGGACGGCGCCCTGCTCGACGATCACGCCTTCCGCGACTTCGGAGCGGGCGCCGATGAAGCAATCGTCCTCGACGATGACCGGCCCGGCCTGGAGCGGCTCCAGTACCCCGCCGATTCCGGTGCCCCCCGAGATGTGGACGTTCTTGCCGATCTGGGCGCAGCTTCCGACCGTCGCCCAGGTGTCGACCATCGTGCCTTCGCCCACCCAGGCGCCGATATTCACGAAGCTCGGCATCAGCACCGCACCCTTGCCGATGAAGGCCCCGCGGCGGACGATCGCGCCCGGAACCGCCCGGAAACCGGCCCCGGCGAAGCGGTTGGGGCCCCATTCGGCGAATTT
The DNA here is from genome assembly GCA_036382815.1 of Allosphingosinicella sp. GTDB lineage: Bacteria > Pseudomonadota > Alphaproteobacteria > Sphingomonadales > Sphingomonadaceae > Allosphingosinicella. The sequence continues at coordinate 16,921 of DASVPM010000364.1, forward strand.
GGAGGGCACCTTGTCCCACCAATGGGCGCCGCCGGGGCCACCCTCGATCGCCTCCATCGGAGTCAGCCGGAAAGAGAGCAGGACGGCCTTCTTCAGCCACTGGTTGACGGTCCAGCCGCCCTCGCCTTTCTCGGCCACCCGGGCCTCGCCCGAATCGAGCAGGGCGATCGCGGCGTCGACGGCTTGCCTGAGCTCCGGCTCGTCCCCGCCGAGCGATTCGCGCCTTTCCCAGGCTTCCTCGATCGCGGTCCTCAGCGCCCCGGTCATGCCGCTACTCCCCCCGTAATCTCGGTCAGCCAGTCGCCGATATCGGTAATGCGGTAATCGATAAAGGCGGGATCGGCGTCGTGGCTGGCCTGCTCGGAGCCGTTGTCGACCCACACGGTGACCATCCCGAGCTGCTTGGCGGGCACGAGGTTCCTCGCCATGTCCTCCGCGAAGAGGGCGCGCTCCGGAGCGATTCCGTGCCGCTCGCACATCGCCGAATAAGCGCGCGGATCGGGCTTGGGGACATAGTCCATGGCGTGGATGTCGTGGACCGCGTCGAAGGCATTGGCGAGTCCGAGCCGGTCGAGAACGCGCCGGGCATAGGCCTCGTCGCCGTTGGTGAAGACGAACTTGCGGCCCGGCAGCCGGTCCAGCGCGGCCACCACCCTGGGATCGGCGGTCAGCCGGGCGAAGTCGATGTCGTGGACGTAATCGAGGAAGTCGCGCGGTTCGACTCCATGCTCCTTCATCAGGCCCGCGAGGGTGGTGCCGTGGTCGCGGAAGAAGCCCTTCTGGATGGTCCGCGCCTCCGCCGATGTGCAGCCGAGCCGGTTTGCGATATACTCGCCCATACGGACGTCGATCAGCTCGAACAGGTTTGTCGAGGCCGGATAGAGGCTGTTGTCGAGGTCGAAGATCCAGCAATCGATCGAGACGAGCGGGGTCGGGAGCATCGCCGCCTCATAGGGGGCGAAGAGCGTCTTCAGCAAATTGAAAGCATCGGCAATATAGTGGTAGGGTCAGAAAAATCCGAAATTTGAACCAGTTAGCCGAGGACCGGGGATGAACGCCAGGCTCGCACGAAATGCCCTGCTGATGACCGCCTGCGCGGCCGCTTTGGTCCTTTCGGGCTGCGGAGGCGGAGGTGGCGGCGGTCCGGCGCCGATCTCCGCGGTCCCGCCGGCTCCCCCGCCCCCGCCGCCCCCTCCGCCCCCGCCGCCCCCGCCGCCGCCCCCTCCGCCGCCGTCGGGGAGCGCGTTCAACGATGCCGAATATAATCGCTCGAACGGTTCCACCGCCCACGCCGCCATTGCGGCCTACGATACCGGCGCGACCGGCAAGGGCGTGAAGATCGGAATCGTCGATTCCGGGATCAATCCGAAGCTTCCCGAATTCGCCGGAAAGGTGGATCCGGCGAGCAGCGACGTCGCTGCCAACCGGGGCATCGTCGACCAGGACGGCCACGGCACCGCCGTGGCGGCGATCGCCGCCGCGGCGCGCGACGGCCTCGGCACGATGGGAGTCGCGTTCGACTCGACCATCCTCTCGTTCAACACCGCCGATCCGACCGACTGCACGGAGAAGGATGGCTGCAACCACAGCGACCCCGACATCGCCAAGGCGATCGACCTCGCGCGAACCAACGGCGCCAAGGTGATCAACATCTCGCTCGGCGGGCCGGATCCCAGCGGCATCGTCAACAGCGCCATCGTCCGCGCCGCCGAGGCCGGCATCCTGGTCGTCCTTTCGGCCGGCAACAGCGGCGACGAGCCGGGCGGACAGAATCCCGAAGGCTTCGCGCTGTCCGCATCGAGCGCCGGCAACGTCATCCTCGCCGGCGCGATGGATTCGTCGCGCAACATGGCCGATTTCTCCAACAAGGCGGGCAGCGGCGCGTCGCGCTACCTCACCGCGATCGGAGTCGGGGTTCGCGCCCCGGATCATACCGGGAAAACCTACCTGTGGTCGGGGACCTCCTTCTCGGCGCCGGTCATCAGCGGCGCCGCGGCCTTGCTCGCCAGCGCCTTTCCCAACCTCACCGGACAGCAGATCATGGAGATATTGCTGGTCAGCGCGGACGACGCGGGCGCTCCGGGCATCGATCCGATCTTCGGCCGGGGGATCCTCAACATCCAGCGCGCCTTCCAGCCGCAGGGAAGCCTCAGCCTCCCGGGCGGCCAGCAAGTCGATCTCACCGCCGTCGGCGGCCAGGGCTCGACGGCGATGGGCGATGCCAAGACCGCGCTCGCCGGAATGGTCGTGCTCGACGGATTCTCGCGCGCCTATACGATGGCCCTGGCCTCCGCGCTCCAGCGCGCGGAGCAGGATCGGCCGCTCGGCCGGGCATTCCAGCCGGGCCTCAGCACGGCCACCGCCGGCGCCCGCGGAGTCGCCGTGTCGATCACCGTCGACCGCAAGCTGAGCGGCCAGCCCCAGGTCGGCTTCGCCCAGCTCGGCCTCACCTATGAGGACGGCCGCAAGGCGCGAGTGCTTTCCGGCATCGCGCTGAGCCGGCTGAGCCCGCGCCTGGCCGTCGCCCTGGGCCTCGCGGAGAGCGGCAAGACGCTCGAGCGCCGCCTGACCGGCCATTACCGGGATGCGTTCCTCGTCGCCCAGGACCCGATGAGCCGGATGGGTTTCCAGGGCGATTCGGCGGGGGCGCTGGGCGTGCGCCACCGGCTCGGGCAGCTCGGCCTCACCGTCACCGCCGAGCGCGGCGAGGTGCTTCAGGCCGGTTTCGACCGCTCGATCGTCCAGCCCCGCTACGGCGTCTTCTCGATCGCGGCCGACCGCCGCTTCGGGCGGGCGAGGCTGAGCCTCGGGGGCAGCCGGCTCGACGAGCAGTCGACCGTGTTCGGCGCCCGCTTCTCGCCGCTCCTCGGAGCCGGCGGGGCGACCAGCTGGTTCGCCGACGCCGCGGCCACCCTCGCCCTCGGCAGCGGCTGGGACGCCTCGGCCGGATATCGGCTCGGCTGGACGTCGATCCCGGCCGCCGCGGGCCTTGCCCGAAGCGGGCGGCTCGCGACCGATGCCTGGTCGCTGGACCTTGCCAGGACCGGCGCCTTCCGCCCGGGCGACCGCTTCGCGTTGCGGCTGATGCAGCCGCTCCGGGTCCGCTCCGGCGGCTTCGACCTCAATGTCCCGGTCGCCTACAGCTACGAGACTCTGAGCGCGGGATATGAGAGCCGGTTCCTCAATCTCGCCCCGACGGGCCGCGAGATCGACATCGAGGCAGCCTATGGAATCAACCTGATCGGCGGTTCCGGGCATCTCAGCGGCAACGCCTTCGCCCGCCGACACCCCGGCAACGTCGCGGCGGCGGATGCCGACCTGGGAGCGGCGCTAAGGTTCACCCTCGGGTTCTGAGCGCCTTCAGTCCCCTGCGGGGCGGGCCTGGACGATGAGTATCCTGAGATCGCGGTCGGGACGCCAGTTGCTCTTGCGCATTTCGAACCGGGTCGGAGAGACCTTGCGCACACCCTCGCCGCAGAAGCTGACCAGATTGGCCTCGGCGCCCTTGTCGACGACGAGCCGGAAATCGCCGATCGGGGAGCGCCAGTTGGCCCCGGTGGTGAGGATGTAGCCGATCCTCTGCTCCGGAGTCGCCGCGCTCCGGCGGCGCAGCCGGTCGAGACCCGCGAGGAAGGCGGGCTCGACGCAATAGTCGCGGATCATGGTCCGGCCCTCGGGCGAGCTTCGGAACTCCGGAAAGGCCAGCGCGGCATCGACGCTGCCGCCGGTGCCCGGGACGTAGCGATGCTCGACGGCGAGACTGCGGCCGGCAGGGAAGACCTGCTCCCAGAACCAGCTTTCCCTGACGGTCCAGATCGGCTCCAGATAGGCTTCCGATTCCCGGCCCGAACTTTGATCGAGCGCGGCGAGGCCGAGCCTGACCAGCTTCTCCTTGTCCGCCGGCTTCAGCCGGCCGAGCGCCTCACTGTCCGAGTCGACCGCGAGACCGAGCGAGCGGAGGAGGGCGCTGTGGTCGACCCCGTTCGCCATGACCTTGCGTTCGACCTTCATCGCCACCGGCCGCCCGTCGACCCGGGTCTCGAAAGCGGAAGGATAAGCGACGTCCATCTCCCGCTCCTCGTCCAGATTTCGATCGGGCATCGGAAAGGCGACGAGGGTGCGGATCTCGCGTGGCGAGCGGTTACGGAAGACGTAGCGCACCCGGACCTCGGCGGCCGAGACGAACAAATCCTCGGAGACCATGTCGATATCGGTGGTGCGGGTGAGGACCAGGCCCCCGGCGGCATGCTCGGCGGTGCTGTCGTTGGCGGCAGCCGGCGCGGCGAGGGCGGCGAGCATCAAAAGGGCGATCGGCTTCATTCCCCGAGCTTATCGCCGTCAGATGTTGGCGTCACCCCGGCGGAGGCCGGGGGCGGGGCGCGGAAAAAGCCATTGCCGGATGCGGGGATCCCGGCCTTCGCCGGGATGACGCTTTGCGTCAATTGATGCTGATCACGCCGTCCACCGCGCGCCATTCGGCGGGGCGGATCAGATGCTGGTGGGCGACCCGGACGGAATGGAGGACCGCCTCGATGTCGGTGCGCCAATGGTCGAGGAAGCGGTGGAGGACCGGGAAGCGCGGCGCGACGTCATATTGCTGCCAGACGAAAAGCTGGATGAGCCTCGGATGATCGGGAAGGTAATAAGCGACCTCGGCGGTCATCAGCCCGTAGCCCTGGACCTGAAGCAGGAAATCGCGGTCGTTCATCGCGCCCTCCGAACCTTTGTCGGGAGAGCTTAGCGAGGCATGGTTAACGGCGCACTAACCATGATCGCATCGCCGGTGGAGGCCGGGCCCGGATTTGCAGGGCCCGGCCGACGACGGGCTGGGCCCCGGCCTTCGCCGGGGAACGGCTAGCGGAGCGTTTTGCCGAACACCACCAGCCGCTCGACCTCACCGAACCCGGGCGACGCATGCTACCGGTGGCCGGCCCCGTTCTCGAGCAGCGCATCCGAGCCGAGATGGGTCAGACCTTCGCGCGGACCCAGGATTCGACCGCCGACAGCAGCGCCCCGGCGATACCGCGGCGGCGCCATTCCGGCTCGACCTCGAGCTCGGCGGCCTCGCAGTCGGGCCACAGGCGCTGCAGCATCCCCGCCCAGGCCGCGAAACCGCCGCTTTGGCCGGGCGGACGATCATATCTCAGACCGTGAAGCTCTCCCCGCAGCCGCACTGGCCCTTGGCGTTCGGGTTCTCGAAGACGAAGCCGGCGGTGAAATCGTCCTCGCGCCAGTCCATCACGCTTCCGATCAGATAGAGGATCGAGGCGCCGTCGACGAAGAAGGGGCCGGCGGGGGTGTCGATCCGCTCGTCGAGCGGATTGGCCTCGGCGACATAGTCGACCGAATAAGCGAGGCCGGAGCAGCCGCGGCGCGGAGTCGACAGCTTCACTCCGACCGTGCCTTCGGGCGCCCGGGCCATCAAGGCGGCGACCCGTGCCTCGGCGGCCGGCGTCAGGGTCAAAGCGGCGCGGCGGGCTCGGCGGGCGGCGGTGACTGTTTGACTCATAGCATTCCCAGCTCAAGCTTGGCTTCGTCGCTCATCCGCTGCGGGTCCCAGGGCGGATCCCAGACGAGTTCGACCTCGGCATGGCCGACGCCCGGAACCGAGCCGACCCGGAGCTCGACTTCGCCCGGCATGGACTCGGCGACCGGGCAGTGCGGCGTGGTCAGGGTCATCTTGATGAGAGCGTGGTTCTCCGGAGTGATCTCGACGTCGTAGATGAGGCCGAGATCGTAGATGTTGACCGGGATTTCGGGGTCGTAAATTTCCTTCAGGGCCTCGATCACATCCTCGTGCAGGTCGCCGACCGGCTCGACCGGCTTCTGATGCGCGAGGAAGCCTTCGAGATAGTCCCGCTTGCGCTCGAACGCGTCGGAGACGCGCGCCCTGGCAGGCGGAGCGACGCTCTCGACCTCCTCGACCTCGATTTTCCGCTCCTCGTTCACCCGAAGATCCTTCTCACCCGTTCCAGACCGCGCACCAGGGCCGCGACGTCGCCCGGCCCGTTATAGACTCCGAAGCTCGCCCGCGCCGTGGCGTCGACTCCCAGGCCGGCCATCAGCGGCTGCGCGCAATGATGACCTGCCCGGATCGCGACCCGGCTCTCGTCCAATATGGTGCCGATGTCGTGCGGATGCACCCCTTCCATCGCGAAGCTGACAATCCCGGCCGAATCGTCCGGCCCGAACAGGCGGATGCCGTTCAGCGACGACAGCGCCTCGCGGGTCTCCCGGACCAGGGCCCTTTCATGGCCGCCGATCGCTTCGAGGCCGATGCGCTCGACATAGCCGACCGCCGCCTCGAGCCCGAGCACTCCGACGATATGCGGCGTTCCGGCCTCGAAGCGGGCCGGCGGCGGGGCGAAGGTCGTGCCCTCGAAGCTCACCTTGTCGATCATCGCCCCGCCGCCCTGCCAGGGCGGCATCGCGGCGAGCAGCTCGGTCCGGCCCCACAAGACTCCGATGCCGGTCGGGCCGTAGAGCTTGTGGCCTGAAAAGACGTAGAAGTCGCAGCCGAGCGCGGCGACGTCGACCGGCATCCGGGGCACCGCCTGGCAGCCGTCGAGCAGAAGGAGGGCCCCGACATCGTGCGCCAGCGCCGCCGCGCGGCGGGCGTCGAGGACCGAGCCGAGCACGTTCGAGACGTGGGCCAGCGCGACGATCCTGTGGCGCTCGGTCAGCATCGCGGCCATCGCGTCGAGGTCGATCCGGCCGTCTCCGGTGAGCGGCGCGACGTCGATCCCGGCGCCGGTCCGCTCCGCGATCAGCTGCCAGGGTACGATGTTCGAATGATGCTCGAGCGTCGAGAGCATGATGCGGTCGCCCGGCTTCAGGTTCGAACCGCCCCAGCTCTGGGCGACGAGGTTGATCCCTTCGGTGGCGCCCCGGACGAACACGATTTCGTTGGGCGAGGGGGCGCCGATGAAGGCGGCGACCCGGCGGCGCGCCGCCTCGAAGGCGAGGGTCATCTCCGACGAGCGCTGGTACACGCCGCGATGGACGGTGGCGTAGGTCTCGGAATAGCCGAGCGCGATCGCGTCGATCACCGCCCGCGGTTTCTGGGCCGTGGCGGCGGTGTCGAGATAGGACCAGCCCGGGGGAATGGCCGGGAAATCGGCGACATGGTCGAGCGGACGGGCGGAATCCCCTCTCCCTGCAGGGGAGAGGGGGGGACCCATTGGGTCAGCAATGGGGGGGTGAGGGGGGTGCGGACTTGAGTCCGTCATGCCCTCACCCTCCCACCGCCTGCGGCGGCGGGCCCCTCCCTCTCCCCGAGAGGGAGAGGGGTGTTGAACCACGCCTCGGCGTCCGAATGGAGCGCCTCGCGCACCGGCTCCTCGCCCGCCCTGTCGAGCGCGTCCGCGACGAAGGCCCGGGTGAGGAGCGCCTTGGCATCCGCTTCGGGCACGCCCCGGCTCGCCATGTAGAACAGCGCGTCGCGGTCGAGTTCGCCGACCGTGGCGCCGTGGGCGCATTTGACGTCGTCGGCGAAGATCTCGAGCTCGGGCTTGGCGTTGATCGTCGCCGATCGGGAGAGGAGCAGGCCTTTCAGCGACTGCTCGCCGTCGGTCTTCTGGGCGCCGCGCGCGACCTCGACCCGGGCGGCGACCGAGCAGGTCGCCCGATCGTCCGCCACCGAGCGCCAGACCTGCCGGCTGGTGCCCAGCGGCTGCTCGTGGCGGAGAACCAGGTTGGCGTCATGGCGCTGCCGGCCGCGGGCGAGCAGGGCGCCGCCCGCCTCCGCATAGGCGCCTTCGCCGGCCAGGACGATCTCTGAGTCGAGCCGGGTGTCGGCCCCGCCCGCCGCGAGCGTGGTGACGACAAGGCTCGCGCCTCCGCCTACGCCGGCGCGGTCGGTGAAGCTCGCGAACCCCGCGCTTGCCAGCGAGCGGCGGACGAGCATCAGCCGGGCGCCCTTGAACAGCCTGATTCCCGTAGCGCGGTTCGACCAGCCTTCGCCCACAAAGGTCTCGACGACCGAAGCCTGGGCCTCCACGTCAAGCTCGATCTCGGCGGCCAGATGGTTGGCGCCGCCCGTGGAGACATGGACGATCTGGACGAGGGTGCTCGGGGAATGGCGACGGCCGAGCCTGAGCTTCCAGCCCTCGCGTCCGGCCAGGCGGCCCAGCGCATGATCGCCGGCCTCGATGCCGATCCGCCCGACCTCGATCCCGGCAGCATTGCTCCGCTCCGCGACCAGCCTCCCGTCCAGGAACAGCAGCCTCGGCCCCCCGGGCTTGCAGTCGAGCCAGGGCAGAGCCTCGGGCACGGCGCCCGAAGGCTGCCGTGCGGCAAGCTCCGGCAAGGCGGAAAGATCGCTCCAGCGCCAGCCTTCGGTCCGGTTCGAGGGGAGGTCCAGGACACTCACGCGCTTGCCTCGCCGTCATCCTGAACTTTTTTCAGAATCCAGTCCTCCGCAGCCCTCGCGCGCGGCCGGATGGGCCCTGAAACGAGTTCAGGATGACGGCCGGGGAGGCGATGCCGATCCGTCACGCCGCGACCTCGGCATAGCCCTCGCGCTCGAGCTGATGAGCGAGTTCCGGACCGCCCGACCGCACGATGCGCCCGTTCGCGAGCACATGGACGAAGTCGGGCACGACGAGGTCGAGCAGGCGCTGATAGTGGGTGATCAGCAAGACCGCCTTGTCCGGCTTGCGCATGATCCGGTTGATCCCGTCGGCGACCACCCTCAGCGCATCGATGTCGAGGCCGGAATCGGTTTCGTCGAGCACCGCCAGGCGGGGATCGATGATCCCCATCTGGACCATCTCGTTGCGCTTCTTCTCGCCGCCCGAAAAGCCGACATTCACGTTGCGCTTCATCATGTCCATGGACATGCCGAGGCCATCCGACTGCTCGCGGGTCAGCCGGAGGAAATCGCCCGCCGAAATCTCCGACTGGCCGCGGGCGCGGCGCTGGGCGTTAAGCGCGGTGCGGAGAAACTGGACATTGGAGACGCCAGGGATCTCGACGGGGTACTGGAAGCCGAGGAACAGGCCGGCGGCGGCGCGCTCGTCCGGCGCCATGTCGAGCAGGTCGCGGCCGTCGAGGGTCGCCGAGCCTTCGGTGACCTCGTAGCCCGGCCGCCCGCCGAGCGTGTAGGCGAGCGTCGACTTGCCGGCGCCGTTGGGGCCCATGATGGCATGCACCTCGCCCGCGTTCACGCCGAGGGTGAGGCCCTTGAGGATCGGCTTGTCGGCGACCGTGGCGTGGAGGTTTTCGATATTGAGCATTTCAGTGCACGGCCTTGTCTCGGACAGGCCCCACCCCCGGCCCCTCCCCAGAAGGG
>DASVPM010000365.1:0-3630 GCA_036382815.1 Allosphingosinicella sp.
GAGCGCGACGTCGCAGCCCGCCTCGATAACGCCTAGAGCGCGCTCCCCGAAGCCGCCGCTGAGCGCATGCATCCCGATGTCGTCCGACATGAGGAAGCCGTCGAAGCCGATCCTCCCGCGGATCACGTCGCCGATCACGACCGGCGACTGGCTCCCGGGCCGGTCCGGATCCCAGGCGGCGTAGACGCAGTGGCAGGTCATCCCCATCGGCGCCCCGCGAAGCGACCGGAACGGCTCCACGTCCACCTCGAGCTCCTCGAGCGAGGCGCTCACGACCGGCAGCGTGTCGTGGCTGTCGACCAGCGCCCGGCCGTGGCCGGGCATATGCTTGATCACCCCGACGACTCCGCCGGCCGCGAGGCCATCGAGCGAAGCCCGCCCGAGCGCCGCCACCTGCATGGGCTCGGAGCCGAGCGCCCGGTCGCCGACGATGTCGGTGGCGCCGGGCTGGCGGACGTCGAGCACCGGCAGGCAGTCGACATTGACCCCCACCTCGCGAAGCAGCAGCGCGATCGCCGCGGCATTGGCCCGGAGCGCCTCGATCGCGCTCATTGGCGCCGTCTCGTAAAGGCGGGCGAACGCCTCGCCGGCGGGGAAAACCGGCCATTCCGGCGGCTTCATGCGTGCCACCCGGCCGCCTTCCTGATCGATCAGGATCGGGACATCGTCGCGGCCGCTCAGCCCGCGCAGATCGTCGGTCAAGGCGCGGAGCTGCTCGCGCGTCGCGATATTGCGCTTGAAGACGATGTAGCCGGCGGGATCGGCATCGCGGAAGAAAGCCCGCTCGTCAGGCGTGAGCTCGAGCCCGGAGGGCGCGTAGATGGCGGCTTGCATTGCCCTGTCCTAGCCGGTCGCGGGGCGCGCGTCAGCCGCTGTCGCACCGGGCATGCCAGCGAAGGCCGGCATCCCGGCCGGCGAAAGGCGACCGAGGTCTTCACCCCCTGGGGCCCGGCCTTCGCTGGGGCGACGCACCTAAACCTTGAGGCACTGCTCCCCGGCCACCTTCAGGCGACCGCAGATGCCGGCCGCACCGGGACCGCTGGCGCGGAGCCGGTAATAGGTCTTGCCGTTGACCTGGGCGACGACGACGCTGTGCGAGAGCGGCGCCAGATAGCCGAATCGGCCGGACAGCGCCTTCCACGCCTTTTCCGCGGCGGCGCCGCTGGGGAAGGCGCCGAGCTGGATGGTCGCGCCGCCCGCAGCGGCCGCCGACGCGGCCGGCGCGGCCGGCTTCGCTGCCGGCTCGTTGCTCGGGGCGGGCGCCTTGAGCAGCGGCGGCTCCGTCGCGGCCGGAGCGGCGGGCTGGCCCTTTGGCTGCGCCGTCACCGGCGCTTCAGCCACCGCGCTGGTGTCGATGCTCGCGTTGGGAGTCCCGCCCTGGGCGGCGTCGAACGCCGTCTCGCCCTGACCTTCGACGGTCATCCCGCCCGGACTGTCGGGTTTGACCTTGTACGGGCCGTCGGGCGCAGCGATCACTTCGGGTGCCCGGTTGTCGGCGCCGTCGCGATTGCCCATCCAAAAGATCCCGCCGACGATTCCGCCGATCGCGGCGAGGCCGATCAGGACCGCGACGATCAGCTTCAATGCCGAGGGGCCGCTTTCGCCGCCTTCTTCCTCGACCGCTTCCAGCCAGGGCAGCCGATCGTCATTGTCGAGCGCAGGGTCGTCGGCGCGAATGTCGGTCATCACTGCATCTCCTCGGCGGCCGCCACGCCCATGATATTGAGGCCGTTCCTGATAACCTGCCCGAGCGCGCGCGCCAACTGTAAGCGAGCGCTGGTTAATTCCGGATTATCTTCGAGGAGGAAGCGGCGCGAGGGATCATCGTTGCCTCGGTTCCACAAAGCATGGAACGCGGCGGCGAGGTCGCCGAGGTAGAAAGCGACCCGGTGGGGCTCGTGCGCCTGGGCCGCCGCCTCGACGATTCGCGGGAACTGGGCGCAGAGCTTGATCAGGGCCAGCTCCTCGTCGTCGAGCAGGGCGAAGTCGGCCGCAGCTTCCGGATCGAGCCCCGCCTCCGCCGCCCGGCGGTGAAGCGAGCAGATCCGGGCATGGGCATATTGGACGTAGAAGACCGGATTGTCCTTCGACGCCTCGACCACCTTGGCGAAGTCGAAATCCATCTGGGCGTCGTTCTTCCGAGTCAGCATGGTGAAGCGGACGACGTCCTTGCCGACCTCCTCCACCACGTCGGCGAGGGTGACGAAGCTGCCCGAGCGCTTCGACATCTTGACCAGCTCGCCCGCCCTCAGAAGCCGGACCATCTGCACGATCTTGACATCGAGCGCCGGGCGGCCGGCCAGCGCCTGGACCGCCGCCTGGGTCCGCTTGACGGTACCGGTATGATCGGCGCCCCAGACATTGATCAGCTCGTCAGACGCCTCGAGCTTTTGCATGTGATAGGCGGTATCCGCGGCGAAATAGGTCCAGCTTCCGTCGGACTTGCGGATCGGCCGGTCCTGGTCGTCGCCGAACTCGGTCGAGCGGAAGAGCGTCAGCTCGGTCGGCTCCCAGTCTTCCACCGTCTTGCCCTTGGGCGGAGGCAGCGTGCCGCGATAGATCAGGCCCTTCTCGCCGAGCAGTTCGAAGGCGCGGTCGACGGCGCCGGATTCCTGCACCTCGCGCTCGGAGGCGAACAGGTCGTGATGGACCCCCAGGGTCGCCAGATCGGCGCGGATCAGGTCGAGCATCGCCGCAACCGTGCGCCGGCGGAAGGTCTCCAGCCAGGCGTCCTCGGACAGGTCGGCGAGGGTGTCGCCAAATTCGGCGGCCAGAGCCGCCCCGACCGGCTTCAGATAGTCGCCCGGGTAGAGCCCTTCCGGGATTTGGCCGATCTGCCGCCCCAGCGCTTCGAGGTAGCGGAGATGCGCGGAGCGGGCGAGGACATCGACCTGCGCGCCGGCGTCGTTGACATAATATTCGCGGACGACCGCGTAGCCCGCCGCTTCGAGCAGGCTGGCGAGCGCGTCCCCGACCACCGCCCCCCGGCAATGGCCCATATGCATCGGACCGGTCGGATTGGCGGAGACATATTCGACGTTCACCCGCCGCCCCGCGCCGGCTTGCGAGCGGCCGAACGCCGGGCCGCCGGCGAGGATGGAGCGCAGCTCGTCATGCCAGATCGCGGGCGCGAGCCGGATGTTGATGAAGCCCGGCCCGGCCACTTGGGCGCCGACCACCTCCTGCAGCGCCGCGAGCCTCGGAGCGATCAGCTCGGCGAGCGCCCGCGGATTGGTCCTGGCGCCCTTGGCGAGCACCATCGCCGCATTGGTGGCGAGATCGCCGTGAGAGGGATCGCGCGGCGGCTCGACCGCCACCGGCTTGCGGTCCAGCCCGGGCGCGAGCGCGCCCTCGCCTTCGAGAGCGTCGAGGATGGAGCGGAGATGCTCGGCAAAGCGGGCGTAGAGGGTCACGTCGGGTCCGGATTTGAAGGAGGGCGCGACTTAGACGATGTCGATGGCGATTTGAAGGCGGAGCCGCCGTGGGAAACTAGAGTCTGTTTGGCTTTGCCTGAATCGATTTGGGATTCCCGTCTGGCCTGAAGTGTGATTCAAGCTGCTGGCTGGGATGGAGGCCAGCAGCGATGGCCAAGCCTTATTCGGATGATCTGCGGGAGCGAGTGGCGCGCTC
>DASVPM010000366.1:0-10542 GCA_036382815.1 Allosphingosinicella sp.
CTACGGCAAGATCGCCAGGGACCAGCACGTCCCGTCGATCGCCGCCGATCCCAGCTTCGTCCTTGCCGCGGTGGTGAGCCCGCGTGCATCGGTGGACGCCGGAGTGCCGGTCTTCCAGAGCCACGAAGCGATGCTGGCGGAGATGGCGGGCGAGCTCGACGCCGTGGCGATCTGCACTCCGCCCACGGTCCGGCTCCCAATCGCCCGGGCCGCCTTCGCCGCCGGCCTCGACGTCCTGCTCGAAAAGCCGCCCGCCGCGACCCTCGGGGAGATCGAAGAGATCGATCGGCTGGGGCGCGACTCCGGACGGACGGTCTTCACCGCCTGGCATTCGCAGCACGCGCCGGCGGTGGCCGCCGCCCGCACGGCGCTCGCGGGGAAGACCGTCCAGGGCCTTCAGATCCGCTGGCACGAGGATGTCCGCAAATGGCATCCGGGGCAGGAATGGATCTGGGCGCCGGGCGGCTTCGGAGTCCTCGATCCCGGCATCAACGCTTTGTCGATCGCGACGCGGATCGTTCCGTCCCGGCTGTTCGTCCGGGAAGCGGCGCTGTCCTTCCCGGAGAACAAGCAGACTCCGATCGCGGCGCAAATCACATTCGAGGGTCCGGCGGGCCGGTTCAGCGCCGACATGGACTGGCGCTATACCGAGGGCGAGCGCTGGACGATCCGGGTCGAGACGGAGGACGGAACCACGCTCGAGCTTCTCGACGGAGGCGCCCGGATGACCCTCAACGGCGAGCCGCAGCCGGCGGGGGAGCGCGGTGAATATCCGTCCCTCTACGCCCGCTTCGCCGAGCTCGTCGAAGCGCGGGAAAGCGAAGTCGACCGCGAGCCGCTTCGAATCGTCGCCGACGTGTTCCTGGTCGGCCGGCGCGAGATCGTGGAGCCGTTCAACTAGGGCCACCCCGGCGAAGCAACCCGCCATGCCCGCGAAGCCTGGGCGACGCCTTGCCGCCCCGGCGAAGGAATCATAGGATTAAATGCCGGCGGAGAGCGGGTGAGGAATGGGGACCGTGGACGAGCCTGGTGGACGAAGCGAGGCCGTGAGCCGCAACCTGACTTTCGGGATGCTCGAGGCGCTCGGGCGCGCCATCGTCACCGGCGCGTACGAAGGCCAGCGTTTCCCGACCGAGGCGGAGCTCGCCGTGCAGCATAGCGTGAGCCGCTCGGTCACCCGGGAGGCGGTCAAGATGCTGACGGCCAAGGGGCTGCTTACCGCGCGTCCGCGCAAAGGGACCACCGTCCAGCCTTCCTCCTGCTGGAATTTGTTCGACACCGATGTCCTTCGCTGGCTGCTCGAGCGCAAATTCTCACTCGATTTGCTTCGTCAGTTCAGCGAGCTCAGAATCGCGATCGAGCCGGAGGCGGCGGCGCTCGCGGCGCGCGAGGCGAACCCGGCGGCCGTGGCGGAAATCCGCTTGGGCTATGAGCGGATGGAAGCGGCGGAGGCCAGCGGCGAGGATAATCTGGAGGCCGATATCGCCTTCCACATCGCCGTTCTCAACGCCTCGGCCAATCCCTTCTACATGCAGTTCCGGGACGTGGTCGCGACCGCGCTTCGAACCTCGATCCGGTTCACCAACCGCTTCAAGGGACGGACCGCCAGCCTGCCCGCCCATCTTGCCGTGCTCACGGCGATCGAGGCGGCCGACGGTCCCGCCTCGAGGAGCGCCATGGGCTCGATCATCGCCGAGGTCATGGCCATGATCGAGGATGCGGACAACGGCGGCTAGGATCCGCAGCGCCCCATTCGTCATTGCGAGGAGCGAAGCGACGCGGCAATCCAGCGGCTTCTGAGCGGCTCCGGATTACCTGGCTACTCGCAATGACGGGTTGGCCCGGCGCCTCGCCGTGCTACAAGCCGGGACGGATTCCAACCGCATCGGGAGGATCGTTCGCGATGCCAGCCTGTAAGTCCCTCTCCCGGTCCGTGGCCGCCCTTCTGCTGATGGCCGCGGCGGGCCCGTCGCTTGCCGCGGAACCGTCCTTCGTACCGGTCTTCCGGGACAATTTCCCCGACCCCCACATCGTCCAGCACCAGGGCGAGTTCATCGCCTACGCCACCAACGCCGGAATCAACCTGCCGATGCTGACCTCGCGGGACCTCGTCCACTGGACCTGGGTAAGCGGCGCCGACGGCAAGCGCCGGGACGGCATGCCGGAGCTCGCATCCTGGGTGAAGGAGGGCTTCACCTGGGCGCCGGAGGTGATGAAAGTCGGTGGCAAATGGCTGCTTTATTACACCGCCGCTCACCGCAAGCGGGGCGTCCAATGCCTCGGAGTAGCCGCCGCCGACGATCCCAGGGGGCCCTTCCGGGACAGCTCGCCCGAGCCTCTCGTCTGCCAGTTCGACCTTGGCGGAACGATCGACGCCAATCCTTTCCGCGACTCGGATGGAAAGCTCTATCTCTATTACAAGAGCGACGGGAACCGCGTCGGCAAGAAGACGATGATCTGGGGGCAGCGCCTTTCCGACGACGGCCTGTCGGTCGCGGGTGCGCCCGTCGCTCTGGTCGAGGACGACCAGAAATGGGAATGGAAGCTGGTCGAGGCGCCCACCATGGTGCGCTCGCCCGCCGGGCATCAGCTGTTCTTCTCCGCCGCCTTCTTCGGCTGGGACCCGAACGAAAAGCTGTCGCGCTATGCCACCGGCTACGCGACCTGCGCCGGCCCGCTCGGCCCGTGCAAGGACGCCCCCGAAAATCCGATCCTGCACAGCTTCAACGACAAGGAGGCAGGCTGCCTGAGCGGTCCCGGCCACACCAGCATCTTCCAGACCGCCGGCCGCTACTTCATCGCCTTCCACGCCTGGGAGGCCACAAAGGGCTGCCGCAAGGCCGACGACAAGCGCTACCTCTACGTCGCGCCCCTGTTCTGGAAGGACGGCAAGCCCCAGATCGGAATGAGCCTTCGGGAGGCGGGGAAGTAATTAATTCCTCCCCGAGATTTCTCGGGGAGGGGGACCGCGCGAGGCGCGGTGGAGGGGTTCTACGAAGTCAGAAAGGCCCCTCCACCATTGCTTCGCATGGTCCCCCTCCCCTGCAAAGGCAGGGGAGGAAGCAGGACACTGCCTAGAACCTGAAGCGGATTCCGCCCGTCATCGTCGTCTCCTCGAAGCGGACGAACATCGGGAAGATTTCCGTCGAGCCCGGAGTGCCGGGGGAAGGATAATTGACCCGGACGATGTCCGACTTGAACGGCTTGCCGAGGATGTTCGTCCAGTCGAAGAAAACCGTCAGATTGTCGTTGAACGCATAGCTGCTGGACCAGTCTAGCCTCGAGACGGAATGGCCGCGGCCCTGAAGCGTATAGTCGGCGCGGTAGGACAGGGCGCCCTCGGGGAAGCCGGTGCGCTTGTTGTAGGCGAGCCGCAGAGTGATGCCGTGGGCTTCGTACATGCCGACGAGATTGTAGGTCCATTTCGACACATCGGGGATTCGCAGCTCACGGGTGCCCCCAGGCACCGGGAAGTCGGCCTTGGCGTCGATCAGGGTGGCGTTCGCCTGGGCCCCGAAGGATTTCAGCCAGTCGGGCAGGCCTTCGAAATCGAAAAAGGTGCTGACCTGTGCCTCCAGGCCCTGGATGCGCCCCCTTTCGGTATTGAAGGGGCCCGTCAGAAGCACCGGCACGCCACTTTCAGGATCCTCCGCCCCGAACAGGGACTCGCCATTGGCGATGAAGCCCCTCATGTCGCGGCGGAACAATGCGAACGAGGCGAAGCCGTTGCGCGAGAAATAATATTCGAGGCTCGCGTCGTAGTTCCTGGAGTTTAGAGGGACCAGGAAGGGGTTGCCGCCGGTCGCGCGCCGGAAGCAACCTTGCGCGCCGGGGCTGCAGACCACCGGGGCCCCCAGGTTGAGCGCGGGATTGAGCTGCTCGAAGCTCGGACGGGTCCGGGTTTCGGTCGCAGCGAGACGCAATTGCAACTCGGGCGAGAAGCGGACGCGCATGTTAAAATTCGGCAGCCAGTCGGTATATTCGCTCTGGAAGCTTATCGGCTGCGTTCCGCCGCCGAAGAGGAAGAGGGTACCCCCGATATCCTCCTCGGTCTTGACCACGCGAAGGCCGATCGCGCCGTCGACCACGGTCTCGCCGCCGAGGTTGAACTCGTAGTTCAGCTGGCCGTAGCCGGCATAGGCTTTCTCGTTGATATCGAACGAGCGCCCGGGGTCGACCGGAGGCCCGTCGACCGAGCCGTTGTGGCTGAGGTCGATGTTGAACTGCCTGAGCTGGATGAGGTTCTGCCAGACGCTGCTGAAGGTGGGGGCCAACCAGGTGAGCGGAGCCGGCTTGTGATTGTCGCCGTGGAAGGCGGAGTGGAACAGCTGGTAGTCGAGCGGCACGGCGCTGAAGGGAATATTGCGTCCGCGCTGGTTCCAGTAGAAGGAGCCCGCGGTCCGTGAGGCGTTGCGGTTGACGAAGCGCACGCCCGCCTGGACCTTCGGAAGGAAATCGATGCCGGGCTCGTATTCGAAATCCAGCCTCGCCTGCCAGTCGTCGCCTTTCGCGGTCAGATAATCCTCGAAGAACCCGCGGTAATTGTAGATGGCCGGATTGGACGTGTCGATTCCACGCACCTGGAAGGTCGGGCCGTAGTCGCCGACCCTGCCGGTGAACCAGTCGACGGAGTAATTGTTGGTGTTGAGCTCGTAATCGACGCTCTCCGTCCTGAGAACGAATTTGCTGCTGGTGCGGGCCAGGTCGCCACTGACGCGGAGAGCGCCGGCGTCGTAGCTGCCGCCGACGGCGAACTGGTAGGTGTTGGTGTCGCGCTTGGTTGCGCCCTGGAAGCCCCAGGTCTCGGTGGACGAGCAGCAGGCCGTCGGCCGGTTGACCGTGCCGCTGATGATGTTGGGACCGTCCCGGACGATGTTCTCGTAGCTGGCGCCGCCCCACAGAGGCTGGGCCCACATATTGTCGGTGACATTCTCGCGATAGCCTTGCCACAGGCCCTCCACGTAGAATTCAAGGTCCGGGGACGGCTTCCACTGGAGGGCGCCGTTGATCGAGGGGCGCCAGCGTTCCGCCTGGTTATAGTGGATTTCCGGCCAGTCGGGGGACCGGCCGCCGGCGAGATCGGCGATGAAGAAGCCGTGGCGGCGGATCGAATCCTGGTAATGGAACCGGGTGTAGGAAAAGTTGATCAGGGCGCCGATCTCGCCGCTGCCGATGTCCCAGCGATTGCTGAGCAGCAGCTGGGCATTGGGGCTGAAATCTTCCGACTGGTTCGGATAATTTCCCCAGACCGAGCCGGCGACCTCGAATCCCTTGAAGTCGAAGGGCCGGCGCGAGCGGACGTTGATCAGGCCGGAAAGGCCGGGCTCGACCAGATTGGCCGTCGACGTCTTGAACGCCTCGATGGCACTGACGCCGCCCGCGGGGAAATCCTGCAGCGCGACCGAACGAGTCTCGGCGGTGAAGATCTCGCGGCCGTTATAGGTCGTCGTGTAGTAGGTCCGGTCCAGGCCGCGCAGGAGCACGCTTCCGGCTTCCCCGCGCTCGCGCAGGACCTGGATGCCGGGAATGCGGGCGGCGGTGTCCGAGACGGCGATGTCGGGCAGCTTGCCGATATCCTCGGCGACGATCGCGTCGATGATCTGGTCCGAGTTGCGCTTGACGTTCTGCGCGGACTGGAGACTGCGCCTGAGGCCGGTCACGACGATCTCGTTCTCGACGGGCTCCCCGGCGGCGGTCTCGGTCGACGTCGGATCGGCCGGATTGTCCTGCGCCTCGGCATTCGGGTCCGGAGTTGCCGGATCGGCCTGGGCCAGCGCGGGCGTTCCGGTCAAGGCCAGTATCGCGGCGGACGACGAGCACAGGACGAGTGTCTTCAGGCGCATGTCAGAAAGCCTCCCCGTTTAGCGAGCCCTTGACGGGCTTCTTCGAGCGGTTTCCTACATCCGCACGGCGGAAGCTGACAAGCCATTTATCCGATTTATAGGCTGGTGTGGCCAAGCGGACGCAGGTCAGGTTAAGACGCCGCCGATGAACGCGCACGGCATCCGCGAAATCGTCATCGTGGGCGGCGGCACCGCGGGCTGGATGGCGGCCGCGGCGCTGGCCCGCCTCCTCGATCGCCGTTCGCTCTCCATAACCCTCATCGAATCGGATGAGATCGGAACCGTCGGAGTGGGCGAGGCGACCATTCCGCCGCTCATCGCCTACAACAATATGCTTGGAATCAACGAGGACGAGTTTCTGGCGGCCACGCAGGGGACGTTCAAGCTCGGCATCGATTTCGTCGACTGGGGAGCCATTGGCGAACGTTATTTCCACCCGTTCGGGGACCATGGGCAGGATTTTCGCGGAGTCCATTTTCATCAGCTCTACCTCCGAGAGCGCGGACGGCGCGCGCTTCCCGCCCTCGACGCCTGGTCGATGAGCGCGGCGGCGGCCGCGCTCGGCCGCTTTGCCCGGCCCGGCCCCGACGCCCGCCTGCCCCTTTCGCAGCTCCTCCACGCCTTTCATTTCGACGCCGGGCTCTACGCCCGCTTCCTCCGCGTCCGCGCCGAGGCGGATGGAGTGAGCCGGGTCGAGGGCAAGATCGTCGATGCGGCGCTGGACGCCGAGAGCGGAAACGTCGAATCCGTCACGCTGGCGGACGGGCGGATTATCGGAGGCGACCTGTTCATCGATTGCTCCGGCTTCCGCGGGCTCCTGATCGAGCAGAAGCTGGAAACCGGTTACGAAGAATGGAAGCAATGGCTCCCCTGTGATCGCGCCGTCGCGGTGCCGAGCCGCTATCCGGGCCAGCCGGACCCGTTCACGCGCTGCACCGCCCGGGCGAGCGGCTGGCAATGGCGGATTCCTCTGCAGCACCGGATGGGCAACGGCCTCGTCTATTCTAGCGCCCATATTGCCGACGGCGACGCGGCGGCGCTGGTGCTCGCCAATCTGGAGGGCGGGCCGCTCGCCGAGCCGCGCCACCTCGCGTTCATCGCCGGCAGGCGAAGGCTGGCCTGGAACCGCAACGTCGTTTCCCTCGGCCTCTCGAGCGGCTTCATCGAGCCCCTGGAATCGACCAGCATCCATCTCATCCAGAGCGGGATCGTGAAGCTTCTCGCGCTGTTTCCCGACCGGCGCTTCGATCCGGTCGAGCGCGACGAATATAATCGCCAGATGAAGGACGTGTACGAGGACGCGCGCGACTTCATCATCCTCCATTACAAAATAACGAGGCGGCACGATTCCGACTTCTGGAACCATTGCCGGACGATGGACGTACCGGACAGCCTCGCCCGCAAGATCGAGCTGTGGCGGGCGAAGGGACGGGTGTTCCGGGCCGGCCGGGAGCTTTTCGGAACGGCGAGCTGGGCCGCGGTGATGCTCGGCCAGGGTCTCGTTCCCGAGGAGCATGAACCGGCGGCCGACGCCCTCGACCCCGACATGATCGCCGACGCCCTCGACAAGATGCGGCTGAGCTACGTCCGCATGGCCGAGCATATGCCGAGGCACGGCGACTTCATCGCCCGATCCTGCCCCGCGTCGAAGGTGGAGTGAGCGCCATTCGTCATGCCGGCGGGACGGTCTCCACCTCTTCCAACCCGAGCCATCGCGCCATGAGCGCCAGTTCGGCCGCGAGCCTCTCCGCGGTCTCGCCGGGCGCGCCGGGCTCGAGCGTCACCGCCTTGACCAGAAGCCGTGAGCGCTGGCGGTCCGCCTTGAGGTCGACCCGCGCGACCAGCGCCTCGTCGAGGAGGAAAGGCAGGACGTAATAGCCGTGAACGCGCTTCTCGGCGGGCGTGTAGATCTCGATCCGGTAGTGGAAGCCGAAAAGTCGCTCGGCCCGGCCGCGCTCCCACACCAGGGGGTCGAACGGCGCGAGCAAAGCCTGACATCGGATTGCGCGGGGACGCCGCGCGTCGCGATGGAGAAAGGCCGGCTTCGCCCAACCCTCCACCGCGACGCGGCGCAGAACGCCCTCCTCCTCAAGGTCGGTCACGGCACGCCGGGCCGCCTCGGGCTTAAGCCGGAAATAATCGCGCAGTTCCGCTTCGGTAGCGATGCCGAGCGCCTCGGCGGCCTTTTCGATCAGCGCCCGCTTGGACTCCGCCTCGGCCGGCGTGGGAAGCGCCAGGATCGCCGCCGGTATGACCCGCTCCGTGAGGTCGTAGACCCGCTCGAAGCTGCCGCGGCGGGTCGCTGTCGTGACCAGGCCGGCCCAGAACAGCCATTCCAGGGCGCGCTTGGTATCGCCCCATTCCCACCAGCCGCTCCGGCCCCTCCCCTCGTCGAAATCGGACGCGGCCAGCGGCCCTTCCGCCCGGATCCGGTCGAGAATGGCCGCCGCTTCCCCCCGCCGTTCGCGGGCATAGGACTTGAGGCTGCCCCAGCCGATCTCGCCGCGCTCCGCGCTCGCCATTCGCCACCGAAGCAGCGGGTGCATTTCCAGCGGCAGGAGCGAGGCCTCATGCGCCCAATATTCAAACAGGCCGCGCTCCCGCTTCGGTCCCCATGCCGAGCGATCGACCAGCCGGCGGTCATAGGGCCCAAGCCTCGAGAAAGCCGGAAGATAATGCGCCCTTACCAGCACGTTCACGCTGTCGATCTGGTGGAGGCCGAGCCGGCTCACGGTCCGGCGGAGGTGGCGCCGCCCGACCGCCTCGGGCCGCGGGCGCCCGAAACCCTGCGCCGCCAGGGCGATCCGCCGCGCCGAAGCAACCGACATCCGCTCCGTCACGACCGCCGGTTCTTCCTCCAGATCGACACCAGGATCAGCGAGAAGGCGGCGAGGCGGAGGAGGAACAGAAAACTGCGCTCCTCGACCGGGATATTGGTGAAAGCGAGAAGCGCCTGGGCAAGACCGAGCAGCCAGAACGCCGCCGCGAAGGCGAGAAACAGGCTTTCGCCGGTCCGCTTGCAGAAGCAAAGGAAGAAGAAGCCCGCGACAAGGAAGCCCATCGTGATGGGGCCGGAGAGGAAGTCGAGCCGAGTCTCCACTTACTCCTCCGGATCCCAAATGAAGCTGAACAGAAGCACGCCCAGGGCCGCCAGCGGGACGCGGAGCTGTAGCGCGCGGATCCGTCCGCCTCGCCGACCACCAGTCCGGCCGCCGTCAGCGATTGCACGCTCTGAGTGACCACCAGATCGCTCCCCCTCAGCCCGGCCACCATCTCCTCATGCGAGCGGCCGATCGTCGGCTCCTGCCTGAGGAAGCACAGCAATTCCAGTGCCCAGACCGAACGGAAGGTGGAGCGGATGAAGCTGGAGACGTCTTCTTCAGACGGCATTGCAGGCCAGTCGATCCTCGCCGCGCCCGGCGACGCGTCTGACAATTGTCCCCACCCGGACCGCCTTCTATCCGCCCCCGCTGCCATAACAAGCCGGCCGACTGGTTAATCGCCCGCTTTGCAAATTTCTGGGATGGATTTTTTCATCCTTGGGCTATGGTCGTGCCTACGGGCGGGGGCCCTAACTGATTTTCGGGCGGGGGAACACGCACGAGGAGTGACTTGGTGAACGTACAGGCCCCCCGCGATTTCATCGATCGCCGCCAGCTCCTCAGCGCCCTGCGCAGCTTCCGTCGGGGCGATTTCACGGTCCGTCTGTCAGAAGATCTTCCGGGAGAAGACGGTGAGATCGCCCGGCTGTTCAACGAGACGGTCTCGCTGAACGAGCAGATGACGGACGAGCTCGAGCGCCTGTCCCAGGTCGTCGGCAAGGAAGGCAAGATCAGCCAGCGCGGCCGGGTCAAGGCCGCCACCGGGGGCTGGGAGTCGGCCATCCGCTCGGTCAACGAGCTGATCGAGGACATGGTCCAGCCGACCGCCGAGGTCGCGCGCGTCATCGGCGCGGTGGCCAAGGGCGACCTTTCGCAGTCGATGACGGTAGAGATCGACGGCCGTCCGCTCCGCGGCGAGTTCCTGCGCATCGGCAAGATCGTCAACACCATGGTGGAGCAGCTCGCCTCCTTCGCCTCCGAGGTCACCCGCGTGGCGCGCGAGGTGGGAACGGAAGGAAAGCTGGGCGGCCAGGCGAACGTGAAGGGCGTCGCCGGCACCTGGAAGGACCTGACCGACAACGTGAACGCCATGGCCACCAACCTCACCGGCCAGGTCCGCAACATCGCCGAGGTGACGACGGCCGTGGCGTCGGGTGACCTTTCCAAGAAGATCACGGTCGAGGTGAAGGGCGAGATCCTCGAGCTTAAGAACACGATCAACGTCATGGTCGACCAGCTCAATTCGTTCGCCTCGGAGGTGACGCGCGTCGCCCTGGAGGTGGGCTCCGAGGGCAAGCTGGGCGGCCAGGCGGTGGTGCGCGGCGTGGCGGGGGTGTGGAAGGACCTGACCGACAGCGTCAACAGCATGGCGGGCAACCTCACCGGCCAGGTGCGCAACATCGCCGAAGTGACCACCGCCGTGGCCAACGGCGACCTGCGCAAGAAGGTCACCGTCGACGTCAAGGGAGAGATCCTCCAGCTGAAGAACACGATCAACGCGATGATCGACCAGCTCAACTCCTTCGCCAGCGAGGTCACGCGCGTCGCACGCGAGGTCGGCACCGAGGGACGCCTCGGCGGCCAGGCGCAGATCCAGG
>DASVPM010000367.1:0-1759 GCA_036382815.1 Allosphingosinicella sp.
TGGCTGCTGTGCGGGTTGGCAAATCCGGAATCGAGCCACGGCCGCATCGCCGCCGCGGCTTCGGGCGCGAGCGGGGTCGTCGCCTGATAGTCGAGGTAGATCGCGCCGGTCACGCCGCCCGGCGTTTCCCGAACATGGCGCTCCACTGGTCGAGCAGGGCGTCGACGTCGCCCTCGCGCGTTTGCGGGCCGAAGCTGACCCGGATCACTTCGCGCGCCGCGTCTTCCGGCCAGCCCATGGCGGTGAGGACGTGGCTGGTCTTGAGGCTGCCCGACGCGCAGGCGCTTCCGGCGGTGACCGCGATTCCGGCCAGGTCGAGCTGCATCATCTGCGCCGCGCCGGGGACCCCCGGCATCCGGTAGCAGGCGATGGTCGCGATCCGGGGCGCGCTTGCGGCGACGATCTCGCCACCGGCAGCGACGATGCCCTCGTCGAGCCTCGAGCGCAGCCGCTTCGCTTCCTCGTACCAGGCGTGATCGGCCTCGCAGGCGGCAGCGAAGCCCATGATCGAGGGAACCGCGGCGGTGCCGGGGCGGAAGCCCCCCTCCTGGCCGCCGATCGCCTCGAGCGTCGAGGGGTCGCGGAGCAGAAGCGCGCCGATGCCCGGCGGGCCGCCGAACTTGTGGGCTGCGACGACGATGAAATCGGCGTCGGGAAGCGGCAGCTTGCCGGCGCTCTGGGCGCAGTCCGTGAGCAGGAGGCCACCGGCCGCCTTCACGCGGCCGCGGACCTCGGCGATCGGGTGGATTACGCCGGTCTCGTTGTTGACCGACTGAACCGCCACCAGCGGGGTCTCCGTCCCGTCGAGCGCCCGGTCGAGGTCTTCGAGGTCGAGTGTGCCGTCGGGACGAACGGCGATCTGGCGGGCGCCGGGCGCGCTGCGCAGCACCGCCGGATGCTCGGCCGCTCCGACGATCCGGTCCTTCGCACGCGCGCGCTCGAAAACGAGCGAGATCGCCTCGGTCGCGCCGGAGGTGAAGATGAGCGTCGAATCGGTGCCGAGCGCCGCCCCGATCCGTCGCCGGGCGCCATCGAGCTGCACCCTCACCGCCCGCCCCTCGGCATGAGGCGAGGAGGGATTGGCCCAGCTCCGGCACGCCTCGGCCATCGCCGCCGCCGCTTCGGGCAGGATCGGGGTGGTCGACGCATGGTCGAGGTAGATTCGGTCGGGCACGTTTTCCCTTTCAAATTGCACGGCGGGCGCGCAGCCCTATATAGAGCGGCATGTGCGCGGGGGCAGCCCCGCTCTTTCCCCTAGCGATGCGCAGGTGCAATGCCCGAAGTCATTTTCCCCGGTCCGGAAGGCCGTCTCGAAGGCCGTTTCAGCCCCGGCCCCCGGCCCCGCGCGCCCGTCGCGCTGATCCTCCACCCCCATCCGCAGGGCGGCGGGACGATGAACAATGGCATCGTCCAGGCGCTCTACAAGACCTTCGTCAGGCGCGGCTTCGCGACCCTTCGCTTCAATTTCCGGGGAGTCGGCAAGAGCCAGGGGGTGTTCGACAACGGGATCGGGGAATTGTCCGACGCCGCGTCGGCGCTCGACTGGGTGCAGCAGGTCCATCCCGAAGCGGAGACGACCTGGATCGGCGGCTTCAGCTTCGGTGCCTGGATCGGGATGCAATTGCTGATGCGTCGGCCCGAAGTGCGCGGCTTCATCTCGATCGCGCCGCCCGCCAACATGTACGATTTCACCTTCCTCGCGCCCTGCCCGGCCTCCGGGATCATCATCCAGGGCGAGGGCGACGAGGTGGTGACTCCG
>DASVPM010000368.1:0-8188 GCA_036382815.1 Allosphingosinicella sp.
ATGGTGAAGCTGGTGGCCGCGCCAGGCACCGCCGCCTCCACCTTCGAGACGGCGCTCAAGGCGATCACCTTCGAGAATACCGGCAACGACCCCACCGACAAGGGCACCAACCTGTCGCGCTCGATCAGCGTCGTGGTGAACGACGGCAACGCCGACAGCAACGTCGCGACCGCGACGGTTACCGTCACCGACGTCAACGACGCGCCCGCCGGAGGCAATCTGACGGTCACGGGCATTGAAGACACGTTCCGCCTGATCGGCGTGGCCGATCTCGGCTTCAGCGACTCCGACGGCACCTTGGGCACCGTCACGATCAGCAGCACCACCGGCGGCAGGCTCTATTTCGACACCGACGGCACGGCGGGCGCCGGCGACCCGGTCGAAGTCATCGGCGGCGCCGGGACCTACACCGCCCAGGACCTGGCTGACGGCAAGGTGAGCTTCAAGCCCAATCCGGACGCCAACGGCGCGGGCACGGGCAAGGTCACCTTCACCGTTACCGACAATGGCGGCGCCGCTTCGGCGAGCAGCAACACGCTCACCATCGACGTCACGCCGGTCAATGACACGCCGTTGCTGTTTCTGAACGCATCGGGGAACGCCACGGAGCAGACGGCGTCGCAATCCATCTTCACGGCCACTTTGATCGAGCCCGACCTCGGCGCGGGAAGCATCAACAACTTTGCGGGGTCCAAGATCACGGTGACCCGCGATGCGGCGAGCAACTCCGAGGATGTCTTCACGTTCGTCTCCGTCGGGAGCCCGGATATCTTTTTCGACGGAAGCAACATTAAGAACGATGCGGGCTTCATCTTCGGGACCATCAGCACGAACGCGAACGGCGTCCTCGTCATCGACTTCACCAGCCTCGAGACTCCGGCGACCGTCACGCTCGTCGATCGGGTATTCCGGGCGATCCGCTACACGAACACCAGCGACAACCCGCCGGCTTCGATCCAGATGGCCGTGACGTTCAACGACGGTTCGCCGGGCGGCGGCCAGGGGACGGGCGCGACCGGGACCGTCACAAAGTTGCTGCCGGTGAACATCGCCGCGGTAAACGACGCTCCGGCGATGGACCTGAACGGCCCGGGCGGCGGCGGCTTCAACGCCGTGCTCAACTTCTCCGAGAGCTTCACCCCGGCCCAGCTCGCTCCCAACGCGACGGTTTCGGACGTGGATTCGACGAATTTCGACGGCGGCGGGCTGGCCGTGGTCGTCACCACCAACGCGGCTCCGGAAGACTTCCTGGTGATCAACGACCAGGGTCCCGGCGCCGGCCAGATCGGCCTCGTCGCGGGCGGCATCACCTATGGCGGCGTCACCTTCGCCACCTGGGGCTACGGGGGCGGGTCCGGTCAGCTCAACATCTCGTTCAACGCCAACGCCACGCCCGAGGCGGTGGAGGCCCTGGTCCGCCAGATCGGCTATTTCACGAACAGCGACACGCCCACCACGGCGCCGCGCGGAGTCCTTTTCTCGCTCACCGACGGCGACGGTGGGACGGTGAACCGGACCGTGACGGTCAACGTGACCGCGGTCGACGACCCGGCGGTTGCCGAGAACGACGCCGTCTCGACTCCGGAAAACGCGATCGGCACCGGTAGCCTGTTCGACAACCACGGTTCCGGCAACGACTTCGACCCGGAGAACAATCCGTTCGCGATCACCAAGGTGACGGTGTCGGGCGTCGATTATGCGCCGGGGGCGCTGATCACCCTCCCATCCGGCGCGACCCTGCAAGTCAATGCGGACGGCTCCTACACCTTCGATCCCAAGGGCAAGTTCAACACCCTCACCGACAACACGTCGGGCGCGGTGAACACGTCGGCGCTCGGCGTCGCCTTCACCTACACCGTGACCGGCGGCGATACCGCCGCAGTGACGGTGACCGTGAACGGCGTCGCCGGACTCGGCGACGAGCTCCACGGCGACAGCGGCGACAACATTATAAACGGAACCCCGAACAGCGACGTGTTCATCCTGACCCAGGGCGGCAACGATACCGCGAAGGGGAAAGAATCGAACGACCTGTTCATCTTCCGGGCGGCGATGACCTCCCAGGACAAGGTCGACGGCGGCGACGGCCGCGACCAGATCGCGATCCAGGGCAATTATACGGGCGGCAACGCGCTGACCCTCGGCACCGGGGTCATCAACGTGGAATCGTTCGTGCTCGTGCCCGGCAACAACACGAACCGCGGCGATCCGGGCACCAATTCCTACAGCTACTCCGTCACCACGGTGCAGGAGAATGTCGCCGCCGGTGAGGTGATGACGTTCGACGGCGCTCAGCTTCGAGTGGGCGAAAACTTCACCTTCCGGGGCGGCGCGGAGACCAATGGCTCGTACCGGGTCATCGGCGGCCTCGGCGTCGACGACTTCGTCGGCGGCAGCCAGTCCGACGCCTTCCTGTTCAACGACGGCGCGTTCGGCTCGTCCGACGTCGTCGATGGCGGCGCCGGAACCGCGCGCGATCAGCTCGCGCTTCGCGGAGATTATACGGTCTTCTTCGGCGCGAACCAGCTCACCAGCATCGAGAGCCTGGTGCTGCTCTCCGGCCACGACACCCCGCAGAACACCGATTACGATTATTGGATCGTCATGAACGACGGCAATTTGCTCGGCGGATCGATGACGGTGGACGCGGCCCAATTGCGTTCGGACGAGACCTTCCTCTTCTTCGGCAACAGTGAGGCGAATGGGACCTTCAAGGTTTCGGGCGGAGCCGGCGACGACATGATTCTCGGCGGCAAGGGCGCGGATCGGATCCGGGGTAACGCCGGCAACGACAATATTTACGGTTACGAGGGCGCGGACGAGCTTACGGGCGGCGCCGGCGACGACCGGTTCGCTTATGACTTCACGAGCCATTCCACCGCCGCGGCAAGCGACACAATCACGGATTTCACCACTGGCGACATGATCGCGCTTAATACCATTGACGCCATTGCCGGCGGCGCGGATGACGCCTTCACGTTCATCGGCTCGTCGGCGTTCACCCTGGGTGTCGCCGGGCAGTTGCGCGTCTATGAGGATTCGGGGCAGGCGGGGCACTGGTTCGTGGAGGCGGATGTCAACGGCGACGCCCAGGCGGATCTGGTGATCCAAGTGTACACCACCGACTTGCAGCCGCTCGACGGCAGCGATTTCGTGCTTTGACGTTCAGGGAGTGACAGAATGAACAGCCAAACCTCGCAGCGGGCAAAGAACGCAGCGCCCCGACGTCTCGATTGGGTTGCGCCGAGCGTTCACCGGCTCGCCGCAGGCTCCGCCGAAGAAGAAGGCACCCAGCAAACGGACCTTTTCGAGGCTAAATCCTGAATTGGAAGCACTGCCTTCGTCACCTCCGCCTGTTTCCCTGCGCTGATCCGTCGCTTCAGAAATATCGTAAGCGAAACCGAGCGACCGCGGTCCGAGTGCTGCCATGACCGCCCTCGCCTGCTTCTGGTCCTTCGGCTCGGGCGACGACGCCGCCCGGTCCTGCGGCAATATGCTTGCCGCTCAAGGGATTTACGGTCCCGAACCGCCGCAACAATGGCGGGACGGCGAAACGGCCCTCGGGCGCCGGCTGTTCAAACTGCTCCCGGAGGATCGGTTCGACCAGAAGCCCCTGGTCAGCCCGGACGGCCTCAACTGCCTCGTCGCGGACATCCGTCTGGATAATCGGCTCGAATTGCGTTTGGCCCTCGGGAAAAGCGAGGCGGAGACGCGCAACCGGTCCGACTCGGCCCTTCTGATGTGGGCCCTCGAAGCCTGGGGTGAGGAAGCCCTCCCTCGGCTCGTCGGAGATTTCGCCTTCATCTACTGGGAGGGCAGGAAGCGGCGGCTGATGCTTGCCCGCGATTATCTCGGGCACCGCCCCCTCCATTACCACGTCGCGCGCCGCTTCTTCGCCTGCGCGTCGATGCCGAAGGGCCTTCACGTGCTCGCAGCCGTGCCCGTGGCTCCGGATACGGACATCGCCGCGGAATTTTTGGCGCTTCTTCCGGAACGTCCCGGGGCCTCTTTTTTCGAAGGCATAGAGTGCGTTCCTCCCGGGCACGTCGCGTTCGTCACGCCGGAGGGCGTCCGCACGCGCAAATACTGGCAGCCGGATCCAGAGCCTCTGCGCCTGCCACGGCCGGAAGAGTATGAGGAGGCGCTGCGCGAGAAGCTCGACACGGCGGTCGGATGCATGTTGCGCGGCGCGGGCGACAGCGTCGCCGCCCACTTGAGCGGCGGGCTGGACAGCACGGCGGTCGCCTCCACGGCGGCCCGCCTCCTGGCGCCGGCCGGGCGGCGGCTCGCGGCGTTCACGGCGGCGCCGCGTTCAGGCTACCGGGACGGCCCTTCCGGGGCCTTTGCCGATGAGGAATCGCGAGCCGCGCTGGTCGCGTCCCAACATTCGAATATCGACCATATCGTTCTTCGCGGCCCGTGGAGCTCGCCGCTCGACGCGGCCGACCGCAATTACTTCCTCTATGAGCGTCCCGTTCTCAATCTTTGCAACATGACCTGGTCCGACGCGATCAATGCGGCCGCGCGCAAGCAGGGGCTGAGCGTGATGCTGTCGGGCCGCCGCGGCAACATGGGTCTGAGCTATTCCGGAATGCAGCATCTGGCGACGCTGCTCGGAAAGGGGAAATTCCGGCAGCTGGCCTCGCTTGCCGGCGCCTTGCTTGCGAACCAGAGCCGAGCGGGGACGATAGCCGCCCAGACCCTGGGACCGTATCTTCCGCTGCCGGCCTGGCGGGCGATCCAGCGGTTGAGGGGGAAGCCGGTTTCCCTCGACGATTACAGCGCCGTCCGTCCGGAGGCGGTCGCGCGCCTGAATCTCCCGGCGCGGGCACGGGAGCTCGGGTTCGATCTCAGCTACCGCCCGAGCCGGAACGGGATCGAGCACCGGCTCCGGGTGCTGACGGGCGTCGACATGGGCAATTACAAGAAGGGCCAGCTCGCGGGCTGGGGAATAGATTCGCGCGACCCGCTCGGCGACCGGCGCCTGATCGAATTCTGTCTCAGGGTGCCGGAGGAGCAGTTCACCCTGGGAGGGATCCCGCGCAGCCTCGCGCGCAGGGCGATGGCGGACCGCCTCCCGCCCGCCATCCTCCAGGAGAAGAAGAAGGGCTATCAGGGCGCGGACTGGCATGAAGCCCTTACGGCGGCGCGAGAAGAGGTCGCTCGGGATCTGGACCGGCTGAGCGAAATCGCCGCTTCGGCCGACACTCTCGACCTCGCGGGGATGAAGCGGCTTGTCGAGCGATGGCCGTCCGGCTCGTGGCACTCGCAGGCGACCACCCGCGACTATCGCCTCAAGCTGCTGCGCGGTCTGTCGGTGGGACAGTTCCTTCGCAAAGCCAGCGGGTCGAACCGCTAGGGGCGATGTTGCATGCGCGTTCTTTAAGCCTAGATGGCCTCAACCAAGACGGAGGATTCGGGTGGCAGGCGATTTCATGGTGCACCGTACCGGCGAGATGATCGAGGCCGAGGTCGACGGCGAGCTGGTTGCGCTCCATGTGGACAATGGGACCTGCTACGGATTCAACGGCACCGCGACGCGCATCTGGGCGCTGATCGAGCAGCCC
Organism: Allosphingosinicella sp.; assembly: GCA_036382815.1. Lineage (GTDB taxonomy): Bacteria > Pseudomonadota > Alphaproteobacteria > Sphingomonadales > Sphingomonadaceae > Allosphingosinicella. Next base: position 5,568 of record DASVPM010000368.1, read on the forward strand.
CGGAGCTTCGCGGAGCTGAAGGACGAGCTTCTGAAGGAGTTCGACGTCGATCCCGCGACCTGCGAAGCGCAGCTGAAGGACCTGCTGGACGAGCTTGCCGCCGACGGACTGGTCGAAATCCGCCCGGCATGAGCGCCCTCGCGGGCTATTGGAGTCTGGACGTCCGGCCCGACGCGGACGCGCGTTGCGCGCGGATGCTTAAGGCCCAGCAGATTTACGGGCCCGAAGCCCCGGCGATGGCAGGCGACGGCGAGATCGCCGTGGGGCAGCGGCTTTTCGCCTTCGGCCCCGGGACCCTGCGGCCGCTTCCGGTGGCTGCGGGCGCGGGCGGTTCGACCTTGCTTGTCGCAGATGCCAGGCTCGACAATCGCGGGGAGCTCGGCGAAGCGCTGGGCCTCGACGCCGCGGAGCTCCGCTCCCTCTCGGACAGCGGGCTGATTCTGAGGGTCCTCGAACGCTGGGAGGACGACGGGGTCGAGCGCCTTCAGGGCGATTTCGCCTTTGCCTTCTGGGATTCGCGCCGCAAGCGCCTGCTCCTCGCCCGCGACTTCCTCGGTGAACGCCCGCTTCATTACAGCCGTGGCCGCGGGTTCTTCGCTTTCGCGTCCATGCCCAAGGGCCTGCACGCTCTGCCGGAGATACCCCGGGCACCGGACCGCGAAGCGGTGGCGGCCTTCCTCGCTCTCGTTCCCGAGGACGGGTCGGAGACATTCTTTCGCGGCATCGAGAAAATCCGCGCCGGCGAGATCGTCGAGGTCACCCGCGGCGGCCTGAATGCAAGGCGCTGGTGGCGTCCCTCGCTTGAGCCGCTCCGGTTAAGCAGCAGCGACGATTATGCCGAGGCGCTGCGCGAACATTTCGATCGGGCTGTCGCCGTGCGTCTTCGGGGCGCGGAGTCCGCAGTCGCGGCGCATCTGAGCGGCGGGCTGGACAGCAGCGCCGTCGCCGCCACCGCGGCGCGGCTGATGGCGCCGTCGGGAGGCAGGGTCTCGGCGTTCACCGGTGTGCCGCGCGAAGGCTATGACCATAGCGCCGTGAAGAACGCCTTCGCCGACGAAGGTCCCCATGCCGCCGAAGTCGCCGCTTTGTACCCGAACATGGACCATGTGCTGGTCCGCAACGGCGGCTCTCCCCTGGCCGATCTCGACCGGCTGTTCTTCCTCTTCGAGCGGCCGTTCCTCAACCTGTGCAACGGCGTGTGGATGCACAGGATCATGGATGTCGCGCGCCGGCAGGGCCACCGGGTCCTGCTCAGCGGCGCGCGCGGCAACATGAGCTTCAGCTACGACGGGATGCCGCTCCTCACCCAATTGCTCTCGGGCGGCCGGCTTTTGAGACTGACCGCGCAATCTCTGGCCCTGGTTCGAAACGGCACCCGGGTCGGTACCGTTGCGGCCCAGACTTTCGGTCCGTTCGTCCCGGTGCCGCTGTGGCAGGCGATCGGCCGGCTGCGCGGAAGGGGCCGCAAGCTGACCGATTATTCGTCGATCAGCCCCGAAGCCGCTCAGGCTTTCCGGATCGTCGAGCGCGGCGCCGAGCGCGGGCTCGATCCAAGCTACCGGCCCCGGCGGGACCCGCTCGAAACCCGGCTGTGGTCGCTGCGCCGAGTGGATTCCGGCAATTACAACAAGGGGTCGCTCGCCGGGTGGGGGATCGACGTGCGCGATCCGACGGCCGATCGACGCCTCGTCGAATTCTGCCTGACCGTGCCGGTGGACCAGTATCTGCGCGGCGGCATCCGCCGCGCGCTCGCCCGTACCGCCTTCGCGGACCGCCTTCCGGCCCGAATCGTCAATGAGCGCCTCAAGGGCTATCAGGCGGCCGACTGGCATGAGGGCCTGGTCGCCGCGCTCGACGAACTCGGCGAGGAATTGAGCCGGATCGAGGCCTGCGACGAGGCCGGATCGACCGTCGACCACGCCGCCATGCGCGGGCTCGCCGACGCGATGCCCGAGGGCGGATGGCATCAGCCAGGCATCACTCAGCAATATCGGCTCGCCTTGCTGCGCGGCGTGTCGGCCGGCCATTTCATCCGCAAGGCGGCTGGTTCGAACCGGTAACGGCTACCCGTCAGTTGCCAAGCGGAGGGCAAGGGTTCATGACCCGCTTATGCTTTCTCAACGAACGCGCTATACAATCCGCGCGCTCCTCCACCTCGCTGACCGCTACGGCGAAGGGCCGGTCCAGCTGAGCGAGATCGCCGCCCGGCAGAACATCCCGCCCAAATTCCTGACCGTGATGCTGTCCCAGATGATCCGCGAAGGGCTGGTCGCCAGCCGCCGCGGCCGCGACGGCGGCTACTGGCTGGCCAGGCCGCCGGCCGAGATAAGCTACGGCTCGATCGTCCGGCTCACCCGAGGCTCGCTCGGCCTGCTCCCCTGCGCCAGCCGCTACCGCCACGAGACCTGCAAGAATTGCATCACCGAGGACCAGTGCCGGCTCCACCGGGTGATGCTGATGGTCCGCGACGAGACGGCGCGCATCCTCGACGGGCTCAGCCTCGCGGATGCCATTCCCGAGGATGCCTTTGCCGATGGGTCCTTCGATACGGGCCTTCGTCAAGGCTCAGTTCCTACTGAGGATGAGCGGGGAGAGCAGATTTCAACCGCTCATCCTGAGTA
>DASVPM010000369.1:0-9472 GCA_036382815.1 Allosphingosinicella sp.
TTTACCATGACCCTGCTAACTCGCTTCGCGACGCAGCGGAGCTTCGGACCATGGCCGACGCATTCCACCACCGGGACGGACAGATCCTGCAGAAGCTGACCGAGGAGCAGGTCGCCCATGGCTCCGCGCCTATAATTGCGACGGCGGCTTCGAGCGCGAGCTTCGCTGGCTCTGGGCGCAGGCCGGCGACCTGATCGAGGCCGCCGTTCTCGACAGCGGCGGCGCAGCGGCGGTGAAGCGCACCCGCTCGAGCTTCACCCTCCCGGTCGATTCGGACTGGATCCACGAGGTCGCGGCCCTCGGCTTCGATATCTACGCCAAAGCCGCTCCCGTCCCCGAGGAGATGGACCGGCGGGCGCGGCTGGTCGCCGCGCTCTGCGCTGCCTTCCGGGCCCGCTTCGACGGCGAGGCGGGATTCAACCGGGCGATCGAGGCGCTGCAGCGGCTCGCCGCCTACGAGAGCGACATCATCCTCGCCCAGCTCGCCTTGCTCGAAGCCAATGCGGCCGCGGCGGCGCGCGGGCGGAGCAGCGAGACGTTCGAGCGCGACGTCGCCGGGCTGGTCGAGGCGACGACCGGCGAATCCGCGAAGCTTCGCGAGAAGACGGGCCGGACGGCCGCCTCCGCCCGGGGAATGCTCGGCAAGACCGCGGAGGTGGCGGAAGCCGCCGAGCAATCCGCGCACGCCATGCGGGACGCCGCCGAAACCGCCGCCGGCCTCATTCGCGCCATCGGAAACGCCCGGAGCGAGGTCGAGGTCGCCACCGGAGTCGCGACCAGGGCCGGCGAGGAGGCGAGCCAGGCGATGCGGGCGAGCCGGGCCCTGTCCGGCCATGTCGAGGCGATCGAATCGATCCTCGGGCTGATTCGCGACATTGCGGGCCAGACCAACCTCCTCGCCCTCAATGCCACCATCGAGGCGGCCAGGGCGGGGGATTCGGGCCGAGGCTTCGCGGTGGTCGCGCAGGAGGTGAAATCACTCGCCGCCCGGACCGCCCGGGCCACCGACGACATCACCGGTAAGATTACCGCGATCCAGCAGGCGACTCGGCAAACCGTCGACGCCAACGGCTCGATCCAGAAGACCGTCGAGGACGTCCGGAGCTCGGCCGAGCGGATCCGCGAGGCGATGGAGGTCCAGGCCCGGACGGCGACCATGATCACCGCCGCGGTCGACGAGACCGCGCTCGCCGCCGACTCGATGTCGGCCACCATCGCCGCGATCCGGGAGGATACCGAGAACGTCGCCCGCGAGATCGACGGAGTGGAGAGCGGATTCGCAATGTCGACGACCGGCTGACCCGATTCCGGGCCGCCACCGCCGAGTTCGTCACCGGATTCGCCGCCTGACCGCGGGCGAAACCAAGAGGGAGGCCGGGCGTTGCTGTCCCTGAATTGCGGGCTGTTCCTGCCCCATTGTGCCGAAGCCCGTCCTAAGCGATAATCCCTTTCCGTAAATGGACCCGAAACGCATCGCCAGGCTGACCGAGCAACAGCGTGCCTGCCTCAGGCATGTCTATGCACATCTGACGTCCAAGGAGATTGCGCCGATCATGGGCATCGAGCCCGGCTCGGTCGACCAGCATATCAAAGCGGCGATGAAGACCCTTGGAGTCGGCGACCGCCGGACCGCGGCGAAGGTGCTTGCGGAGCATGAGGGGCGGGAAGATTCGCCGGGCGTGACCTATCCGCCGATCGATTCCTCCCCCTCCTCCGAATCCTACAATTTCGTCCCGCCTATCGTCAGCGGCTGGCAGCCCCACGATTCGGCCGGCGGGTCGATGCGCGAGGAGCAGGCCTTCTTCCGGGTGGCGACACCGATCGGGACGCCCACTCTTCCGCTCCCGCTCGGCTCGTCGAAACCGGGCGACCTCAACTGGGCGACGAGACTGATGTGGATCGCGCTGATCGCGATCGGAGTCGCTCTGGCCTTCGGAGCCCTGGTCTCGGCGATCGAGGCACTGAGCAGGCTCACCCAGGCCTGAGCGCCTGCGGATTGGGCTGTATCGGCATCCCGCCAGTCCGTCTCTCCTAAATCCTCCCCCGGATTTTCGGGGGAGGGGGACCGCGCGAAGCGCGGTGGAGGGGTTCTTTCAGACTCGGCAAGGCCCCTCCACCAGGCTTCGCCTGGTCCCCCTCCCCTGCAAATGCAGGGGAGGATTTTTAGACGCTCGAGGGAGCTGAATTTCGATAGAGCCCGGTGCAATGAGCCGGCGTTACGGCTGGCATTCGCGCCCGGCAAAGGGCCGAGCGCCGATTACCAGCCGTTGGTATACCAACCGTTGGACATTGCCCCGGGACCGCTTTGCCGCTCATTCGGACGGACCGATCGAGAGTGGGCAACGACAAGCGGGTGTCCGGCGTAAAGCCGGGAGGGGCTCCCAAGTTTCCCGCTCTCGACCGGCACCGAGGCCTGGTGACCTTGCGTGGTTGTCGAGGCCGGCGTGGAGGACGGTTCCAGGGGTGGCACCGGCATCCAACGCCCCGGGCCTCGGGTTTAAACGCCGGCAAGCTGATCGCACCCCGGCACCTACAGGCTCGAAATCACAGGCGCGGGACTGCGTCCCGCGAACAGGGAGACTTTATGCTCAAAGCACGCCGCGACGCCGCCATGAAAGTGGCCGACAGCCTTTTCGCAGTCGAGAAAGCGATCGATGAGGCGCTTGCCCGTGCCGCTGAGTTCCATGGCACCCTAATCTCCGCACGGACGGAGGCAAACGTTTCCGCCCTCGTGGCGCATGACGCCTTTGAGGTTGCGGCATCTGCCTTTGCGTCGCTTGCCCGCGCGCGCTGCGACATTGTGGAGACTCACAATAGGCTGAGCGAAGCAAAGATTCAGGTTGGGCTCCGCACGGTGTCCATAGGGGACGTGGGGCCCAAGCCTGCCGTCACCGGGTTTGACGGCGTCAGCCATTTAACAGCGGTCGCATGAGGCGTTTGCCGGGAGATTGACCTTGACCCTGTTCCCGCCGCGTGATCCGGTTTCACCGTGGTCAACACCCTGGTCTTCTACGCCCTGCTTGCGACATGCTGCGTCTACGTCGCCAGACGTGGCGGTGCGCCCGAATGGATTGGCGCATCGATTATCGTCGTGGGCTCGTTGCTTACCCTCATTACTCTATCAAACGCTGCCACGATCTATCGTTCGGTCGAGGTGGGCGTCTTCTTGGTCGACGTCGCAGCGCTGGTTGCATTTTTGGTGCTCGCGCTACGTGCCGAAAGGCTCTGGCCGCTATGCATAGTGGCACTGCAGCTCATTGGGACGGCCGGCCATGCGGTGAAGCTAGTCGACCCGCAAATACTGCCATTGGCTTACGCGTTCGCCCTTCGCTTTTGGGGGTACCCAATGATAGCGTTGCTGGTGCTGGGGACCTGGAACCATCAGAGGCGCCTGGCCAGGTTCGGTGTCGACAAATCCTGGTCGAGCTCCTCAGGCCGCTCGGCAACGCCGCCTCGGAATGGGCCGACCGCCTAGTCGCGGAATTCGGTTCGCTGGCGGGTACTCTGGCGGCGGCCCCGGCGGCCCAGGCGCGGGCGCTTGGGGACGGGGCGGCGGCGGTCCGGCATCTCGGGATCGTCCGGGACGCGATGCTGCATTCGCTTCGCACCGAGGCCTTCGCCCGGCCGACGCTGGACGATTCACAGAAGCTTATCGACTACCTCTCGCTCGATATGGCGTTGCTCCCGACGGAGCGGCTGCGGGTCCTGTTCCTGAACAGCAGCAACCGGCTGCTCCATGACGAGACGCACACCCACGGCTCGGTGAGCGAGACCCCGGTCTACCCGCGCGAGATCATGCGGCGGGCGCTGGAAGTGGGCGCCACCGCGCTCATCCTCGCCCACAACCATCCGTCGGGCGACCCCACCCCAAGCCGCGGCGACGTCGAGGCGACGCGGCGGATCGCGGAGGCCGGACGGGCGCTCGATATCTGCATTCACGACCATGTCATCGTCGCCCGCTCGGGCTGGTCGAGCTTCCGGGCCCTGGGCCTGCTCCAGCCGGCAAGGAGGAATTGATGGGAATCGAAATAAGGCTCTATGCAGAGCCGCGGAATTCGATAATGTGCCCGCGGGGAAGAATACGTGGTGCGCGAAATTCATTCAGCAAGATTGGAAGCAGCGCTGGCGATAGTCCGCCAGGCCTCGGCGCGCCTCGCCGTCCTTTCCGATCCCTATTCGGTCGAAGCCGGCCAGTCGTTGCGCACCGTGGCTGAGCGGCTCTATCAGGAGCGCCGGCGGCGCGACGAATATTTCCCGGTCGGGCTGTTCGGCGAGCCGGCGTGGGACCTGCTCCTGTCGCTGTTCATCGCCGGCGACGACGGCCGCGAGGTCCCGCTCGAGGAGGCCTATGAGGCCGCCAAGGTCGACCCCGAGGACGGGCCGGCGCTGATCGACCGGCTGATCGACAAGCATCTCGTCGCCCGAAGCCGGACCCGGCGCAACTCGATCGCGCTCACGCCGCACGGCATGGACCGCCTCAGCGACTATCTCGCCGATCTGATCTGATTTCGTCGTCCCGCGGCGCTCACTTCTCCTCTCCCGTCCTTACGGGAGCGGAGGGGCCCAGGCCGAAGGCTGGGGAGGTGAGGGTCCTGCCGAGCCAGCGGTACAGACCCTCACGCCCCACCGCTTCGCGGCGGGCCCTTCCTCTCCCACGGAAAGCGGGAGAGGGGATTTAAACCGTCGCCGCCACCAGGAAGCCGGACCGCCCCTCCCCTTCCGCGATCTCGACTTCGAGCCGCTCCACCTGCGCCGCCGACGGGCCGGTGCGGCAGGCGGCGATCAGGGCTTCGACCGCTTCTTCCTCGCCATGGGCCTCGAGCTCGACGCTTCCGTCGAGGCGATTGCGGACCCAGCCGCGCACGCCCAGCGCGCGCGCCTTGTCCGCCGTCCAGGCGCGGAAGAAGACGCCCTGGACCCGGCCGTGGATCCTGACCCGCCGCCCGTTCATCCGCATTGCGCGCGGTGCAGGAGCTTGTGGTCGGCGAGGACGAGGGCGATCATCGCCTCGACCACCGGGGCGCCGCGCAGGCCGACGCAGGGATCGTGCCGCCCCTTCACCCCGAGGGCGGCGACCGACGAGGTCGGCTTGAACGCGGCCCGGACGATGATCGGACCGCCGGTCGAAATGCCCCCGGTAATCCCGCCGGCCAGCGCCGGATCGGCATTGTCCTCGCCGCGCAGCCGGGCCGCCTCGAAGCCCGCACCGATTTCGACCGCCTTGACCGCGTTGATCGACATGATCGCGGCGGCGAGCTCGGCATCGAGCCTAGCATAGACCGGAGCGCCCCAGCCGGCCGGCACGCCCGTCGCCGCGCATTCGATCAGGGCGCCCAGCGAGCTTCCCGCCGCGCGGGCCTCGTCGAGCATCGCCTCCCATTGCGATTCATCCGGTGACCCGCCGATCGCGGCGACGCGGGCACGGATCGCCACTCCGGGAATGACGAGCCGGGCGACGGCGCCCGCGGCTACCCGCGCCGCCGTCTCCCGCGCCGAGGCCCTGCCGCCGCCGCGCGGATCGCGAAGGCCGTATTTGGACTCGTAGGCGGCGTCGGCATGACCGGCGCGGGGCGCCATGTTCCCATAATCCTTCGGGCGGGCGTCGACATTATCGATGACGAGGCTGATCGGAGTGCCGGTGGTCCGGCCCTCGTAGGTGCCGGAGAGGATTCGGACCCGGTCGGGCTCCTGCCGGGGCGAGGTGTTCGGCGACGAACCGGGGCGGCGGCGGTCGAGCCACGGCTGGATGTCGTCTTCGCTAAGAGCGAGGCCGGGCGGGCAGCCGTCGACGACGGCACCGATGGCGGGGCCGTGGCTCTCCCCCCAGGTGGTGAAGCGGAAGAGATGGCCGAAGCTGTTCCAGCTCACGCGGCGCGAGAACGCGCCCGGGTCATGTCACCGCGACCCGCGAGAATACCGGCAATGGAGATATCCTCATCCAGCTCGTCCCAATGCAAGCCGGATGGACTTATCCACACTTGAGCGCGTTCGTCCGGGGAAGCGTGCAGCAACCTCGGGTACCAGGCAAGCGGGACGCCCAAAATACGTCCATCGTCCAGATGGACCCACATCTGAACGTCGTCGAATTCAATTTTAGTCGCCTGAACCGAAGTGCTCATTCCACGCGCTCTCAATTTCTACCCGACGGCCCTCGACGAGACGAAGGATCCAGCCTTGCGTCCGGGCATCGAAGCCATGGTTATACGCAAAGGTGACGTCAGGGTACAGCCAGAGCTTGGCATCGCCTGCGCCGCGCTTAGCAACGTGGACGTGAATCGGTTCGAGCGGGTCGCCCTCGCTGGAGTAGAAGTGGAACTTGAAGCCGCGCTCCCAGAACACCGCCGGCATCACGACTTCCTCAGCGTGTCGGCGGCGGCCAACCGACCCGTCTCGTCCCGGAAAAACCAAAAAAGCCAACCATTCACCTGATGGTTGGTGATCGCAGCTCCTGCCGGTGACAAGCCCGAGTAGATTGTGCCGTTATACTCGATCCCCCGGGGCGTGATCGTCGCTTCGACGATTCGACCGTCCCGGAAGCGGTGCTCGAGCTTAGTCCCGACACGAAAGCGAACGCCTTCGGTCTCCCAATAATCCTCGAACCCCGGGCTGGGTGCGCCATCCAGATTGAGAAGCCTGCGAACGACGTCTCCCTCCGACTCGGACTCGCTTGTCCGCAATCGGGTAATCTCCTTCCAAGTATCGAAATCCACGTCGATCTTCGGCATTAAGGCCTCCATCACGAATTAGACGGAAACCTCTGTCACAGTGTCTAATGCTCCACAAGAGAGAAATCCTCTCAGGTGGTGGCGATGTCGGGGGCGTCCTCCGCCTTCATCCCGACAACGTTGTAGCCGGCGTCGACATGGTGAATCTCGCCGGTGACGCCCGAGGCGAGGTCGGAGAGAAGATAGAGGCCGGCGCCGCCGACATCCTCGATGGTGACGTTGCGGCGCAGCGGGCTGTTATATTCGTTCCACTTGAGGATGTACCGGAAGTCGCCGATGCCGCTCGCCGCCAGGGTCTTGATCGGTCCGGCGGAGATGGCGTTGACGCGGATCTTCTCGGGTCCGAGGTCCATGGCGAGATATTTGACGCTGGTCTCGAGCGCGGCCTTGGCGAGGCCCATGACGTTGTAATGGGGGATGACCTTCTCGGCGCCGTAATAGGACAGGGTGAGAAGGCTGCCGCCGTCCGGCATCATCTCGCGGGCGCGGCGGGCGACGGCGGTGAAGCTGTAGGCGGAGATGTTCATCGACATCAGGAAGTTCTCGAGGCTGGTGTCGACATATTTGCCGCGAAGCTCGTTCTTGTCGGAAAAGCCGATGGCGTGGACGACGAAGTCGATCGTCTCCCAGCGCGCCTTCAGGGTGGCGAACATCCGGTCGAGATCGGTCATTTCGGCGACGTCGCATTCGATCATGAAGTCGGAGCCGACCTCGCCCGCGAGCGGGCCCACCCGCTTCTGCAGCGCCTCGCCCTGATAGGAGAAAGCGAGCTCGGCCCCGGCACCGGCAAGCCGCTTCGAGATCCCCCAGGCCAGCGACTTGTCGTTGGCGAGGCCCATGATGAGGCCCCGCTTTCCCTCCATCAATCCGGTCATCCGATGCTTTTCCTGTGATGAGGCTCCACGCCCTCATCCTTTAAGGCTTCTTCGGGCACTTCCGCCAGAGCCGCGTTCAGCTCCGCGCCGATCACCACGCCGAGGCCGACGATGAAGAAGAAGGTGAGGCCGATGATCACTCCGGCGAGGCTGCCGTAGGTGAGGTCGTAGCCCCCGAGGCTCGAGAGCACGACCGGAAGCAGGGCCGTCGTCGCGAGCCACCAGATCGTGACGAACAGCGGGCCGGGCCATTTCGGACAGCCCCTGGAGCGGTAGAGCTTCGGAGTGAGCGAGTAGAAGATCAGGTAGAGCGCCCCGAACAGCATCAGCGCGGGAACCACGCGGAAGAGGGTGAACAGCCCGACCAGCTCCTCGCCGCGCGGGATCAGGCCGACGATGAACTGCTGCACCCCGGACAACAGGACGGAGAGGCTGAAAGCGACCATCGCCATGATCACCGCGCCGATGATCATCCCGACCGAGCCGAGGCGATATTCCCAGAAGGGACGGCTGAACGTGACCCCGTAGGCGCGCCGGATGATATCGCGGATCGTCTCGATGAAGCTTCCGGTGGTCCACAGGCCGACGAGGGCGCCAAGCCAGAGCAGGCTGCCGGAGCGGGCGCTGATCACGTCGCTGATCGGCTTCTTCAAAACCTCGGCCACGTCGGGCGGCATGGTCTGGAGGATCCCGACCACGGCGGCGAGGCCCTCCTCCGTCTGTCCGAACAGACGGGCGACGGCAGCGGCGACGATGACGAAGGGAAAGAGCGACATCAACGCGAGGTAGGCAAGGTTGCCCGCGTGGATGAAGCCGTCATTATAGACGCCGACGGCGACCCGCTTGATCACCTCGAACGGATATTCGCCGGGCTTCAGCTTGCCCCGGACCTTGCCGAGCCGGGCCCTCGTCCGGACGAGCCGCTTGCGCCTTGCTTCGGGTGATTCGGGAGAGATGTCCTGCAAGGCGCTAACGTCCGATCATCTGTGGATGGCCGTCATTGCGAGGGGTGAAGCGACGAAGCAATCCAGCTTCGGACGTCGAGCCCCTGGATTGCTTCGCTTCGCTCGCCACGACGTTCCATGCGGAAGGCTAGACGCCCAGCCCACCCCTGGGGTTTCCTTTGCCCCTGGCGCTCCAGCCCTCGACGAAGCGGGAAAGCTCCTCGTCGCCCGCGGGAACGTCGATCATCAGCGTCACGAGCTGGTCGCCCCGATGCCCGCTTTTGCCGGTGAAACCCTTGCCCTTGAGGCGGAGCACCTTGCCCGAGCTGGTCCCGGCGGGAACGCTCAGCATCACCGGGCCATCGACTGTCGGCACCTTGACCTTGGCGCCGAGCACCGCCTCGTCGAGCGAGATCGGAAGATCGAGACGGATATTGTCGCCGTCCCGGATGAAGAAGCGGTGCGGCTTGATCGAGATGGCGACGATCGCGTCCCCGGTCCCTCCGGGGCCGGGCTGGCCCTGGCCGGCCAGCCGGATCTTCGTCCCTTCCTCGACCCCGGCCGGAAGCTTGATCGAGACCGTCTTGCCGCCGGCCAGGGTGACCCTCTGCTCCTTCAGGGCCGCGGCGTCCTCGAAGCTGATGGGAAGGCGATAGGCGGTGTCGGTCCCTTTCTGTGCAGGCGCGGCCGGACGTCGCGATCCGAACCCGCCGAAACCGCCGAAGCCGCCGCCCGGCGCGCCGCGACGCTGGCCGGAACTGCCTCCGAACAGGCCGTCGAACAGGTCCGACAGGTCGATCTCCTCGCCGCCCCCGAAATCCGGCCCGGGCGTTCGGCCGAAGCCGGCGCCGCCCGCTCCAGGGCGCCCGGCCGGCCCTCCGCCGCCATAGCCGAAGGGCGCGCGCGGATTGCCCTCCTCGTCGATCTC
>DASVPM010000370.1:0-5514 GCA_036382815.1 Allosphingosinicella sp.
GGCCTCCATCCTGAGCGGCGCCACCGACACCGCCTTGGCACGGTTGACCCGCTCGCGAAGGCCGTCGATCCGCCACTCGTTCATCAGGAAGCCGACCGTCCCGCGGTTCATCCCGAAAACCGGCAGGGTCCGGCCGCGATCGAGCATGTCGTGGAGGGTCTGGAGGAGGAAGCCGTCGCCGCCGAGCGCGATCACCTGCTCGGCCTCGGCGAGCGGGACGAAATCGTAGGCGTCGCGAAGCAGGGCCGCGGCCGCCTGCGCCGCCTCGGCGGACGAGGCGAGCAAAGCGGTGGGCAGGTCGGCATTGGCCGTCATGACCTGCTTGCTAGCGGCAAGGGGGAGCCGGCGCTAGGGGAGCGATGGGGCGCCCGGTCGCCGGAGCGACGGCCGTCGGCGCCCCGGCGACTCGCCGGTGCGAGGCTTGCGGCGCATCGCGGGGCGCCCGATCAGGCCCGGGTCCGGCGGATTTTCAGCATTGCTCGCAGATGATCCTCGACGGCAGGCACAAAGCCGGGCGCCGCCGGGTGACGTGGCCGCATTCGAGCTGCATCGCAATCGCGCCCCGGCCGCACGGCGTTCGGCTGGTGACGGCACGGCTTCGCCGGTCGCGGGGACGCTGGAGCGCCTCCTCTTCGATGATCATTTCGGAACTTCCCCCCTGCTTCCCGTAAAAAACGGCTCGCAATCAATGTTGTAGCAAGCTTTCCTGTGAAGACCAAGGCGCTTTGTCGCCGAATTCGACCGACGGGCCGTACGATCTCCCGTCCCGCCCCGGCACCTTGCCCGATCTAAACCGATTGTTGAGGGGAAAGGGCCAGAGTAGAGCGATGGGGTTCGAAGCGCCGTCCAAGGAGAAGGGAGAGGGAGGCATGGCCGCGTCCGGCGCACCGCTTTTCCTTTTGTCCTTCCGGCACCGCGACGAGCTGACCGCGACCGCGGAGCGGGCCGGCTGGCTGGCGATCGCGGCCCGGCGCGCCGACAATGCCGAGAGCCGCTTCATCGCCTCCGGCGCCTCGGTGGCGGTGGTCGACGCGCGCGGCGCGCTGCCGGAAGGAAAGGAGGCGGTCCGAAGCCTCGCCGATCCCGCCGAGGCCAATTGCTCGGCCTTGCTGGTCCTGCTCTCCCGCGGCGATTCCGAGGCGCTCGAGTCGCTGTTCGCCGACGGCGCGACCCATTCCCTGGTCAGCCCCTTCAGCGACGCCCAGTTCCTCCAGGCGCTTCAATATGCCCATCGCCACGCCGAGCGGGTCGGCGGCCGCCGGCCGCTTCGCCGGGGCGAGCCGGAAGGGCGGAAGGGCAGGCCGGGAAGCGCGTCGTGGCGCTGGCAGCCCGGATCGCAGTCGGTCGAGCTCAGCCCCGCGCTGGCCCGGCGCGCCGGCCTCGGCGAGGAAGCGGGGCAAAGGATCAGCCTGATGGAGCTGTTCCGCAAGCTCGACCCCGACGGGCGCAAGGCGGCCCGGGGCGCGATCGACCGGCTGCTTTCGACCGGCCAGTCGACCGCCTTCGCCCATCAGGACGGCGAGGGCGAAGGCGCGCGGCTTGCCCACCATGTCAGGGTCGACGGCGAGGGCGTGGTCGGGCGAACCGAGGCGATCGTTCCGCTCGAGGGCGCGGCCTGGCAGTCGCGCGATTCGATGACCGGGGTTCGCGACGGCCGCGCCGCGCGCGCCTGGATCCAGCGGCAGCTCAAGGCCGAAGGCGAGGGGCAGCCCGCGCTGGTCGTGCTTCTGCTGGCGGTGAGCCGCTTCGACACGATCAATGCCGCCTTCGGCCGGCCGACGGGCGACGCCGTCCTCCAGGCCGCCGCCCGCCGGATCGAGCGGCTCGCCGATTCCGACGGCCGCCGCCGGCTCGTCGCGCGGATCGCCGGGGCCGAATTCGCAATCCTGCTCGCCGCGCCGACCAGCCTCGGCGAGGGCCGTTTCCTCGCCGGCCAACTGGTCGAGGCGATCGGCCGCCCGTTCATGTCGGGCGACCATGTCATCACGCTCGGCAGCCGGGTCGGCGTCGTTGCGTCGGAAGAGGGCGAGGACGCCGCCGGCCTGCTCCGCCGCGCCAGCGCCGCTCTCGCCGAGGCGAAGTCGAGCGAGGCGGGCCCGGTCAAGGTGGTCGACGCCGGGGCGGCCAGCGACAGCGCGCTCGGCGACCAGCTCGAGATCGACCTGCGGCGCGCGCTCGACCAGGACGAGATCGAGATTCTCTTTCAGCCGCAAGTGTCGGTCGCCACCCGCCGGATCGTCGGCGCCGAGGCGCTGGCCCGCTGGCGCCACCCGCGGTTCGGCGAATTGGGCGCGATGACCCTGTTCAGCGTCGCCGAGCGCTCCGACTATCTCGTCCAGCTTTCCGACCATGTGCAGAGGAAGGCGGTCGCCGCCGCGGCGGCCTGGCCGGAAGCGCTTTCGGGCCTTCGGCTTTCGGTCAACATCACCGCCGCCGACATCGTCCGTCCCGGTTTCGCGGAGCAGTTCATCGCCCTCGTCGCCGACGGCGGTTTCGATCCGGCCCGGCTCACCGTCGAAGTCACCGAGAGCGGCCTGATCGAGGATCTCGGCGCCGCCGGGAACCTGCTCGCGCGGCTGCGCGAAGGCGGGCTTCGGGTCGCGATCGACGATTTCGGCACCGGTTATTCGAGCCTCGCTTATCTGAAGGCCCTGCCGCTCGACTATCTCAAGATCGACAAGCGCCTGGTCGAGGACATCAGCGGGAGCCCGCGCGACCAGGTCGTGGTGCGAAGCGTCATCGACATGGCGCGCTCGCTGGGCCTCGAGGTGATCGCGGAAGGGGTGGAGACCGAGGAGCAGCTTTCGCTGCTCGCCCGCGAAGGGTGCAACCTCTATCAGGGCTTCCTGTGCTCGCCGCCGGTCGACGTGGAGACGCTGGTCCGGCTGATGTCCGCTTGACCCGTCACCGGGGCGAAGACTCCGCCACTCCAGCGAAGGCCGAGGTCCCGGCCTTCGCCGGGACGACGGATATGGCGGCGTCGGTCGCGAATCACCGTCGCCCTTCCGCCGTGGAACAGAGAAAGGGACACGTACTCATCAGGAGAGTACGTGTCCCAATCCAGACCTCGTCTCCCGCCGTTGCAGCGGCGGGCGACTACATGCCTTTGGGGCCGGGGCCGTGACCGGGCTCGGAAGCATCGGCGAGAGGAAGCGATCTAACCGTCGCTTCGAGCTCGATCAGGCGTTTCGACCGCTTGAGGGAGGAAACCGGCCGGGCGCGGGAAGCTTCGCGCTTTTGGACGATGTCCGGCCTGACCGCCGACGTGGGGGCAGCGGCAAGCATCAATGAAATCAAGAACATCGTCGGTTCACTCCAGGTACGCGGCGTCAACCGCGAAACCTGATTTAGGTTGCGAAAATCCCGACGAGCCGCCCGAAAGGAGATACGGGGCGAAGCTGAGGCTTGTTTTAGATCATGATATACCATAACATCAAAGAATGATCGGGCGAGTTTCGTTAGCCAACCTTTCGCTTGTCGGGACGGCCTTCCAGCTGAGCGTCGTTGCCGGACTGGCGCCGCCGGACTGGCGCTCGCGAGGCGTTTACCGGGCAGAGTGGGTGGGCCACGGGTTCGGCCTTCACCCGCTCTTCATATGGGCGCCCCACATCGAGAATCTGGGCGAGGGCAGGCCCGCTTTCCTTGACGGCCGCTGTCCCGGCCGTCAGCCGACGCGCGTTCGCTTCCAGATCGCCGAATATGCGCTGCCCGAGGGATATGACCCACACGGCTATCGGGATGCCGACGTCGTGGCCTGCGTCCGGCTGAACAAGCGGGGCGCCGTCGAAAGGGTTCAGCTGGCGAGCGGGACGGGACGGGCGGCGCTCGACCGTCGCCTGCTTCGAACGCTGTTCCGGCACTGGCGCTTCGTGGCCACGGACGGGGAAGGGGAAGCTTCGTCCTGGCAGCGCGTTCGGCTCAACAGCGGCGACAGGTCGGCCCCGCCCCCGCCCAGGGCCGCTCCGCTACGCCTTTAGGGCGCTTGGATCGTCATTGCGAGGAGCGAAGCGACGAAGCAATCCAGCGGGCGTTGGAGACCGTGCTGGATTGCTTCGCTTCGCTCGCAATGACGGCTGTGTACCGGCTCCGGCGGATCAGCCCAGGATCCGGGCCAGGCCCCGCGACAGCTGGAGGGCGCCGTTGACCCGGCTCGGGGCGTCGGGCCAGCTGCGCGAGATCACCAACTTGCTGTCCGGCCTCAATTTGGCCGTGCCCTTGAGGCGCTGGACGTAGGCGATCAGGCCTTCGAGATCGGGGAAGGTGTCGTTGTGGAAGTGGACGAGGGCGCCCTTGGGGCCGACGTCGAGCTTCACCACCTGGGCGGCGCGGCAGTTCAATTTGATCTCGATGATCTTGAGGAGGTTGTCGGTCTCGTCCGGAAGCTTACCGAAGCGGTCGATCAGCTCGGCCGCGAAGGCCTCGATCTCGCCGCTCGCCTCGAGCTCGTTCATCCGCCGGTAGAGGCCCATCCTGAGGTCGAGATCGGGGACGTAATCCTCCGGGATCATGATCGGGGCGTCGACCGTGATCTGGGGCGAGAATTCGGTGGAGGCCTTGAAGTCGCCGCCGCTCTTGGCGGCCATGATCGCCTCCTCGAGCATCGACTGGTAGAGCTCGAAGCCGACCTCCTTGATATGGCCCGATTGCTCGTCGCCGAGCAGGTTGCCGGCGCCCCTGATGTCGAGGTCGTGGCTGGCGAGCTGGAAGCCCGCGCCCAGCGAATCGAGGTTGGCGAGCACCTGAAGGCGCTTGTCCGCCGCCTCGGTGACGGTCCGGCTCGCCGGGGTGGTCAGATAGGAATAAGCGCGCGTCTTGGACCGGCCGACCCGGCCACGAAGCTGGTAGAGCTGGGCGAGGCCGAAACGGTCGGCGCGGTGGACGATGAGGGTGTTGGCCGACGGGATGTCCAGGCCGCTCTCGACGATCGTCGTCGACAGCAGGACGTCGTATTTGCGGTCGTAGAAGGCGCTCATCCTCTCCTCGACCTCGGTCGGCGCCATCTGCCCGTGGGCGGTGACGGCGTTCACCTCCGGCACCTCGTCGCGAAGATATTGTTCGAGATCGGCGAGGTCGGCGACCCGGGGCGCGACGAAATAGGTCTGGCCGCCGCGATAATGCTCTCGAAGAAGGGCCTCGCGGATCACCACCGGATCCCAGGGCATGACGTAGGTTCGGACCGCCAGGCGGTCGACGGGCGGGGTCTGGATCACGGAGAGCTCGCGAAGCCCCGACATGGCCATCTGGAGCGTGCGGGGGATCGGCGTCGCGGTCAGGGTGAGGACATGGACGTTGGCGCGCATCGCCTTGAGGCGCTCCTTGTGGGTGACCCCGAAACGCTGCTCCTCGTCGACGATGACGAGGCCGAGATTCCTGAACTCCACGCTCTTGGCGAGAAGCGCGTGGGTGCCGATGACGATGTCGACCTGGCCGGCCTTGATCCCTTCCTTGGTCTCCTTCGCCTCCTTGGCGGTGACGAGCCGGGACAAGCGTCCGATCTCGATCGGGAAGCCGCGG
>DASVPM010000371.1:0-4088 GCA_036382815.1 Allosphingosinicella sp.
GAACCCCTCCACCAGGCTTCGCCTGGTCCCCCTCCCCGGCAAATGCCGGGGACGATTTACAGCCGCGCGATCAACGCCTCCGCCGCCGCCGGATTGCGCTCCTTGGCCCCGGAGATGAAGAAGACATAGACGTCCCGGGCCCGCGGCCTGGACGGCCTGGCCGCATAGGGAAACCCCTCCGGACTGTCGCCGCGCGCCCAGGCCCTCGCCACCTCGGCCCATCGATCGAGCTCGGCCGGCTCATAGCCCGCCGCAACGTCGGCCCGGCTGCGCTGGAGCCGGGCGTAGGCCAGATCGCCGGACAGGTCGGCGATGCAGGGAAATTCGTCGGAATCGGCGAAGGCGATCCCCACCCCGGCCGCCCTCGCCATGGCGACGAAGGCGGGGTCGCGGAAGCTTTCGTGCCTCGGCTCGACGACGTGGCGGAGCGGCGATGCCGCGAGCTTGCGCGGCAATAGCGCCAGGAAAGCGCGGAAATCGTCCGGCTCGAACCTCTTCGTCGCCATG
Organism: Allosphingosinicella sp.; assembly: GCA_036382815.1. Lineage (GTDB taxonomy): Bacteria > Pseudomonadota > Alphaproteobacteria > Sphingomonadales > Sphingomonadaceae > Allosphingosinicella. Next base: position 508 of record DASVPM010000371.1, read on the forward strand.
AATTGCCAAAGGATCGGTCCCAGCTTGTCGCCCAATTCGGTCAAACCCTGGCCGCAGAAGCGCTCCACCGCCTCCCCCGCCTCGCCGAGGACCTTGCGGTTGGAGCAGAAGCGCGACCCCTTGACCGCGAACCGGAAGCCTTCCGGCACCGCCTTCGCCCAGCGCTCGAACAGCTCGGGCTTTTGAAGCTTGTAATAGGTCGCGTTGATCTCGACGGCGGTCAGCCTGCCCGTCATATGGCCGAGCTGCTTCGACCTGGGCAGCCCGGGCGGATAGTAGGTCTCCCGCCAGGGATCGTAATCCCAGCCTCCGACTCCCACGCGCACGAGGCCCTCGCTCACGGGTGATGCGACATCGATCTGGTCCAACCTCCATGGGCCGTACATTCCCGCACATATCCGCACGCGGCACCCCAGGCCAGCCGCCAAGCGGCCGCCGAATGTGCCGAAACTTGGTCTTAATGCTGGTGGCGGGGCGCCGCCGGCCGGCCTTATTCTGCGGTCAATTCGATCAGGAGCGGGACGATGGCGACAGTCACGGCTTTTCAGACCCGGCGCACGGCGCGGCACGAAACCGCAAGGCTGCCCTTGTCCGCTTCCCGCGGCATCATCGGCGCCGTCCTGTTCTTTCTCGTCGCCTTCTTTCTGCTTGCCGCGGGGGCGGCCATCGGCGCGCCGTCGGAAGGCGGCGCGCCGGTCGAGGCCGGGGCCTTCATCCTCGACCCGTCCATAGGCTCGGCGCACGGCTGAAGCCTGTGCTAGACGGGGCGCATGAAGCGCCTCGCCATACTTTGCGCGATCCTGCTCGCCGCCTGCGGAAGCGCACCGCAGCCCGTCGCCACCGGTCCGCGCCTCCAGGCCCAGCCCGCCGCCCGCTTCCGCGACGACGAGAGTCCCGGCCGCGAGGCGGCGTTCAGCCGCGACGGCCGTTTGCTTGCGACGAGCAGCGCCTCGGGCCTGGTCGTCCTTCGCCGGATTCCGGACCTCAGGATCGTCCGCCGGCTCCAGCATCCGGGCGGCGCCACCACCGTCGCCTTCGCCCCCGGCGGGGGCCTGCTCGCGACCTCGGGCTATGACGGCGCGATCCTCCTCTGGGAGGTCGCCACCGGCCGCCTCGTGCGCCGCCTGAAGGGCGCGCTCGGAACCGTCTGGAGCCTCGACTACGCACCGGCCGGCGACCGGCTCGCCGCCGCCGGAGAAGACGGCAAGATCCGGATCTGGAGCCCCGCCGACGGGCGCCTCCTCGCCACCGCCGCCGGGCACGAGCGCAACATCTGGGAGGCGCGCTTCAGCCCCGACGGCAGCCGTGTCGCCAGCGGGAGCTTCGATTCCACCGTCCGGCTCTGGGACGCCGGCAGCGGCGCTCCGCTGGCGACGCTCACCGACCACGAGGAGGCGGTGGTCGGCCTCGCCTGGAGCCCGGACGGGGGCTGGCTCGCCACCGGCGGCGACGATTCGACCATCGCCATCCGCCGGGCCTCGGACGGCCGGGCGGTGCGCCGGCTCCTGCTCGGCAACCATGCCTACAAGCTCGCCTTCAGCCCCGACAGCCGCTGGCTGGCGAATGCCGGCCGGGCGCGAAGCGGCGTCGGCACCCTGTGGCACGGGCTCACCGGAGCCGGCGGGGACGGCGAGGCCGTCCGATTGTGGCGGGTCGCGGACGGCGCGCTGGTCCAGGCTCTGAAAATGCCGGAGGACGTCATGTATGTCGGCTTCAGCCCCGACGGGCGCTGGCTGGTCGCCTCGAGCGACGACGGCACGGTGACCTTGTGGCGGCTTCGGGCTGGCAAGGGCTGACGAATTGATCTAAGTTCCGCCGGGAGGCGAATGATGCTGGACATCTGGACCGAGGCGGTGGCGATCCTGATCGCATCGCTGTGCATCGTCGCAGTCGCGATCGGCGTGATCGTCTTCCGCCCGGCCGCGCGGCGGCGGCGGAGGCACAGGAAGCACACCCACCGCCCCAAGATCGACCTGTTGCGGCCGGAGGAGCCCAAGCCCGACACGGATGCATAAAACACAGGTTATTGCATAATTATGCAATAACGCGCATGTCCGGCCTCCCATGATTCGCGTTGCCATCCTAGGAGCTTCGGGCTTCGTCGGAGCCGAGTTGCTGAGGCTCTGCGCCCAGCACCCCCGGCTGCGCCCGGCGAAGCTGTTCGGAAGCAGCCAGGCGGGTCAGAGACTGGACTCGGTCCATCCCCACCTCGCTTTGGCCTATCCGGACGCGGTCGTGAATAGTTATGCAGCCGAAGCGCTGGACAACGACGTCGATCTCGTCTTTGCGGCCCTCCCCCACGGCCATTCGCAGGCCCTGGCCCGCGACGTCATCGCCCGATCCATTCCCTTCGTCGACCTCGGCGCCGATTTCCGGCTCGACAGCGCGGCGGATTACCAGCTCTGGTACCGCGAGCCGCACGGCGCCGCCGACCTGATCGGCCGGTTCGTCTACGGCATACCGGAGCTTCATCGCGGCTCGATCGCCGGTTCCACGACGGTCGCCGCGGCCGGCTGCTACGCCACCGCCGCGATCCTGGCATGCAAGCCGCTCATAGAGCTGATCGAGCCGGGCAGCCTGGTGGTCGACGCCGCTTCGGGAGTCAGCGGCGCGGGCAAGGCGCTTAAGGACGAGACCCACTTCAACAGCGTCGACGAGAGCCTGGCCGCCTACGGCCTTCTCACCCATCGCCACACCGCGGAGATGGAGATGGCGCTGGGCGGCAAAGTGCTGTTCACGCCCCATCTCGCGCCGATGAACCGGGGCATCCTGGCCACCTGCCACGCCGTCGCCAGCGGACCCTGCGACCCGCTCGCCGCGCTTCGCGAGGCCTATGCGGGAGAGCCCTTCATCCACGTCTCCGAACGCCCGCCGGCGACGAAATGGACCCTGGGCTCCAACGCCGTCCACCTAACCGCCCGCTACGACGAGCGCACCGGCCGGGTGCTCGCGATCGCGGCGCTCGACAACCTCGTCAAAGGCGCCGCCGGCCAGATGATCCAGTGCGCCAACTTGATGCTCGGCCTCGACGAGACGGCCGGATTGCCGGTTGCGGGAGTCTATCCATGAGGGTGCCGAACAAAAATCCTCGCCAGGATTGCCTGGGGAGGGGGACCGCGCGAAGCGCGGTGGAGGGGCTCTTCGGCAGCAAGCCCCTCCACCATGCTACGCATGGTCCCCCTCCCCTCGAAATCGAGGGGAGGATTTTATGAGCGTCACCGCCGCTTCCGGCTTCGTCGCCGCCGGCTGCCATGCCGGGATCAAGCGGCGGCGCTTCGACATGGCGCTCGTCGCGACCGAGGACCGCAAGCCGGCGGCCGCCGCCGCGGTGTTCACCCGGAACAAGTTCGTCGCCCCGCCGGTCGTCCTCTCGCGCCGCCGCCTGACCGAGAATGGGGGTCGGGCTTCGGCGATCGTGATCAACAGCGGCAACGCCAATGCCGGGACCGGCGCCGCCGGCCTCGCCGACGCCGAGGCGATGGCGGCCGCCGCGGCGGCGGCCCTGGGCGTGCCCGACGAGCAGGTGCTGGTCTGCTCCACCGGGATCATTGGAACGCCCCTGCCGATGGACGTCATCCTCG
>DASVPM010000372.1:0-10886 GCA_036382815.1 Allosphingosinicella sp.
GCCCCGATGCGGCGGCGTGCAGCGCCGGCGCCAACCGGCCGGCGCTCCTGGTCAGCGTCAACGGCTTCAAGAATCGCGTCGGCAAGCTTCGGATCCAGCTTTACGGCGGCAACCCGGCCGACTTCCTCGAGCGGGGGAAGAAGATGAAGCGGATCGACCTTCCCGTCACCCGCGCCGGGGCGATGAACGTCTGCGTCGCCGTTCCGAGCTCGGGCGTCTACGCCGTCGCGGTCCGCCACGACGCGGACAATAACGGCAAGACCAACTGGAATGACGGCGGCGGCTTCTCGAACAACCCGCACCTCTCGATCCTCAAGCTCAAGCCCTCCGCCCGGGCGGTGTCGGTAGCGGTCGGGCGCGGGGTCAAGACTGTGCCGGTGGTGCTCAACTACCGGAGCGGCCTCTCCATCGCTCCGATCGGCCGATAGGAATGGCCCGGGTCGCGCTTCTCTCGAACCCGCGGTCGACCGGAAACAGGGCGCTGCTTCCGGCCGTCCGGAGCTTCTGCGCCGACCATAAGGACATCTTCCATTACGAGGTGGAGGACGTCGACCAGATCGGCACCGCGCTGCGGACCATCGCGCTGATCGAGCCGCGCGTGCTGGTGATCAACGGCGGCGACGGCACCGTCCAGGCGGCCTTGACCGAAATCTACAACGGCCGCCATTTCGGCGACAATCCGCCGCCGGTCGCGGTGCTTCCGAACGGCAAGACCAACCTCATCGCCTACGATCTGGGGGCCGGGGCCGACGCGCTCGAGACGCTGGAGCGGGTGCTCGCCATCGCCCGCACCGGCCTTGCTCCGCACATCGTCCAGCGCGAGCTGATCACGCTTTCGGGAGGCGCCGGGCACGGCAAGCCGGTGCTCGGCATGTTCCTCGGCGGCGCCTATCTCGCCGACACGATGCTCTACTGCCGCAACAAGCTCTATCCGCTGGGCCTTCCCAACTGGCTCGCCCATGCGCTGGCCTTGATCCTGGGCCTGCTCGGGGTCGCGCTCGGCCGGCGGGCGAGCTTCCTTCCGCCGCCGCCCGCCACGCTTCGGGTGTCCGGCATGAAGGAAGGCGAACTCAACGGAAAGTTCGCCTTCCTGATGGTGACCACCCTCCAGCGCCTGCTGTTCAAGGGGAGCATGCCGGGCGCGGGGGCCCGCACCGGCGCGATGCAGACGCTGGTCATCGACCGCAATCTCGGCGCGCTGCTCGGCGCCTTCTTCGCCGCGGTGCGCGGCCGGCTCGGCCGCAAGCGGATGACCGGGGTCCATCTCGAGCGCGGCGACGAGATCCGGATCGAGGGCGACCATTCGAACGTCCTGCTCGACGGCGAGCTGTTCCAGGCCGATCGCGGCCGCCCGATCGTGCTGAGGAAGAGCGCGCCGGTGCCGTTCGTGGCTTTGACCGTCTAGCCGCCCCGGCAGCCGTCATTCCGGCGAAGGCCGGGGATCGAGTCCGGGATGGCGGGCGGTCAGGCCGCGTCGTGGAAAATGAGGCCGAGCGTGAAGCGCTCGCCCGAACGGATCGTGCTGACTCCGTGCTTCATCCGGGTGCGGTAACAGCCCCGGCTTCCCCGCACCGGACGCTCGCTCACCGCGAAGACCACCGCGTCGCCCTGCTCCAGCGGGACCACGGTGGCGCGGGACTGCCGGCGGGGGCGCTGCTCGGACAGGAGGAACTCGCCGCCGCTGAACTCCTCCCCCGGCCTCGAGAGGAGGATGGCGGCCTGGAGGGGAAAGGCCTCGGCGCCGTAAAGGTCCTGATGGAGGCAATTATAGTCGAAGGGGCCGTATCGGAGGAGGAGCGGAGTCGGCCGTGCCTGGCCGGCCGAGCGGCAGCGGGCGAGATAGTCTTCGTGCTCCGGCGGATAGGGATCGTCCCGGCCCAGCGCGGCCTGCCACCGGTTCGCGACCTCCGCGAGCGGCGGATACAGCGCCGCCCGAAGTCCCGCGACGGGCTCCGGCAGCGGATAGTCGAAATAGCGATATTCGCCCTGCCCGAAGCCGTGTCGCCCCATCACCACCCGGCTTCGGAAGCGGCTTTCGTCCCGCCAAAGCGCGGCGGCCTCGCGACAGGCCTGCGCATCGAGGAGACGGGGGAGCACGACCCAGCCCTGCTCCTCGAGCGCCGCGCCGAGGGCCTTCCAATCCGGGTTCGTCAAAGTCATCCCCGCCGTCTAGCGCGCGGCGAGCGGGCCGGCACTCCGCGGCTTGCGGCCGATGTCCGTCACCGGACAGGAAAGCGTCCGCCAGCGGACAGGCTGCCGGCCTTCTCCGAAGCGAAATCGGCGGGTAAGCACGGATCCCGCCGTGGCGCGCTCCTTGCATCGCCTGACCGAACCCCACAGCGGAGCTTCCCTCATGCGCGCTGCCCTCTTCGCCCTTCTCGCCTCCACTCTCGCCCTTCCGGCCGCCATTCCAGCTGCGTGCGCGGCCCCCGGCTCGACAGCCGATGCCGAGGCGGCGGGCGAGGTCGGCTGGTCGATCGACGCCGATTCCCGCCTGCGGGCGAAGAATATGGTCCAGTTCGAGCTTACCCGCCGGACCGCGAACAGCCGCTGGACCCACAGCAACACCCGGCCGCTGTCGAGCCTTGGAGGCCTCACCGCGGCGCAGCTCGACTCCGCCAGCGGCACTCCGGTCGATTTCCGCTTCGATCGCGACGCGGGCACGATCGTCTGCACCGGCATCGTGCGGCGCTGGCACGGCAGCGGCGACTGCAGCTTCCGGGCCAATGCCGGCTTCGCGGCCGAGCTTGCCGAGCGAGGCCATGGCCGCGCCGGCGAAGCGCAGCTCTTCTCGCTCGCGCTTCGCGACGTCGGCCGTGCCTATCTCGAAGAGCTGAAGCGGCAGGGTTATGCCCGGGCGAGCGTCGACGATCTGGTCCGGGCCGCCGACCACGGCGCCGACCTCGATTATCTCAAGAGCATGGGCGGCCACGGCTACCGCGTCGGCACGCTCGCCGCGCTGAGCGAGATGCGCGACCATGGAGTGACTCCGGATTACGTCTCCGAGCTCGGCCGGCTCGGCCTGAACGATCTCTCGGCGGATGAAGTGGTGCGGCTTCGCGATCATGGTGTGACGCCCGATTTCGCGGCGTCGTTCCGGAACGCGGGATACCGGCTGCCGCTCGACCAGCTCATCCGGCTTCGCGATCACGGAGTCACGCCGGACTATGTCCGAGAGCTCGCCCGCCTCGGCGTCAGGAACGTGCCGGCCGACCAGCTCGTCGAGCTTCGCGACCATGGCGTTTCCGCGGACTTCGTCGGCGAGGCGGCCCGGCAGGGCTATCGCTTCCCGACCGCCCAGCTGATCCGCCTTCGCGACCACGGAGTGACGCCGGATTATCTCGGGGAGCTCAAGGCGGTCGGTTATTCCAGTCTGTCCGCCGAGGATATCGTCCGGCTGCGCGACAACGGGGTGAGCGGGGACTTCATCCGCCGGGTCAATGCGTCGGGCGGCGGCCGCCGGAGCGCCGACGAGCTGGTTTCGCTCCACTCGGGCGGCTGGGCGGAAAGATAGGCCCGCCGAAGGGTCGCTTGCCAAGCGGGGCGGGCGCCGGGATAGTGGCCGGCGATGGATGCCCTGGTCGCCTTTCTGATCGCGCTCGTCACCGCGGTGACCTCCCCGAGCGGGCCGGCGCAGCGCGACGAAGGCGTGCCTATCGCCGTCGCGGACCGAAGCGATGCGGCGGCCGGGCTGCCCCGCATCATCGGCGACCCGGCGCGGCCCCTCGTGGTCCTCGACGCCGGCCATGGCGGGCACGATCCGGGCGCGACCTCGCCGTTCGGAGCGCGCCGGGAGAAGGACGTCACCCTCGCCATCGCCACCGCGATCCGCGACGCCCTCGCCGCTTCCGGCCGGGTGCGGGTGGCGATGACCCGCGAGGACGACCGCTACCTGGTCCTCAAGGACCGCTACGAGATCGCCCGCAAGATGCGCGCCGCTTTGTTCATATCGATCCACGCCGACGCGGCCCCCTCCAACGACGGCGCCCGCGGGGCCACCATCTACACTCTGTCGGAAGTCGCTTCGGACAGGGAAGCGGCGCTGCTCGCGGAGCAGCAGAACCAGTCCGACCGGATCACCGGAGCGTCATTGAGCGGCGAGACGGGGGTCGACCGGATCCTGATCGACCTCGCGCAGCGCGAGAGCATGACGGTGTCGGCGGAATTCGCCGCGTTGCTGAAGCGGGAGGCCTCGGCCTATTTCCCCTTCCGGCCGGAATATCACCGCTTCGCCTCGCTGGTGGTGCTGAAGGCGCCGGACGTGCCGTCGATCCTGTTCGAAACGGGCTATCTGACCAACCCGACCGACACCGCCTATATCGCTTCCGCGCAAGGGCGGCAGCAGATCGCATTGGGGATGAAGAGCGCGATCGAGACCCATTTCGCGAGGAAGCTGGTACGGGTCGCGGCGCGCTAGTCCTTTTGCGCCAACGCGGCCTGCATCCGCTCGCGCAGCATATCCTCCATCCGCGACTGCCAGCCCGGCCCGGTGGAGCGCAGCCACCAAAGGATGTCCGGGGAAAGCCTAACCGAGACAAGCTCTTTACGAGTCCCTTCCGGCAACGGCGGTCGGCCGCGATTCGTCAGGGTGCCGGTCCCCTCTCGGATCACCTTTCCGCCTATAGTGAGCGCAGCACGCTCGAAGAAAGTATCGTCGAGCTCGGCGATGTCGTCATCGAGATCGGCCTGAAAACCGGCCGTTTCCTCACGCACCTTCGAGCCACCTGAAATATCTTTCTTGCTCACGCGCTGTCGCCCTCCACATAGTTATGACCCGTACGACTTCCCCCCCTCGATCAGTCCACACGCAGGCGACGATGTCGCCATTCAGAGGTCCAACCGATATCCATCGATCTTCACCATAATCGAACCGGTCATCGGCCTCCGTAAGGCATTTGCCGGCCAGCAATTCCCCTGCGGTCGCGAGATCAAGGCCCCGGCGTAAGAGAATGTTCTCGCGCTTCCGGGGATCGAATTCGATTTTCACATAATTACTGTATATACGACAAATACGAAAAGTCAAGCCCGGAGCCGCTTCACCCCACCGTGATCATCCGCTAGAGCTTGCCCGAATGTCCGAAGCCGCCCCGACCCGCCTCACCCTCTATCGCGACGCCGGCAGCCGCCTGGGCGGCCGGGTCAGGCGCGCGTGGGGCAGGCGGTGGGTCCGGATCCTCGCCTACCTCGCCGCAATCCCGATCATCCTCTATTTCCTCCTGTGGCTGCTCTTCGCCCGCAACCTGCCTTCGGCGGAAACCCTGCTGACCTACCAGCCGCCGCTGCCGACCAACGTGCGCGGCATAGACGGCGAGCCGGTGCAGACCTTCGCCCGCGAGCGGCGGGTCGAATTGTCGTTCGACGAATTCCCCAGGTCCCTGGTCGACGCGTTCACCTCGGCGGAGGACAAGACCTTCTTCACCCATGGCGGGATCGACTATCCGGGCCTCGTCGGAGCGGTCGGCGACTATATCTCCAAGGTCGGCAGCGGCGAGCGCGCCCGCGGCGGCTCGACCATCACCCAGCAGGTCGCGAAGAACCTCCTGCTCGGCGACGAATATTCGGTGACTCGCAAGATCAAGGAGGCCTTCCTCGCCCGGCGGATCGAGAACGTCCTCACCAAGCAGCAGATCCTCGCCCTCTACCTCAACCAGATCTTCCTCGGGCGGAACGCCTATGGAGTGCAGGCGGCGGCGCGGGCCTATTTCGACAAGGACGTCGAGCAGCTCCAGCTGCACGAGGTCGCGTATCTTGCAATCCTTCCCAAGGCGCCGAGCAATTACGATCCCGACCGCCGCACCCAGCGCGCCCTCGACCGGCGCAACTGGGTGCTCGCCGAGATGGAGCGCAACGGCAAGATCAGCGCCGCCCAGCGCGCCGCCGCCCAGGCGGAGCCTCTCGGCACCGTCCGATTCACCAACAACAGCATCCGCAACGTCGGCGGATATTTCATGGAAGAGGTGCGCCGCCAGCTGATGGCGCGCTGGGGCGAGCAGACCGAGAAGGGGCAGAACGGGGTCTATACGGGCGGCCTGTGGGTGCGCACATCGCTCGACGTACCGAAGCAGAAAGCCGCCGAACTGGCCCTTCGCGACGGTCTGATGCGCTACGACCGGGGCAAGGGCTGGCGCGACCCGGGGCTCAAGGTGGACGCCGGCGGCGACTGGCGCGGGCAGCTGGCGCGGGCGCCGTTCGGGGTCGGCTACGAAGATTGGCGCCCGGCGGTCGTCCTGTTGCGCGAGGGCCAGAGCGCCACGATCGGCTTCACCGACGGCTCGACCGGCGATCTCCCCGCTTATGCCGCGGCGATGCCGAAGCGGGGTACCGGCACGGCCGCATTCAACTTCCTCCGGCCGGGCATGGTGATCGCGGTCAAGCGCGAGGGCGGCACCTGGTCGCTTCGCTCCATCCCCGAGATCAAGGGCGGAATGGTGGTCGAGGAAGTGGCGACCGGCCGGGTGCTGGCCATGCAGGGCGGCTTCGATGCCCGCGGCGACGATTTCAACCGCGCCGTCCAGGCCCAGCGCCAGCCCGGCTCGACCTTCAAGCCGATCGTCTATTCCGCCGCCCTCGACAACGGCATGACCCCCGCGTCGATCATCGTCGACGGCGCCTTCTGCGTCTGGCAGGGCGCGGGCCTCGGCAACAAATGCTTCCGCAACTTCTCGGGCGGCAATGCCGGTCCGCAGACGATGCGCTGGGGGATCGAGCAGTCGCGCAACCTGATGACGGTGCGCGCCGCCAACCAGACCGGGATGGACAAGGTCACCCGCCTCGCGAGGCTGATGGGCGTCGGCGACTATCCCAATTATCTCGCCATCGCATTGGGCGCCGGCGACACGACCGTGCTCAAGATGACGAACGCCTTCGCCATTCTCGCCAACCAGGGCCGGCAGGTGAAGCCGACGCTGATCGACTATGTCCAGGACCGCAACGGCAAGGTCATCTACCGCGCCGACACCAGGCCCTGCGACGGCTGCAACGCGCGCGACTGGGACGGCAAGCCGATGCCGAGGCCGCCGCTGCGGACCAAGCAGGTGCTCGACGCGATGACCGCCTATCAGATGGTCCATATCCTCGAAGGCGTCGTTCAGCGCGGCACCGCCCAGGTGCTCCGCGACCTCAAACGGCCGCTGTTCGGCAAGACCGGAACCACCTCGGGCCCGACCAACGTCTGGTTCATCGGCGGAAGCGCCGAGATCGTCGCCGGAGTCTATATGGGCTTCGACCACCCGCGGCCGATGGGCGGCTACGCCCAGGGCGGAACCCTCGCCGCGCCGATCTTCAAGCAATTCGCGCAAGTCGCGCTCAAGGACATGCCAGTCCTCCCCTTCCGCGCCCCGGCCGGGATCCGGATGGTCAGGATCGACCGGCGCTCGGGCAAGAAGGTGTTCGGAGCCTGGCCGACCGACGAGCCCAAGGCCGCGGTGATCTGGGAAGCCTTCAAGCCGGAGAGCGAGCCGAGGCGCTCGATCCGCCGCGACGAAATGGCCAACCGGCCGCCGGAGAAGGTGGTCCGCAAGGTGCGGGCGGCGCGGGCGGCCCCTGTCCAGCGGGATAGCGATTTCTTGCAGAATCAGGGCGGAATCTACTAGTTCGGCCCAAACCTGTGTCCCGGCGAAGGCCGGGGAACAGTCCATTGGAGACCACCCCATGCGCGCCGAAGCGCAAGCCCATGCCGACCAGATCCGGTCGGCGCTCGACCTCCTCCGCCGGTTCCTCGATTGGGACCGGGCGCTGAGGCGTCTCGAGGAGCTCAATGCCAGGGTTGAGGACCAGGCCCTTTGGAACGACCCCAAGGCGGCCCAGGAGGTGATGCGCGAGCGGCGCCGGCTGGACGAGGCGATCGGCGCCACCCGCGCCATCCAGCGGGAGCTCGACGAGAATGTCGAGCTGCTCGAAATGGCCGAGGCGGAAGGCGACGAGGCGATGGCCGCGGACGCGCTCACAGCCCTCGCCGAGCTCGCCGAACGGGCGGAGCGGGACAAGGTCACGGCCCTCCTCGCCGGCGAGGCCGATGCCAACGACACCTATATCGAGGTCAATGCCGGCGCCGGCGGCACCGAGAGCCAGGACTGGGCCGAGATGCTGCAGCGCATGTACAGGCGCTGGGCGGAGCGCCGCGGCTTCAAGGTCGAGCTGGTCGACTATCACGAGGGCGAGCAGGCGGGGATCAAGTCCGCCACCCTGATGATCAAGGGCGAGAATGCCTATGGCTACGCCAAGACCGAGAGCGGAGTGCACCGGCTGGTCCGGATCAGCCCCTACGATTCCAACGCCCGCCGCCATACCAGCTTCTCGAGCGTCTGGGTCTATCCGGTCGTCGACGACGATATCGACATCGAGGTCAACGAGGGCGATCTCAAGATCGACACCTACCGCGCGTCGGGCGCCGGCGGTCAGCACGTCAACACCACCGACAGCGCGGTCAGGATCACGCACGTCCCTTCCGGGATCATCGTCGCCTGCCAGAACCAGCGCTCTCAGCACAAGAACCGCGCCGAGGCGATGAAGATGCTGAAGGCCCGGCTCTACGAAGCCGAGCTGCAGCGCCGCGAGGACCAGGCCAGCGCCGAGCATGCCGCCAAGACCGACATCGGCTGGGGCCACCAGATCCGCTCCTACGTCCTCCAGCCCTACCAGCTGGTCAAGGACCTGCGCACCGGAATCACCTCCACCGCCCCGTCCGACGTCCTCGACGGCGACCTCGACCGCTTCATGGCCGCGGCGCTGTCGCAGCGCGTCACGGGCGAGAAGGTCGAAGTCGAAGATGTGGAATAGGCGCTACCTGAAATCCTCCCCGGCATTTGCCGGGGAGGGGGACCGCACGAAGTGCGGTGGAGGGGTTCTTTCGGCGCCCGAAGAACCCCTCCACCATGCTTCGCATGGTCCCCCTCCCCGCGAAATCGCGGGGAGGATCTTGAGCACCCTCCTTCCCCTCCTCCTCCTCGCCGCATGCCAGGAGAAGGCGGAGGAATCGCCCTTCCCCCAGCCGAGGCGGCCGGTGTCGCCGATCGTCTCGGCCAGCTATTCGAACGAGGATGCGCGCGACAGCGTCCGCGAGGCGGAGACGGTGATGGACCTCGCCGACGTCCAGGCCGGAATGTACGTCGCCGACATCGGCGCCGGCGAAGGCTATTATACGGTGCGCCTCGCGCCGCTCGTCGGCCGCAAGGGCCGCGTCCTCGCCGAGGACATCGTCCCCGGGACCCGCGACGCGCTCGCCAACCGGGTGACCCGCGAGGACCTGCACAACGTCGCGGTCAAGCTCGGCAAGCCCAACGATCCGATGCTCCCCGACTCCAGCTTCGATCGCATCTTCATGATCCACATGTATCACGAGATCGCGCAGCCGAGCGAGTTCCTGTGGAACCTGCGCCCGGATCTCAAGAAGAACGGCCGCGTCGTCGTCGTCGACGCCGACCGGCCGACGGACCGCCACGGCACGCCTCCGCGGCTGCTCATCTGCGAGTTCGCCGCGGTCGGCTACCAGCTCACCCGCTTCGAGCGGCTGAAGGATTCCGAATCCTATTTCGCCCAGTTCGAGCCGGCCGGCGGACGCCCCGAGCCGAAGGACATACCCGTGTGCCCGGCGGTGTCGGGCTGACGGGTCAGGCCGCCACGGCGCCGCGCCTCTCCGCCGGAAACGGCCTGAAGGTCATGGCGATCAGGAACGCGCCGATGCCGAGGCCGAAGGCGGTGACGAACAGCCAGCTGTAGGTCGCGTAGCGGTCGTAGATCATCCCGCCCAGCACCGGCCCGGTCGCCATCCCAAGGCCCCCCGCCATCGCCGTCCCGCCGATCACCGTGCCCATCATCCGCAGCGGGAAATTCTCGCGGATGATGACCGAATAGAGGGGCATGACTCCGGCATAGATGAAGCCGAACAGGGCGGCGACCGCGTAGAAGGTGGCCAGTTCGCGCGCGGCGAGATAGCCGAGGGCCGCGATCGCCTGGACCAGCAGGCCGAAGACGAGCACCCGCTTGGCGCCGAGGGCGTCGCCGGCGATTCCGAAAGCGAGCCGGCCGCCGAGCCCGGCCAGCCCTTCCAGGCTGTAGATCGAAACCGCCAGCATCAGCGGGATCCCGCAGCTCACCGCATAGCTCACGGTGTGGAAGATCGGGCCGGAATGGGTCGCGCAGCAGAAGAAATTGGTGAGAGCGAGGACGATGAACTGGGGCGAGCGGAGCGCCCCGGAGAGCGAGATGCCGGAGACCGGCCCTTCGTTCGCAGGCTCCTGCGAGGCGAGGGCCGGCGCGCGCCGGACGAGAAGGGATGCGGGGATCATCAAGGCCGCGGCTAGCCCGGCGATGATCAGGAGCGCGGTCCGCCAGTCGTAGCGGGTCACCAGCCATGCCGCGAGCGGCGCCATCGTCATCGGCGCCATCCCCATCCCGGCCGAGACGAGGGAGACGGCGAGGGCGCGCCTCGTGTCGAACCAGCCGGTCACGCAGGCCATCATCGGAGCGAAGATGGCGGCCGCCGATCCTCCGACGGCGAGCCCGAAGATCAACTGGAAGGCCGGCAGGGACGGCGCCCGGCTCGCCAGCGCCAGGCTCGCCGAAAGCATGACCGAGCCGGTCAGGACCACGGCCCGGGGCCCGAACCGGTCCGAAAGGCCGCCCCAGCCGAAGCTGGCCAGCGCCATGGCGATGAAGCCTATGGTCATCGCCGTCGATATTCCGGTCGTCGACCAGCCCGTCGCGGCGGCGATCGGACGAAGGAAGACCGGAAGCGAGAACATGGCGCCGATGGCGACGCAGCCCAGCAGCCCGCCGGCCGCGACGATGATCCATCGGTAGTTGGGATTGGTCATGATCGCTTCCCCCGAGGACCCGATAACGCATGCATCGTCGCTCGTCATCCCGGCGAAGGCCGGGACCTCGGG
>DASVPM010000373.1:0-2544 GCA_036382815.1 Allosphingosinicella sp.
TGCGCAAAGCCGCCGAACGAACCGTCGACGCGACCTGGAAGCGTATCGGCTCCCTCCTCGACGCCTTCCCACCCCACGAATGCGCAAACTACCTGCGCAACTCCGGATACGCTTCAATATGAGCAGAACAGACTCTAGGCCTCCGGGAAGGACAAGGCGGCCAGCGCTGCCCCGAGCTCGGCCGTTCGGAAGGGTTTTTGCAGGATCGCGCAATCCCTGAAGCGCTCGACTATCCCCTGCCGGCCGTAGCCGGTGGCGAACAGGAAGGGGATGCCGCGCTCCGCGAGCAGGTCGGCCACCGGGAAGCTGGGCTCGCCGTCGAGGTTGACGTCCAGCATCGCCGCATCGAACCGGCTCTCGCTCGCCAGGGCCATCGCCGGTCCGAGCCGGCCGGCCAGCCCGGCGACCTCGTGGCCGAGCTCGAGCAGCATGTCCTCGATGTTCATCGCGACCAGCATCTCGTCCTCGACGACGAGGATCCTGAGGCGCTGCTCAGCCAAGCGCCCGCTCCGGAGCCCGGACCGCGGCGAGCGAGGCCTCGATCTCGCAGCGCAGCCCGGCGGGATCGAAAAGCAGGACGGCGGAGCCTCCAAGGTCGGCGGCGAGGCCGCGCTCGATCAGCCTCGAGCCGAAGCCGCGCCGGCTGGGAGTGTGGACGGGTGGGCCCCCGCTTTCCCGCCAGACCAGGTTCAGCCGGTCACCTTCCTGGGTCCAGGCGATGGTGACCCGGCCACCTTCCTTCGAAAGCGCCCCATATTTGGCGGCGTTGGTGCCGAGTTCGTGGAGCGCCATCGCCAAGGCGAGCGCGGCGCGCGGCGCCAGCCGGAGCGGCTCGCCCTCGACGTCGAAGCGTCCGGCCTCGCCGGCCAGATGCTCGATCGAGTCGCGGACCACCCGCTCGAGCGAGGTCCCGCCCCAATTCTCCTCGGTGAGCAGATTGTGGGCGCTGGACAAAGCCATCAGCCGGGCCTCGAAACGTCTCCGCGCCTCGGCGAGCGACACGTCGCCGCGCAGTGTCTGGAAGGCGATGCCCTGGACGCTTGCGAGCGTGTTCTTGACCCGGTGGTTGAGCTCGTTGATCAGCAGGCGCTGATGCTCCTCGGCGACCTTGCGCTCGTGGACGTCCTCGGTCGACCCGTACCAAAGGCAGATCTCGCCATTGTCGCGACGGCGCGGATAGGCGCGCGAGCGGGCCCAGCGGTAGGACCCGTCGACCATCCGCACCCGATGCTCCACGTCGTAGGGCCGGCCGGTGGCGACGCTCAGGCTCCAGGCGTCGAAGCTGAGACCGCGGTCGTCCGGATGGATGGCATCGATCCAGCTTCCGCCGAGCCCGCTCGTGCCCGTCCACACGCTCCAGCGGTTGGCGACGCGGTTGAGCTGGCCGTCCGGATGCGCCGTCCAGGTCACCTGCGGGTTGAGCTCGACGGTGTGGCGGTAATGGTCCTCGCTCTCGACCAGCGACTGCTCGGCCCTGGCCTGCTCGACCGCCGCCCAGCTCCGCTCGGCGACATCGCGGGCGATGGCCGCGTCGGATCTCTTCCAGGCGCGCGGCTCGGGCTCATGGACGTAGAGGAGCGCCTTGAGCTCGCCTTGGCGAACCAGCGGCACGGTGATCAACGCTCGAACTCCGGCGGCCTCCCAGGCCGCGGTGCGATCCGCCGAACCCATCGGCAATTGCCGTATGTCGGAGAAAGCGATCATCTGGCCGGCGCGGAACAGGCCGAGCGCTTCCTCGCCGAAGCTGGTGATCTCGGTGCTCTGGCCGGCCAGGCTCGGCACGCGGGGGTCGCGGGTCCAGTCCCGCTGGACGAAGGCGAGGCCCTGCGCCTCGTCGATGTCGGCCCACCCCACCCGGGCGGCGCCGAGATAGGTGCCCAGCATCTCGACGGCGGCCTGCTTGGCCTCCTCCGGATCGTGGACCCTCCGCAGGCGGTCGGCGAGCCGGACCTGGAAAGACAGGCGCCGTTCGACCGTGACCGTCTTGGTGACCTCGTTGGCCTGGTTCAGCACCCCGGCGACCTTGCCCGCCTCGTCGAGGATCGGAACGAGGTGACAGTTCCAATAGGTCTCCTCCTCGACTCCCTCGCGCAGAAGGCGAAGCGGCTGCTCCTGGACGAAGGCGCCCCGGGCCTCGCTTTCCACCTGCTCGACCAGGGGCGCCACGACCGGCCAAAGCGACTGGGCGGCGCTGGCGGCGGGCGCTCCCAAGGCCTCCCCGCCCATCAGGCTGGCCCAGGCCTCGTTGTGGATCAGGATTCGGTCGGGCCCCCAATAGAGCGCCGTCGCCAGCGGCGAGCGCAGGCACAGTCCGGCTGCGAAGGCGAGGCTCGGCGGCCAGGCCGGCTTCGGACCGAGCGCGGTTCGGGCCCAATCGTGGCCGAGCATGCCCTCGCCCATCGGCGCGTCGGCCGCCGGCACGGGCGAGGGTGAAGCCATGGGCGCGTCTTTCGTCGTTGCGACGCCGTGATAGCGCCACGCGGCGCTGCGACAAAGCCTTGAAAAACAATCGCGGTTTTCGGCCTGCTGCCCACCGTGCCCGTT
>DASVPM010000374.1:0-14747 GCA_036382815.1 Allosphingosinicella sp.
ACCAGGATATCGGTGTAGAGCTCGGACGGGTCCGGCTCGGGCGATCGTTCCCTCGTCGACGGCCTCGAACTCCATGGTGGCCTTGTCGGTCTCGATCTCGGCGAGGATGTCGCCGGACTTGACCACGTCGCCTTCCTTGACGAGCCACTTGGCGAGGGTCCCCTCCTCCATGGTGGGGCTGAGGGCGGGCATTTTCAGTTCAACTGGCATTCGTCAGGATCCTCGGTGCTTCCCGGCGCAGGCCGGGATCCAGTTGGGTGTCCGGGCTGGGCCCCGGCCTTCGCCGGGGAGCGGAAGCGTCGTCATCAGTAGGTCTCGACCAGGATATCGGTGTAGAGCTCGGACGCCTCGGGCTGCGGCGACTGCTCGGCGAAATCGGCGGCTTCGGTGACGATCCGCTTGATCTCGTTGTCGATCTTCTTGAGCTGGTCCTCGCCGACTCCGGCAGCGGCGAGCTCACGCTTCACCGCCTCGATCGGATCCGATTTCTCGCGCACCGCCTG
Source organism: Allosphingosinicella sp. (assembly GCA_036382815.1). Lineage (GTDB taxonomy): Bacteria > Pseudomonadota > Alphaproteobacteria > Sphingomonadales > Sphingomonadaceae > Allosphingosinicella. The sequence goes on from DASVPM010000374.1 coordinate 504, forward strand.
CACTTCCTCGCGCGATCGGTATTTGGCCGGATCCGACATCGAATGGCCACGATAGCGGTAGGTCTTCAACTCGAGGAGAATCGGGCCCTTGCCCGCGCGGACCCATTCGAGCGCCGTCGTCGCGGCGCCGCGCACGGCGAGCACGTCCATGCCGTCGATCTGGAGGCCGGGGATCCTGAAGCTCTCGCCCCGGCGGTAGAGCTGGTCCTCGGCCGACGAGCGGTTGACGCTGGTGCCCATGGCATATTGGTTGTTCTCGATCACGTAGATGATCGGGAGCTTCCACAGCTCGGCCATGTTGAAGCTCTCGTAGACCTGGCCCTGGTTGGCGGCGCCGTCGCCGAAATAAGCGAGGCAGACCCCGCCGTCGTCGCGATATTTGTGGGCGAAGCCGAGGCCCGTGCCGAGGCTGACCTGGGCTCCGACGATGCCGTGGCCGCCGTAGAATTTATGCTCGACGCTGAACATGTGCATCGAGCCGCCCTTGCCCTTCGAGATGCCGGCGGCGCGGCCGGTCAGCTCCGCCATGATCACCCTCGGGTCGATCCCGTACGCAAGCATATGTCCATGATCGCGATAGCCGGTGATGACGCTGTCGCGGCCCGGCTCCAGAGCCGACTGGAGGCCGACCGCGACCGCTTCCTGGCCGATATAGAGGTGGCAGAAGCCGCCGATCAGCCCGAGGCCGTAAAGCTGGCCGGCGCGCTCCTCGAAGCGGCGGATGAGCAGCATCTGGCGGTAATATTCCAGCAGCTCGTCGCGGCCGGCCTCGTGGCGTCTCGGCTCGGGCGGGCGTTCGCGGTTCGGAATGGAAGGCGGGGCGGAGGCGTCCGCCGGTTCGGCGCGCTTGGACGATGCTGCCTTGGCCACTGGGAATCCTGCTGCTGTTCGAAGGGCGGCTCTATGGCGGCAAACGCGATGGGGCGCAACTTGTGCCGGGCCCGTCATTGCGAGGAACGGAGCGACGCGGGAGACCAGCTACGGCCTGGGCGTAGATCTCAGCGCTGGATTGCTTCGCTTCGCTCGCAATGACGTCGAGGGCCGTCAGTCCAGCGGGATCACGACCTCGTCGGGCCGGACCACGCCGAGCTCGCGCTTGACCGTCTCCTCGACCATGTCGGGATCGGCGCCGTGCGGGTCGAGAAGCGCCGAACGGTGGGCGAGACGGGTCTTCTCGGCGTTCAGTTCGGCGAGCTGGACGAGCCGCTCCGCCTTCTGGCGGCGATAATCGCCCCAGCTCAGGATGCCGTTGGCGCCGACGATCGCATAACCGAGAAAATTGGCGATGATGAGGATCGCGAGGGCCGGAAGCGCCGCCCGCTTGATCGTCTCGAAAGTGTTCCGCCCCACCGTCTGCATGACAATGTCGACAGAATCAGCAAAACGCCATGGAATCAAGTGTTTTGCGCCGATGAGCGAAATTTTGTGGGATGAAGGGAGTCAGGCGCCGTCATTACGAGCGAAGGGAAGCAGTCCAGCGCGGCCTTCAACGCCCACTGGATTGCTTCGTCGCAATGACGAACGCTACTTGAACACCCCTCGCCCCGCATAGCGGGCCATCGAGCCCAGCTCCTCCTCGATCCGGATGAGCTGGTTGTACTTGGCGAGGCGGTCCGAGCGGGCCAGGCTGCCGGTCTTGATCTGCCCGCAATTGGTGGCGACGGCGAGGTCGGCGATGGTCGTGTCCTCGGTCTCGCCCGAGCGGTGCGACATGACCGAGCTGTAGCCGGCGCGATGCGCCATCTCCACCGCCTGGAGCGTCTCGGTCAGGGTGCCGATCTGATTGACCTTGATCAGGATCGAATTGGCGAGCCCCTGCCCGATGCCCATTGCGAGCCGCTTCGGATTGGTGACGAACAGGTCGTCGCCGACCAGCTGGACCGTTCCGCCGACCGCCTCGGTCAGCGCCTTCCAGCCTTCGAGATCGTCCTCGGCCATCCCATCCTCGATCGAGCGGATCGGATAGTCGCGGGCCAGGGCGGCCAGATAATCGGCATTCTCGGACGGGGAGAGGGTGAGCCCCTCCCCTTCGACATGATAGGCGCCGTCGCGATAATATTCGGTCGCCGCGCAGTCGAGGGCGAGAACGACGTCATCGCCGGGCGTGTAGCCGGCCTGCTCCACCGAGCGCATGATGAAATCGAGCGCGTCGCGGGCCGAGGCGAGATTGGGCGCGAAGCCGCCCTCGTCGCCGACGGCCGTGGACAGGCCCGCGTCGTGAAGGTTCTTCTTCAGCGTATGGAAAATCTCGGAGCCGCAGCGAACCGCCTCGGCGAGGCTTGCCGCGCCGACCGGCATCACCATGAATTCCTGGAAGTCGATCGGATTGTCGGCATGGGCGCCGCCGTTCAATATGTTCATCATCGGCACGGGCAGCAGCCGGGCCGAGACTCCGCCCACATAGCGGTAGAGGGGAAGGCCGCGGGCGTCGGCCGCCGCCTTGGCGACGGCCAGGCTGACTCCGAGGATTGCGTTGGCGCCGAGCCGCGACTTGTTCTCGGTACCATCGAGATCGACGAGGAGGGCGTCGATCTCCCCCTGGTCCTCGGCGTCCATGCCGGTGACTGCCTCGAAAATCTCGCTCCGCACCGCGTTGACGGCGTCGCACACGCCCTTGCCGAGATATTTGCGCGCGTCGCCGTCGCGCTTCTCGACCGCCTCGTGAGCGCCGGTCGAGGCGCCCGAAGGCACCGCGGCGCGGCCCATGCTGCCGTCCTCCAGAAGGACGTCCACCTCCACCGTGGGATTGCCCCGGCTGTCGAGGATCTGGCGGGCATGGACGTCGAGGATGGCGGTCATTGTTACGGCCTCGTTATGAACTATATGGCGGAAGTGAGCGCGGCTTATCGGCGCGGCGCGGGCGACGCAACTTTCGTCGCGGGCGGCGGAACGTGAGGCACGGCTCGCCGTTCTCGCTGCAAAGCAACACCTATGTGGAGTAAGACTCATGCCTCCTAGCGACGACGAGCTGCCCGAGGGCACGGATCACATCATCAACGGCGCCATGGAGACCGGTGGCAGCGATGCCGACGATTTCAGCAGCGGCGTGGCTGATGGCGGAGGCTCGAGCTCGGGCTTCATCGGCGCCTCGGGCGGCGACGGCACGGGCGGCACCACCGCCTCAGGAGGAGGAACGCAAATGACAGCGACTGAAGGCACGAGCAGCGGCGGGGGCCTGATCGGCAGCGGCACGCGCAGCAGCGACACGGACGGTGGCGGCACGATCGGAAGCGGCACGGCCGGCAGCGGCACGGGCGGCAACGTCACCGATCAGGTCAAGGGCCAAATCTTCAATCTTCGCGACCAGGCCGGAGGCAAGGTCCGCGAATTCGCCGACACCGGCAAGACCCGGGCGACCGACATGCTCGAGGAGCTTTCGAGGGTCGTCGCCGACACGGCCGATTCGATCGACGAGCGGCTCGGCAACAATTACGGCGAATATGCCCGTAAGGCTGCAGACGGAGTCTCGGGCTTCGCCGACAGCCTTCGCGGCAAGGACGTCGACGAATTGTACGACAATGTCCGCTCGGCCGTCCGCAAGAGCCCCGGCCTCGCCATCGGAATCGCGGCCGTGGTCGGCTTCACCCTCGTCCGCCTGGTCAAGGCCGGCCTGCCCGAGGAGAATGAAGGCACGGGCGGCGGCAACGGCCGGCGCACCAGCAACGGCGGAACGGGAGCTTAAAGCTTGGACGCTCCAACGGGGACCCGGGAACGCTCGATCGGCGAGTTGTTCGGGCAATTGTCCGATGACGCGAAGGGCTATGCGGCGGCCGAGGCGAAGCTGTATCAGGCGATAGCCCGCCGCCGCGTCGGGCGGGCGAAGAACGGGGCCATCGCCCTGGTCGTCGCGGCCCTGCTCGCCAACGCCGCGCTCAGCGTCCTGCTCATCGGCCTGTCGCTGGAGCTGGCGCTGCACGTCGGACCTGCGCTCGGCGGTCTCATCGTGACCGTCGCGGTGCTCGGTATCGCCTTCCTTTTGGTCCGCTACGGAGCGTCCAAGCTCGGCGCGCTCGGCGGCGATCCGGAGGAGCAGGCGGCGCTCAGGGCCGGGGAGAAGATGCCATGAGCGCCAACGAGCTGAGGCTTGCCAAGCAGCAGGCCGAAGCCGCCCGCCGCCGCCTTGCCGCGACGGCCGCCGAGCTTCAGCAAAGGCTGAAGCCCGGAACGATCGCGCACAATGCCTGGGCCGGGGTCAAGGACAAGAGCGGCGAGATCGCCGACACCACGGTCGAGGCGGTGAAGGCCCGTCCCGTCCCGGTCGCGGCGGCGCTTACCGTTTTCACCCTCTTCCTGGCGAGGGCGCCGCTGAAGTCGGCCGTATCCTGGCTTTTCTCCGGGAGCGGTGAAGACGACGAGGATCTGGTTACCGTCCGAGTGGACAGAGGTGACGAAAATTATGACCTGACGGCTCCTCTCGCCGTCGGGACCAGTGAAGGAGCACGTACATGACGAGTACCACCGACGATCGGCCGGCCTCGGCCTCGGCCACCAACAAAGGCGCCGGTGCCGACGGCAATGACAGCCAGGGCCGCACGGCCGCGGCCCGCCAGGCCTTCGAATCCGCCCGCGAACGCACCGCCTCCGCTTATGCGGCCGCGCGCGAGCGGGCCGGCAGCGCCTATGAGACGGCCGGCCGCAAGGCCAGCCAGGGCATAGATTCAAACCCTGTCGCCGCCGTGGTCGGAGGCCTCGCCATCGGGGCCATCGTCGCCGCTCTGCTCCCGCGCACGAGCCGCGAGGACGAGATGCTCGGAACCGTCGGCCGCAAGATCACCGACAGCGCCCGCGAAGCCGCGAATGCGGCGAAGGAAGCGGGCCGCGGCCAGCTCGACGAGCTCGGCCTCAGCCGTGAGGGCCTGAGGAGCAAGCTCGACGAGTTCACCGACCGCGCGGTCGGCGCGGTCAAGAGCTCGGCCGGAGCCGCGGCGGGCGCCGCCCGCGGCGGCAGCGAAGCCTGAGCCGCGGCGCCCCGGAAGCTTCGGCCTCCGGGGCGCTCTGCTTGAAGCGCCAATGAGCAAGCTCCACCTCGTCTTCGGCGGCCGGGTCAAGGACCCGCAAGGTCTGGACTTCGACCTCGAGACCGTCGAGATCGTCGGCCTCTTCGCCGATTATGCAAGCGCCCTCGAAGCCTGGCGCGGCAACGCCCAGCGCACGGTGGACGACGCCGAGATGAAATATGTCGTCGTCCACCTCCACCGGCTGCTCGAGCCGGAACTTGCCGACAAGGGCTAGGCGTATCGTGTCGCCCCGGCGAAGCCGGGGCCCCAGCGGGTGAAAGGCGATGGCGCTCCTCACCCCACGGGATCCCGCCCTTTGCTGGGATGACGGGAGGGAACACCCTTTCTCCTTCCGGGTTCGGTCCCGAAACAACTCAGGGTGAACTCGTGAAAGGCTTAGGTTATATCGTCTCGACGCTGAGCGTGCTGCTGCTCGGTGCGGCCGCCTCGAAGGGCGCTTCGAAAGAACCGCTGCTCCTCGCCTGCCTCATCGCCGGAATGGCGACCTCGATCGTCGGAATGTGGCTTCGTTATTATTCCTACCGCCGCGACGACGCCTGATGCGGATCGCCGCGGCCTGGCTCGTTCACCTGTTCACGGCGAGCGGCGTCGTCCTGGCCTTTCTCGCGCTCGAGGCGACGGCGCGGGGCGAATGGCGGCTCGCTCTGATCTGGCTCCTCGCCGCGCTGGCGGTCGACGGCGTGGACGGCACATTCGCCCGCTGGGCCCGGGTGAAGGAGCATGTGCCCAGGATCGACGGCGAAGCCTTCGATCTCATCGTCGACTATCTGAACTACGTCTTCGTGCCGGCCGTCTTCATCTGCCGCGCCGGGCTGGTGCCGCAAGCGCTCGCCTTGCCGCTCGCCGCGGCCATGCTGCTGTCCTCGGTCTACGTCTTCGTCCGGCGCGACATGAAGACCCCGGACAATTACTTCCGCGGCTTTCCGGCGCTGTGGAACGTCGTCGCCCTGTATCTTTTCGTGATTCAACCCGGCGCCGCCATCGGCGCCGGCGTCGTCGCGATCCTCGCGATCCTCAGCTTCGCTCCGATCCGCTTCGTCCATCCCTTCCGGGTGCGCGACCATCAGCCCTGGCTCCGCGTCGCGGCGATAGTGTGGGCGGTTGCGACCCTTGCTCTGCTCTGGCCCGGCTGGAGCCCGGACCTCGCTCGCCTGTGGCGCTGGGCGTCCTACGCGTCGGCCGCGGCGCTGCTCGGGCTGAGCCTGGTCCGGACTCTGCGCGGAGACCGCGGCCCGGCCGAAAGCGCTCCGGCCGGTTAACGGCATTTTAGCCACGCCCCCTCAGATCGTCGCAAGCTTTCGGCGCTAGGGAGGCGGGCCCGAGCCGCATCCGGCCCGCTGCCGAAGGTTACTTGCCATGCTCCTGCGCGCCCTCGTCCTGCTCCTGCTTTTCTGGGGCCACGCCGCCTTCGCCCAAGTCCCCGCCTGGCGGGTGACCGAAGCGGCGGGGGCAGTGCAGGTCCAGCATGGCGGCCGGACCGGAGCCGCCATGCGCGGCGCGGCGCTTCAGCCGGGCGACGTCGTCACCACCGGAGCGAACGGCCGGGCAGTGCTGGTGCGCGGGCAGGAATATGTGATCGTTTCGGCCCGCACCCGCGTTCGGCTTCCCGCCGCGGCCGAAGAGCGCGGAATTGTCCAGATGCTCCAGGACTGGGGCCGCGCCACCTTCCGCATCGAAAAGAAGGCGACTCCGCATTTCGGGGTCAAGACGCCCTATCTGGTGGCGCTGGTCAAAGGGACCGTCTTCACGGTGATCGCCGACGGCAAGGGCGCCCAGGTCGCCGTGACGGAGGGCCGGGTCGAGGTCGGAACACCAGACGGCGCGGTACGTCAGATGGTGGACGCCGGAATGGCGGCCAGCATCGCGTCCGCACAGCCCGGCCGGATCGAGATGCAGCCTGCGGCCGCCGTCGCCGGGGGAACCGCCGAAGCCGCCCGCGCCTGCGCCGAAGACGGCGCGCGCAGCTGCGGCCCCAAGCTCGATTATGCACCGGTCGAGGTCGCCGATGCCCTCTCCGGTCCGGACGGAACCGCGGGTCCCGGCGTCGCGACCGGCCCTGCCTTGGAGGCACCGCTCACGACCGCCCTGCTCAATCTCGACGTCTCGCCGCCGGCGGCCCCGTCCCCGCCGGCCGGGCCCGCTCCCGGCCCGGCCCCCGCGCCGGCCGCGGATCCGACCCCCGCGCCGGCCGCACCGGCTCCGGTACCGGCTCCGGGAGCCAGCCCGGCTCCGGCTGCGCCGGTTCCGGCGCCAGCGGCTCCGGTTCCAGCGCCTCCGGTTCCGGCGCCTGCGGCTCCGTCGGCTCCGGCACCGTCGACTCCCGCCCTGGATCCCGTCCCGGCCGCTCCGGCGGTTCCTGCGGTGCCGGCGCCCGGGGTGGGCGCGCCGGCCGTGCCGGCGGTGCCGCCCCCGCCAGTTAATCCCGGATCCAACTCCGGGCCGGGCTCGCAGCCGAGCCCGGATTCCGGATCGAATTCGGGTCCGGGCTCGGGCTCGGGCTCGGGCTCCGGTTCCAATTCGGGCCCGGGCGGGGGCTCCGCCACGCCTCCCGCGCCCGCGCCCGCCCCGGCCCCGGCTCCGGAGACGCTACCGCCTCCGGCGCCCGCGCCCGCCCCGGCCCCCGCTCCGGAAACGCTACCGCCCCCGCCTCCGGCGCCCGCGCCCGCCCCGGCTCCCGTCCCGGAAACCCCGTCGCCCCCGCCTCCGGCGCCCGAACCCGCGCCTGTGCCGGCCCCGAGCCCGACTCCGGAGACCTTGCCGCCGCCGCTTCCCGGGCCCGTGCCGGCTCCGGACCTGGTCCTCCCTCCTCCGCCGCCGCCGCCGCCGGCGCCCTCGTGCAAGCTGATCAACCTGCTCATCGTCTGCATCTGAGACGGACGCCGGGTTTCCATCCCTAACCGTTCGTCAACCCTATCCCGCTAAAGCTTCAGCTTCTTAGCCGGAGCAAGGGAGGCGGGACGGGACGATGTTGGGGGGGCGGAAATTGCCCGCGGCGCTGTGCGCCGCCTGGCTCTGCCTCTGCGCGGCGGCGGCGCCGCGCCTCCAGGTCGCCGCTTATGACGGGCCGGTGATTCTGGCCGGCGGCGATTCCGAAGCCCTGTCGGTCCCGGTCGAGCCGGGCGAGCAATATCCGCCCGAGCCTCGGGAGGAGGCCGTCCGCCCCGCGGTCGCCCCATCTCGGACAAAACCGCCGGCGGCCAAGGCCCGGGAGAAGGATTTCCGGCTCTCGGTCGACTTGAGCGTGACCGCCGACAGCAACGTCACCAACGGAACCAACCTTCACTCGGTCCCGATCGACTTCGGCGACGGGCCGCTTCCGGTCCCGGTCGACCCCAACCTTCGCGAGAAATCGGGGATCGGCGCCGGAATGTCCGCGGCGGCCAATGTCCGGCTGCCGATCGCCGCCGGCGCCGCGGTGGCGATCGATGTCGAAGGCTATGCGGTCGAATATGAAGGTCCGCGCTCCGACGATGCCTCGGTCCTCGTCGCGACCGGGCTGGAATTCGGCACCGGCAACGCGCCGACGGGATCGCTGCAGCTGATCGCCTTCGACCGCTGGTACGGCGGAGTGAAGGCGCTCGAGGGTGTCGGCCTTCGCGGCAATTGGCGCCATGCCTTGGGCCCGCGAAGCAACCTGCGGCTGGCTGTCGACGCCCGGATCTTCGATTCCGGCTACGGCGACGCGTTCGGCGGAAGCCAGGCGAGCCTTTACGTCACCTTCGACAGCGTTCTCAATCCCAGCCTGTCCTTTTCCGGCGGCCTCTACGGGCGCCGCGAATGGCTCGGCGACGACTCCTTCTCGAGCCTCGACGCCGGCGTTTATGGCGGCCTCAGCGCCTACTTGAGCGAAGATTTCAGCGGCGGAGTGACTGCCGGCCTCAGCCGCACGAGCTTCGACGCGCCGTTCCTCCTGCTCGATTCCGATCCGCGGGCGGACTGGCGGCTCTATGCGAGCGGCTGGCTCTCGACCCGGCGCCCCGTCGCGCTCGGGCTTCATCCGTCGCTTACCTATACCTACAGCCGGACTTCCAGCTCGATCCCCTATTTCAGCTCCGACCGCCACCGCCTGCGGTTCGGCGTGCAGCGCAGGTTCTGATCTTGCCGGGCCTGCTCGAGCGGCTGCGCCCGACCTGGCGGAGCGCGGCGCTCGCCGCCGCGGCAAGCATGGGCATTGCGATCCTCTCGACCGGCGCCGGGGCCGGCTTCGAGGAGGCCGTCAGGACCCTTCGAGACGGCTGGTTCCGGCACGGGGCGAGCGGCGACGTCCACATCATAGAGATAGACGGACGGAGCATCGCGACGTTCAAGCACTGGCCCTGGCCGCGAAGCGTCCATGCCGCCGCCGTCGACCGGCTGCGCGAGGCGGGCGTCCGAAGCATAGCTTTCGACGTGGATCTCTCGAGCCGCTCGGATCCGAAGCAGGACCAGGCCCTCGCCGCGGCGTTGCGGCGGGCCGGCGGAAGCGTCATCCTGCCCGCCTTTCGCCAGACTGCCGGAAGCGACGATTCCGCCTCGATCGAATCGCGGCCGATCCGTGAGCTGGCCGATCACGCCTTCATCGCCGCCGCGAACGTTCTTCCGGATCCGGACGGCCAGCTGCGGACGATGCCTTATGCCGTCGACATAGGCGGCGCTCCGCGCCCTTCCCTGGCGTCGATGATCGCCGAAAATCCGGGAGCGGCCGGCGAAGGATTCATCATCGATCGTTCGATCGACCCGAAATCGGTCCCCAGCCATTCGATGGCCGACCTGCTCTCCGGGCGCATTCCGAAGTCCCGCCTGGCGGGCAAGCGGATCATCATCGGCGCGACGGCGGTCGAGCTCGGCGACCGCTACGTCGTTCCGGGTCACGGTCTTCTCCCCGGCGTGGTCATCCAGGCGATGGCCGCGGAGACGCTGATCGCCGGCACCCCGCCCCGGCCGTTGAGCGCCGGCTGGGCGCTGCTCTTCGCACTGATCCTCGGCGGGCTCGCGCTGCGGGCGCGCGGCAGGCCGGGAACAACCGCTTTCCTCTATGCCGCCGCGTGGCCCGCGATCCTGGCGCTTCCGTTCGTCGCTTATTTCCCGATCGCACCGGCCCTCGCGGCTCTGGTAACCGTACAGCTGATCGGCGGAGCCGCCTTCGCCCTCGCCCGCTTTCGGGAACGCGCCATCACCGATGCCGAGACCGGCCTGCCGAACCTCGCGGCCCTCGATTCGGAGTGCCGCGGTGAATCAGCGGTGACCCTGGTCGTGGCCCGGATCGAAGATTTCGCCACGCTCGCCTCCGCCGTCGGCGCGGGCGACGCGGCGCAACTGGTGCGGCGAACCGCGGAGCGGCTGGCGCTCGCCGCGCCCGCCGGGCGGGTTTATCGCATCGACGAGGGAACGCTGGCCTGGGTCGAGTCCATCGACGGAGAACTGGACGAGCGATTCGCCGGAGTCGACGCGCTGATGCGGACGGCTCTCGACCGGAATCACGCCGTCGAGGTGCGGCTGCACTTCGGCACGGCCCGCGGCGACGGGGCGGAGGCGAGACAATTGTGCGCGGACGCCGGCTTCGCGGCACGAACGGCCGCCGAGAGCGGGGTGCGCTGGCAGAGATTCACCGCCCGCCATTCCGAAGAGGCCAACCTGAAGGTCGCCCTGCTCGCCGATCTGGACGCCGCCCTGGTGCAGGGTCAGCTATGGAACGCCTACCAGCCCAAGCTGGACCTCGCGAGCGGACGGATCGTCGCGGTCGAGGCTCTGGTCAGGTGGAATCACCCCGAACGCGGGCCCCTTGCCCCGGACAGCTTCATCCCGCTGATCGAGCAGCAAGGCCGGGCCGGCGAACTCACGCTCCACGTCATGGCCGAGGCCCTGCGCGACGCGGCTTCCTGGCGCGAGGCCGGCCTTCCGCTCGGAGTGGCCGTCAACATCTCGGCGACCCTCCTCCACGACCCGCTGTTCATGCTTCGCCTCGAGGAACGGCTGCGCTCGAGCGGGCTGCCCGCCGCCTCCGTCACCCTCGAAGTCACCGAGTCGGCCGCGATGGCGGATCCCGAGGTGGCGGTGGCGGCGCTCGACCGCTGGCGCCGGCTCGGAGTCGGAGTGTCGATCGACGATTACGGCACCGGCCAGTCGTCGCTCGCCTATCTTCAGACGCTGCCGGCGACGGAGCTCAAGATCGACAAGAGCTTCATTGCCGTTCTCTCCCAGGATCCGCGCAACGCGATCCTGGTGCGCTCGACCATCGCCATGGCGCACGAGCTCGGCCTCAAGGTGGTCGCGGAAGGGGTCGAGGAGGAAAGCTGCCTGCAGCGCCTGGAAGAGATGGGCTGCGACCTGATCCAGGGCTACGGTATCAGCCGCCCCATCGCCGCCGACGCCGTGGCCGGCTTCGCACGCGATTTCGCCCACGCTCCATCCGTGTCGAAGAGGAAGGCGGCGGGCTAGGCGCCCCTCCATTTGAGGAGGAGCAAGGGCCGCGCCAAGGCGAGCCCGACCAGGAAGCCGCCGATATGGGCGAAGATGGCTATCCTGAGACCGCTCGTCTCGAAGGTGAAGCCGACCAGTATCTGGAGGCCGATCCAGGCGGCGGCGAGCCACAAAGCGTGCAGCAAGGCGGCCAGGCCGGGATGGGCGACCTTCACCTTGTTGCGGCCGAAAAGCAGCGCGAAGGCGCCGAGGATGGCGGAGATCGCCCCGCTCGCCCCGACCATCGGCACCAGCTCGCCCGGTCCGGCCGCATATTGCGCTGCCGCGGCGGCATAGGCGCCGGCGAGGTAGAGGATGACGATCCCGCCGCCGCCCAGCACCCGTTCTACGGAGCGGCCGCAAAACAGCAGGATGATGAGATTGAAGAACAGATGGGCGAAGCCGGAATGGACGAGCGCGGCGGTGAGCGGAGTCAGCAGCGCCGGCACCGGCAGGTCGTCGCCGGGCAGACCGCCGACCCGCGCCGGAATGAAGCCGCCGCCCACCGCGGCCGCCTCCTGCCATCCGCCGAGCCAGGCGATCAGCCAGGCGGCGGCGGTCAGGGCGGAAATGGCAAGGGTGACCGGCGCAGCGCGCAGGTCGTCGGGCAGGCGCACTAGTCGCCCTTCGTCATTGCGAGGAGCGATGCGACGAAGCCATCCAGCGGCCGTCCAGGGCCGGACTGGATTGCTCCGCTTCGGTCGCAATGACGGAGCATCTCGCAGCGACCACTAGATGAACTCGACCTTCTCGATCGAATAATAGCGGTCGCCGGAGGGGGTGGTGACTTCCACCTCCTCGCCGATGGTGCGGCCGATAAGGGCCCGGCCGAGCGGCGAATTGTAGGAAATCCGGCCGACCCTCGCGTCGGCCTCGGTCTGGCCGACGATCTGGTAGGTGACCGGCTTGTCGTCCTCGTCGAGCAGGTGGACGGTGGCTCCGAACACGACCTTGTCGCCGCTGAGCGTCGTCGGATCGATCACCATCGCCCGGCTCAACCGGTCCTCGATGTCGGCGATCTGGGCCTCGACCTGGCCCTGGCGCTCCTTGGCAGCGTGATATTCGGCATTTTCCGAAAGATCGCCATGGCCCCGGGCGACCTCGATCGCCTCGATCACCGAAGGCCGCTCCACCGTCTTCAGGTGCCGGACCTCGGTCTGAAGCTTCTCATAGCCCTCGGCCAGCATCGGCATCTTGTCGACCGTCGCCATCGCCACATCACCTTTCGTCAAAAACCTATTTCGGGCGCCATCCCGGGTGGGAGGACGCCCTGCTTGCGTGTTCAGTTGTTCAGGATCACGCTTTGGAGGCTGAATAATAGTCCTGCAGGGACTTCACTTCAAGGCTGTGCTCCCCGAGCACCGCGATCGCCCGGACCACGGCGGCGCTCGACGCGGCGGTGGTGAAGTAGGGAACCTTCGCCATCAAGGCCGAGGCGCGGATCGACGCGGAGTCCTTGTGGCTCTGCCATCCTTCCGTCGTGTTGAAGATGATGTCGACTTCGCCGTCCTTGATCCGGTCGACGATATGGGGGCGCCCCTGCGCCACCTTGTTGACCTGGCTTACCTCGATGCCCTGCTCGCCCAGCCAGGAGGCCGTGCCCGCCGTCGCGATGACCTTGAAGCCGAGCTCGCCAAGCGCCCTCACCGGCGCCGTGATCGCGCCCTTGTCGCTGTCCTTGACCGAAACGAAGAGGGTCCCGGCGAGCGGCAGATCGAGCCCGGCGCCAAGCTGCGATTTGAGAAAAGCTTTGGCAAAGTCCGTGTCGATTCCCATCACTTCGCCAGTGGACTTCATCTCCGGCGAAAGGACCGGGTCGATGCCCGGGAAGCGCGCGAACGGAAATACCGCTTCCTTGACGGCGATATGGTCGACCCTGGTCCGGAGCGGAAGGAAGCCCATCAGCGGCTCCCCCGCCATCACCCGGGCGGCGATCTTGGCGATCGGGGTTCCAAGCGTCTTGGCGACGAACGGGACGGTCCGGCTGGCGCGCGGGTTGACCTCGATCAGATAGACGGCGCCGTCCTTGACCGCGAACTGGACGTTCATCAGGCCGTGCACTCCGAGCGCGAGCGCGAGAGCCCTCGTCTGGCGCTCGATCTCGGCGACGATCGCCGGCTCGAGGCTGTAGGGCGGGAGCGAGCAGGCGCTGTCGCCGGAATGGACTCCGGCCTCCTCGATATGCTGCATCACCCCGGCGATCGCGACGTCCTTCCCGTCGCAGATCGCATCGACGTCGACCTCGATCGCGTCGCGCAGATATTTGTCGATGAGGACGGGGCTGTCGCCGGACACCTGGACGGCGGTGACGATATAATCGTCGAGCTGGGCCGGCCCGTCGACGATCTCCATCGCCCGGCCGCCGAGGACATAGCTCGGCCGGGTCAGAACCGGATAGCCGATCCGCTCGGCGACCGCGATCGCCTCCTCGCGGGAGCGGGCGATGCCGTTCTCGGGCTGCCTGAGGCCGAGCTTCTCGACCAAAGCCGCGAAGCGCTCGCGATCCTCGGCGAGGTCGATAGCGTCGGGCGAGGTGCCGAGGATCGGGATCCCTTCCTTCTCCAGAGCGGCGGCGAGCTTGAGGGGGGTCTGGCCGCCGAACTGGACGATGACGCCGTGGAGCGTGCCCTTCGAACGCTCGGTCTCGATGATCTCGAGCACGTCTTCCTGCGTCAGCGGCTCGAAATAGAGCCGGTCCGACGTGTCGTAGTCGGTCGAGACGGTCTCCGGGTTGCAGTTGATCATGATCGTCTCGAAGCCGGCCTCGGCAAGGGCGTAGGCGGCGTGG
>DASVPM010000375.1:0-9658 GCA_036382815.1 Allosphingosinicella sp.
GCGGAGTCGAACACGCCCGGGCGACCGCTCTTCCACAGCTACACGGTCTATCCCTATCCGCGGCTTTGGGGCGCACAGCTGAGCTACGTCAGCGGCCATAGCTGGGTCGTGCCGAAGCGCGAGCGGACCGCGGAGCAGCGCCGCGCGATCGGCCGCTTCTTCCGGTTCGTCGCCGAGCATGATTACGACTGGGCGCGCACCGGCCACCTTCCCGCCTTCAAGGCGGTGATCGAGAGCCCGGCCTTCAAGGCGCTTCCCCACCGGGTGAACATCGCGCCGGTGGCGAGCACCGGGCGGCCGCTGCCCGGCGGGGTGCAGCGTCAGAACGCGATCGAGGGCCTCGTCGGCGAGGAGGTCGCAGCCGCGTTCAACGGGCAGAAGCCGACGAAGCAGGCGCTGGCGGACGCGGAGCGTCGGGTGAACGAATTGCTGGCGGGTCTGGATTGAACGACCGAAAAGCCGCGCGGGCGGAAAACGGTGTCCCCATCGCTGCTTGGCCGACTGAAGATCAGCGTCTACCGCGCGATGCGCGAGCGCGCCAGCCGAAGGGCGGATGTGGCTCGCGCCATGTCTCTCAATCCCCGCCAGTTCGATCGCCGGCTCGATCTGCGGCACGGCTCCACGGTCGGTCAGCTGGAACGAGCGCTTGCCGCCTGCGCGAAGCGGTTGGAACTGGGCCTGCGGGAATCCCAGGCGGCCGCCTGACCGGCAAGTTACTTTCCTACAGGCGCTGGTTCACCGCCGTGATCGCCGCCTCAATCGCTTCTTCCACCGCCATCGCGCTCGTATCCAGGAGCATCGCGTCCTCCGCCTTGACCAGCGGCGCCGCCGCGCGTCCCATGTCGCGTTCGTCGCGGGCGCGGATGTCGAGGAGGACGTCTTCGTAATGGACTGAAAGGCCCATTCGGGTCAGCTCGTCGAAGCGGCGGCGGGCGCGGACTTCGGGGCTGGCGGTGACGAAGAGCTTGGCGTCGGCGTCGGGCGCGATGATCGTGCCGATATCGCGGCCGTCGAGGACCGCCCCGCCCTCCTGCGCCGCGAAGTCGCGCTGGCGCTCGGCGAGGGCGGCGCGGACCAGCGGATAGGCCGAGATTCGCGAGGCTATTCCGCCGGCCGCTTCGCTCTTCAATTCGGGATCGTCGAAGTCGGTCTGGGAGAAATCGCAGGCGCGCGCCGCGGCGAACTCGCTGTCGGGATCGCCGCCGAAGCGGAGCAGGTTGAGCGCGACCGCGCGGTAAAGCAGGCCGGTGTCCATGTGCGGAAGGCCGTAATGGCGGGCCAGCGCCTTCGCGATCGTGCCCTTGCCGCTGGCGGCCGGTCCGTCGACGGCGACGATCATCGGGCGATCTCCTGGAGGAGGGCGGCGAAGCCGGGGAAGCTGGTGTCGGCGCAAATCATGTCGGCGACCGATACCGGCTGGCGGCAATGGAGGCCAGCCACCGCGAAGCTCATCGCGACGCGGTGATCGAGCCGAGGGTCGATCGCCGCCCCGCCCGGGAGGGGCTCGCCGCCGCTTCCCGAGATGACGAGGCCGTCGCCGGCTTCCTCCACGCGCGCTCCGATCGCCCGGAGGCCCCCGGCCATGGCCGCGAGCCGATCGGATTCCTTGAGCCGGAGCTCGCCCAGGCCGCTCGTGCGGGTCGTGCCCCGGGCGAAGGCGGCGGCGACGAACAGGATCGGATATTCGTCGATCATCCTCGGCGCCAGCTCCGGTGGCACCTCGACCGCGCGCAGCGGAGAATGGCGGACTTCGAGATCGGCGACCGGCTCGCCGCTTGTCTCGGCCCGGTTCGAGACCCGCAGGTCGGCGCCCATCTCGACCAGCAGCTCGAACAGGCCGGTGCGCGACGGGTTCATCCCGACGCCCTCGATCCGGAGCACGGAGCCGGGGACGATGAGCGCGGCGACGGCGAGGAAGGCCGCAGCCGACGGGTCGCCGGGGACGGTCAGAGCCTGCGGCCGGAGCTCCGCCTCGCCGCGGATCGCGATCTCCCCGCCGGCGACCGCGATCTCGGCGCCGAACAGCTTCAGCATCCGCTCGCTATGGTCGCGGGTCGGCACCGGCTCTACGATCCTGGTCAGGCCGGGGATGTTGAGGGCGGCGAGGAGCAGCGCCGATTTCACCTGGGCGGAGGCTATGTCCATGCGGTGCGGGCGCGGGACGGCCGGGCAGAGACCGCGCACCGTCAGGGGCAGCAGGCCGCCCGGCGCCGCATCGACCTCGGCGCCGACCCGGCGAAGCGGCCCCGCCACCCGCTCCATCGGCCGCCTCGAGAGGGACGGATCGCCGATGAAGGCCGCGGCGATCGGGTGGGAGGCGACGAGGCCCATGAGCAGCCGCGCCGAGGTGCCGCTATTGCCCATGTCGAGCGCCCGCTCGGGCTGGAGCAGGCCGCCGGAGCCGACTCCATCGACGGCGAAGCTGTCCCCGTCGCGGGCGATCCGCACTCCCATCGCGGCCAGCGCCGCGGCCGTCGATCGAACGTCGGCCCCTTCCGAAAGCCCCGCGATCCGGCTTCGGCCCCGCGCCATCGCGGCGCAGATGAGGGCGCGGTGCGAGATCGACTTGTCGCCGGGTACCCGCGCGGCGCCGCGAAGCGGCGGGCAAGCTCCAAACGCCGTCGGCAGAGGCCCGCTCTTCGCCATGGGCCTTGGCTTTGACAGCGGCCATCCCATGTGGCAAGCGCGCCGCAACCGGTCGGAAGCGGCCGTCTTTTCCAATGAAGCAGTGGAGACTTTCACCGATGGTGAAGCCTGAATGGGGCACCAAGCGCACTTGTCCCAAGTGCGCCACCCGCTTTTACGATCTCGGCAAGGACGATCCGGTGACCTGCCTCGCCTGCGGAGTCGCCTGGGATCCCGAGCCCATCCTCAAGTCCAAGCAGCCCTTGCCGTTCGACGCGCCCAAGAAGGAGGTGGTCGTCGACGAGAAGGAGGATGCCGACCTGGCCGCCGAGGATCTCGTCATCGACGAGGATGCCGAGGAGAATCCGGACGACGAGGTCGATCTGGGCGGCGACGACGATATCGGAGTGCCCGGGGCCGGGGACGACGACGAGGAGGTCTAGGCTTCGGTGGAGGGGCGGCCTGTTCCCCGGCGAAGGCCGGGGCCCAGCCTCGGCGGCGGACCTGGATCCCGGCCTTCGCCGGGAAACGCCGGCGGCGACGATCAATGCTTGCGATAATCCGGCGCCTTCCCTAAATCCGGCGCCGCAGCCGCCCTCCCAGGGGCCGGCGGAAAAAGGTTCGGGGCCGTAGCTCAGCTGGGAGAGCGCTGCAATGGCATTGCAGAGGTCAGGGGTTCGATCCCCCTCGGCTCCACCATTTCTGAAAGATGCAAGGGAAGGCCGGTGCTTCGGGCATCCCCGCTCCGTCGCGTCGGGATAGTGCGGTCGAAGCCAGGCGGGTACGCATTCTTCAGGTTTCGCACGCGACCGCAGGCGCCCTCGAGGGCCTTTCGGATCGGCTAATCCCCATCGTTGTCGGGCGCACCCGGAGGCCTGGGGGCGTCATGAATAACCACCATGATCACATCCTGCGTGCCCTCGACCCCGTTCGACGCGATCGTTACGGAGACCTTCAAGAAGCCGTCCTGCTGGACCGAGTAGGTGCCGCCATCCACCGCATAGGCGCCCCAGCTGGCAGCCAGCGCAGGGTGAGCGGTGAAGCTAAAGCTGACGATCTTATCGTCGACAGATTCGACCACCAGGACGAAGCTGGCAAGCTGACCAAAGCACGTTCCTGAATTGATCGACTCGATATATTGCGTGCCGCTGGGAGGAAGCGATTCATGTAGCTCCATTTGTCCGGAGAGGGTTGTAAAGTCCGAACCGTCGGTCCAGTTATTATACATGCAGTATAACGCTTTGAAGCTGATCGCCGGAAGCGCCCAGGAACATGCATTGGAGATTTGAACGTTAGCGCCTTTGCCCACCGGAATCTCCCTACGATATAACGACTGTAATAACGTCCTGACTATTGGACACTCCGTTATGAGCGATTACCACGCTGAAATTGACACCACTGGCGCTTATTCTCGAATAGGGTCCACCATTTACCTTCCATGTACCATTACTCTCGGCAAAATGGAACGTCGCATCGCTGCCATTTATACTATGCATATTCATAACGAACGTGCTGGGGGTAGATGCGCAGGGTCCGGAAGATTTCGCTTCGATATATTGAGAACCGCCGGGCGAGGGCAGCTCGGAGCCCGGCTCCAAAGACGAGGAAGTGATGGGCCCAAAATCAGACCCTTCCTGCCCATCCTCATACATGCAATCGAAGCCGTAATAGCCGACCGAGACCTCTGCCCACGAACAGTTACTAATAGTGACGAAAGCCCCCTTGCCCATCTATTCGCCTCCGTTCGTCGCTGGACCGGGATCATAGTGCCGCTTTACTGAAATACAAGGCGCGTCAGCTCGCGGCAAGGCGTGCAGCGCCGGCCTGTAACGCTTGTCGCTATCCGCCGGAGACCGATGACCTGTGATAATGGAGCACGGATCAACGGGGACAGGAAATATTTTGCGGAATGGCCGCGCAGGTGCCGGCGGTAGAAATATATACTGTCCTTTTTCTCAAGCCGCCGGGACGGGCCGCGAATTCTTCACGTCGGCAGAGACGCAGCCCATCCACTTGCGATCGTGGCCCGCCGGCTTGGGCGGTGTTCAGGGATTCCAGCTTTTGCCGGCAGGCCGGTCAGCCCTTCACCGTCACCAAATGGCACCCCTCCTCCCGCTCCTCGAACTTGATCCGAACGTCGAGGAACTTCGCGATCACCTCCGCGCCCGTCAGGCTGTGCTGGGAGGGCTTTACCGTGGTGAAGCTGCCGCCGCCGGCCAGGGCCATCGGGAGGAGGAGCTGGTCGGCGAGGTAAGGGCCGGCCACTGCGCTTGAAGCAAGGTAGCCGGCCATCCTCCTTGCCGCCTTTTCGCCAACGGTGTGGGCGGGGACGCCGAGTTGCCCGAAGCCGGTGACGAGTTCGGTGACCCCGTCGAAGGCCGCTTCGAGCAGGAGGACGTTGCCAGGGCCCTGGCGTTCGGGGAGCTGGTGAACCCGGCGGGATTCCTCCGGCCAGCCCAGCACTTTCTTGACCGACTCCAGCTCTCGCGCGGCGATTTCGCCGGGCAAGGCGGCGACGATGGCGCGGGCCATGACCGAGCGGAGCTCGCCGCGGTCGAGGAGGTCGAGGCGGGTCAATCTCGCGCAGGGCTCGATGCCGACCTCGATCCGGCCGCCGCCGGCCGGGTAGAAGCCGGGGCGGACGAGCTTCGCCGTCACCCGCGGGCCCATCCGGTTGAGGACGGGCAGGAAGACCCGGTCGAGGAAGTCGAAGGGCGGGGCGTGGATGTTGTGGGTACCGCCTTCGAGGACGAGCGAGGAGGGGCCGTCCGCGAGGATGAGCGCCGGCAGGATCGTCTGAAGGACGAGGCTGGTGCTTCCGGCGGTGCCGACGGCGAAGCGGTGCTCGCCGGGCTTCACCTTGCCGGGAGCGAAGGTGAGCTCGGACGCCCCGACGGCAAGCTCCTCGCACTCGGCGCCGCCGATCGCGCAGGCGGCTTCGACCGCGGTGACATGCTGGCGCATGACCCCGGGGCGGGAACGGTTGGCGCGGATCTTCTCGATCCGGAAGGGCTTGCCGGTGAGGATGGACAGAGCGAGCGAGGTGCGGAGCACCTGCCCGCCGCCTTCGCCCTCGGAGCCGTCGATGATGATCATTGGAGATTCCGATTTTCTTAATTCCTCCCCCGGATTTCCGGGGGAGGGGGACCGCGCGAAGCGCGGTGGAGGGGTTCTTCGGGCTCGGCAAGGCCCCTCCACCATGCTTCGCATGGTCCCCCTCCCCTGCAAATGCAGGGGAGGATTTCACAAATAGAGCCTACCCCTTCACGCACACCACCTGCTTCAGCGTGTGAACGATCTCGACCAGGTCGGCCTGGGCCGCCATGACGGCCTCGATCGGCTTGTAGGCCGCCGGGGTCTCGTCGATCACCCCCGCGTCCTTGCGGCACTCCACGCCCTCGGTCGCCAGGATATGGTCGTCGAGGGTGAAGACCTTCTTGGCCTCGGTCCGGGACATGAGCCGTCCCGCGCCGTGGCTGCAGCTGTCGAACGATTCGGCATTGCCGCGGCCGCGCACGATGAACGATTTCGCGCCCATCGACCCGGGGATGATCCCCATCACGCCCTCGGCAGCCCGGACGGCCCCCTTGCGGGTCACCAGCACGTTCTCGCCGAAATGACTCTCCTTGCGGACGTAGTTGTGGTGGCAGTTGATCGCCTCCAGCTCCGCCTCGAAAGGCTTGGCGATGACGGTCCGGATCGCGCGGATCACGTTGGTCATCATCATCCGCCGGTTGAGGGCAGCGAAGTCCTGCGCCCAGCCGACCGCCTCGACATAATCGTCGAAATGGTCGGTCCCCTCGGCGAAATAAGCGAGGTTCTCGTCCGGCAGGTTGATGAACCATTTGCGCATGTCCTGCTTGGCGAGCTCGATGAAGAAGCTTCCAATCGCATTGCCGACCCCGCGCGAGCCCGAGTGGAGCATGATCCACACCTGGTCCGTCTCGTCGAGGCAGAGCTCGATGAAATGGTTGCCGGTGCCGAGCGTGCCGAGATGGACGAGGTTGTTCGTCTTCTCGAGGCGCGGATATTTGTCGGTGATGCGCTTGAACCGCTCGGCGAGCGTCGCCCAGGCTGCCGCGATCTCGGGCGGCGGGTCTCCCCAGCTGCCCTTGTCGCGCTTGCCGCGGCCGACGTCGCGGCCGTGCGGCACCGCCTGCTCGATCGCCGTCCGGATCCCCTCGAGCGTGTCGGGGAGGTCGGAGGCGTGGAGCGAGGTCCGCGCCGCCATCATCCCGCAGCCGATGTCGACTCCGACCGCGGCCGGGATCACCGCGCCGCGGGTCGGGATCACCGAGCCCACGGTGGCACCGATCCCGACATGGACGTCGGGCATCACCGCGACATGCCTGAAGATGAACGGCATCCTCGCCGCGCTCGCAAGCTGCTCGCGCGCCTTGGGGTCCACCGCCACGCCGCGGGTCCACATCTTGACCGGCGATCCGCCCTCGACGGGCATATATTCGAAACTCTGCTCGGCCATGGGGCCCTCCTGATTCTGCTATGTCTACTTCGTCGGTGGCCGGCGACAAGGATGGCGTGAGAGAGCGGGTTCGAACCGCGCCCCTGCGAACAGGGGTATCACCATGTACTCCCACAGGCATTCGCCAGCTGTCGGTTCGCGGGACGAGTGGATGGCTGAAACATCGTTGGCAAAGGATGTAGTTTCGGCCGGCATTCCCGCGGTTTTTGCTCCGTCATTGCGAGCGAAGCGAAGCCTCCAGTGCAGCCTCGGAGGCCTCCTGGATTGCCGCGTCGCTCCGCCCCTCACAATGACGATGGTGCGGCGACAAGGGACTGGAAGGACGTTGGCGATTTACAGTCGATGTAGTCCTTCCGGCATTCGCCGCGAGTTTCGATAACGGCCCTGGCGACGAGAATTGAAGCCACGTCCTGCTCTACCGCTGAGCTACGAATTCCCTGGGGAATCCGGCGGGATTCGAACCCGCGACCCGGTCATTACCAATGATGTAGTCGCTTCGGCATTCGCTAGGGCCTTCGTTCGTCACACCTCCATTTCGTTCACTTCGGCGACCCAGTCGCGCTCCGCCTCGCCGGAGGCGAAGCGGGCGAGAGTTGCGAACACCGAGTCGGAGAAGCCTCCGACGTTGAGTATGTCCCGGCGCTCCTGCGCCTGGGTCGTCCCGTGGGGCTGGAGATCGATGCAGACGAGCTTCGCCGCCGGGCACCTCTTCTTCAGCGCGTTCCACTGCTCCATCGTCGCCGTGGCGCCGTGGCGGGTGGAATCGACCCAGGATTCGTTGTCCGAGACGATTATCACCAGGTCCACCATCGCCCGCCGATCGTTCAGCAGGGCGAGCGGGGCCGAGACGTTGGTCCCGCCCCCGCCGATCGCCGCCAGCTTCGCGGCATTCACCGCGACCCGGGCGAACGGATCAAGCTTCAGCGGCACGACCCCGACCTCAAACGGCAGCAGCACGGCATCCCGGTTCCGGCGCAGCACCGCCGCGGCGACCAGAGCCGCGACATCGATGCACCTCACCTTCGACGAGGCGCCCTTGCGGTAGCCGGTCACCGGGGAAGACATCGATCCCGACACGTCGGGGGCGACGACCACCCGGCCGTCGAGCGCTGGAACGGCGGCCAGCGAAGCCTCGAGCGCCGCCTCCAGGGCCGCCTGGACCTTGAGCGGAACTCCCTCGCCGACCGAGCCCAGGGCCGCCATCAGCTGGTACGGGAGGACCCGCGCCTTCGAAAGCGAGACCGGATCGGCCAGCCGCTCCGCGACCCTGTCGGCAGTGCCCTCGACGGCGAAGGCGCCTCTGCGCGCCAGCGTGTTGAGGTTCATGCGCAGCGCCTGCCAGCCCATCCGGCCGGCGAGCTCCGCCCATTGCCCGGCCGACAGCTCGAAGGCCGTCAGCCACTCGAACGGCACTTCGGGCAGCGGCAGCGAGGGATCCCGCTTCCACGCCTCGAACCCGGCGATCTCCGCCGGCAAAGCGGCGACGTCGTAGGGCTTCCCGATCAGCCAGCCGTAGAAAGCCTTGCGGCCCTCGTCGGCGGGTTTCGGGTGAACCATCCGGACGATGTCGGCGAGCGACGGATCGTTGCCCGTCGCGGCCTGCATCAAGGAGCGCATGGACGCCCGCTCGAGCCAGGTCTGGACGAGCCGCTTCGGACGCGTGCCAAGCGACTTCCGCCCGACGGCTCCCGAGCGCATGATCTGCACGAAGGTGCGCAGCATGCGTCCGTTGTCGATCACCCGGCCGAAGACCGCGACCGCAAGGTCGGGATCCGCCAGCGTGAGATGGGCCGTCAGAAGCGCGGGCATGTCCTTCATCGCGCCGCGCGAGCGGGCGAAGAGGGCCGCCTTCGCGGCGAAGAGCGGATCGACCGTCTTCGCCGCCTCCAGCGCCTCGGCCAGATGAGTCTGCGCGGTCGCGTAGAACGAATCCTGCAGGGTACCGGTGGCGGCGAGCTGGGCGAGCTTGTGCTCGGGCCCATAGGCATAAGCCGGCGAAAGCTCCCGGTTCAAAATATCCGCCGGAGGCGCCAGGAGCCTGGCGGCGGCGGAAGCGAAAAGGCCCTTGTTGGCCATGGCATCTTCCTCTCGTTCGTTTCACGTCGCTGCAAATCCGGTCAGGGCGGCTGGGCTCGAACCAGCGACGACCGGCTTCCAAGGCCGGGACTCTACCGACTGAGCTACACCCTGTTTCGGCATCGGGGGCGGCCGGCCCATTCCGGCCGCCCCGTCTTCCGCCTTCATGCCGGACGGTTCGACCTCGCCCGGCGCCGACAGATGTGCAGACCGCGTGCCAAACCGGCCGCGGCGCTCAAAAAAAATCACAAGTCTTTGGCAAGAAACGTCTTTCGGCGAACAGGCCGAATAGGCGGGTCTTGCGGTAATCGGCCTTTACCTATCGACAAGGATAGGAGTTTATCTCATAATATAAGAATGAGACCCACCGTCGTCCTCGGCTTCGTCGGCTCGACCCTGGATTCCAGCAAGATGGGTCCGGAGCGCTGGAACAAGTGGCGGCCGAGCGTCGGCCTGTGCATGCAGGAGGATCTG
>DASVPM010000376.1:0-15035 GCA_036382815.1 Allosphingosinicella sp.
CCTCGGGAAGACCCGCCGAGACCTTCCGGCCTAAGGCCCCGGCTTTCGCCGGGGTGACGGTCGCCTCAGCTCAGCCCGCGACGGTCACGTCGACCTTGTCGACCCACTCGGGGAAGAAGACCGGCTCGCGGTTCGACCAGCCCGGAGCGGTGGCGGCGGCTTCGCTGATCGACTGAAGGAGGGCGCGGCGCTTCTCCGGATGGAGGTGCGGCAGAGCGGCGGCGGCGCAGAAGGCGCCGGGCAGCCACGGCCGAACCGCGGCGCCGATCAGCCGCTCGTAGAGGAAGCGGTAGGAGGCGAAATCCGGGAGCCGGTCCTGACCGAGGTCGAAGGCCGTCATGGTGACCAGCGGCCCCATCACCGGCTCCATTTCGTCGAGCCCGCTGTCGTCGGGGACGTTGGCGCGGACATGGTCGAGCCGCCGGTACATGCGCTCCTGGGCGCGGATCGAAGCGGCCTCGCCGACGTCCCGCGACCAGCGCCGAAGGGCGTCGCGGCGGCCGAGGCCGACGTCAAGCGATCGGCGGATGTAACGCTGGGTCGCCGCCGGGAAGCCCGCGAATTCCTTCATCTCAACCAGCGTCAGGGCACCGTCGGCCGGCTTCGTATTCGTCGCCATGATCCCACTCCCACTCCCACTCTTTCACCCGGCGAGATCATGCGATTCAAACGGTTACCAGCCGCTTAACCAAGACCTCGCCCCCCGTTCAGAAATGAATCAGGTTTCGGGATAGGCAGCAATGGGAAAAGTTCACCGAGGGAAGAGGGCGCCGCGACTGTCACCTTCCCGCCACAGCGCGACAAAATGTAATCACGCGGAATCAACGACTTCGCGGCCCCGAAATGAGTTTTCCACAGATTTCTCGAATTTCCCGTCATGCTAAACTTCTTTCCGCATCCGGGGCCGAGCTGCGGAGCGAGCGGAAAAAAGCGGACCGCTGGAACGCGTTCAGGCGACGGCTGCGCGCGGCACGGAGGCTACCGGCTTTTCGACCAACCCCCCTCCCCCATCTGCGAACGGCACGCGCGCGGGGACAAAACCGAGCAAGAGCGGGTAAGAGGGCGAAGGGATGGAGAGCTTCACCGACTATCGCGCCCACCGGCGCCTGCCCGATCTGCCGCTCGCGGCGGCGTCGATCCTCGGCTTCTGGCTGTTCTACTTCGCGACCATCGTCATCCGGACCTTGCTGATCGAGGAGAATCTCTCCTGGCTGAGCTATCGGGCGCTGGGCTGCGTGATCGGAATCGTCCTTACCTTCCTCGTCTATTTCGTGCTGAGCCGCGCCGCCCGCGAGAGCGTCAGGATCCAGATTATCGCCGCCGCGATCGCCTGCGTCCCGGCTGCGGCGATCTTCTCGACCTTCAACTTGGCCTTCGCCGTCCAGCAGCCGCTGCCCGAGCGCACCATCATCCGCCAGGGACCCGACATCACCCGGATCGTCGGCTCGGCCGCCGGCGACGAGGTCAGGATCGACAAAAAGGGCGTCCAGGTTGTCGCCCAGCTCCCCGCGGATCCGCGGCAGCGCCGGCAGAAAGCGCTTCGGCTGATCGCGGACGGCCTCGTCACCTGGTATTTCTTCTTCGCCGCCTGGGCGAGCTTCTACATCGCGATCAGCTCGGCCGCGCGGCTCCGGGCCGCAGAGCGCCGGGCCGCCGGCGCCGAGCGCGACGCCCAGGAAGCGCAGCTGCGAGCGCTTCGCTACCAGGTCAACCCGCATTTCCTGTTCAACACCTTGAACTCGCTTTCCTCGCTCGTCATGGCCCGTCGCGATGAGGAGGCCGAGGCGATGATCGTCAACCTTTCCGCCTTCTTCCGCTCGAGCCTGGCGCTGGACCCCAGCGAGGACATCACGCTCGCCCAGGAAATCGAGTTCCAGCAGCTCTATCTCGATATCGAGAAACTGCGCTTTCCAAGGCGGCTCGAAGTGCGGATCGAGGTGCCCGGCGACCTTCGCGGCGCGCGCGTGCCGCCCCTCATCCTCCAGCCGCTGGTCGAAAATGCGATCAAGCACGGGGTCGCCCGAACCGCCGATCCGGTCCGCCTGACCGTGGCCGCGCGCGAGGAAGACGCCCGCCTCGTCATCGTCGTCGAGAACGATCGGGGTCCGGCCGAGTCGGTGAAGAGCGAGCACGGCACGGGCGTCGGCCTGGTCAACGTCTGCGAGCGGCTCGCCGCCCGCTTCGGCACCGACGCGACATGCGACCACGGCCCGCTGCCCGAGGGCGGCTGGCGCGTCACACTTTCCATGCCCCTGGTGATCCATGGCTGATCCGATCCGCTTCCTCGTCGTCGACGACGAGCCGCTCGCCGTCGAGCGGCTCCAGCTTCTGCTCGCCCGGATGGAGGGCGTGATCCTGGCGGGGACGGCGTCGGAAGGGGCCGCCGCCCTGCGCATGGTGGAGGCGGTAGAGCCCGACGCGGTGCTGCTCGACATCGCCATGCCGGGAATGGACGGAATGGACGTCGCCCGGGCGCTGGCGCGGGTGGCGAAGCCGCCGGTCGTGATCTTCGTCACCGCCTTCGACATGTTCGCGGTCGCCGCCTTCGACGTCGAGGCCGTCGACTATGTGATGAAGCCCGTCTCGGCCGAGCGCCTCGCCCGAGCGGTGGAGCGGGCGCGGGAGCGGCTTGCGGTCCGCGAAGCCTCGCCCGCAGCCGGCGAGGACGGCTCGCCCTACGTCGAGGAATTCTGGGTTTCGGAGGCCCGGGGACTGGTCCGGCTCGCGGCCGCGGACGTCGATCGGGTAAGCGCAGAGCGCGACTATATGCGGCTCCATGTCGGCAAGAGGAGCTGGCTGATCAACCACACGATCGGCAAGCTCGAGGAGGAGCTCGATCCGGCGCGGTTCGTGCGCCTCCACCGCTCCGCGATCGTCCGCCGCGATTTCGTTACCGGGCTGAGGCGCGACGAAGGCGGCCGCTGGTGGGCCCGTCTCGCCGACGAGGGCGAGCAGAAAGTCGGCCGACTCTACCTCGCCAATGCAAAAGGGCTCGCCGGACGCCGCTAAAGGGAGCGGGCGCCCGGCGAGCCAGGTTGTTCGTTGGGGACCGGTCAGCGGACGCGCAGGGCGAGCCGGAACGGCGTGCTGTTTCTGGCGGCGGCGACCTGGACGGCGCTGTGGGCGTCGGCGGTGAGCGCCGTCTCGCAGGCCTGGGCCTGGGCGCGCAGCCGGCCCGGCTGGATCAGCTTCGAACCGCAAACGTCCTGCGCGGCGCTGCGGATGCGACGATCGATCCGGGCGGCATCGGCCGGATTGGCGGCGTCCAGGCCATCGAGGCTGATGCTGACGATATCGTCGGCGGGAGCGGCCTGAGCCGGCGCGGCGAGAGCGAGCGTGCCCGCGGTCATGGCGAGGGCGGCGATTGCGGAAAGCGTACGGTTCATGGTCTTCATCCTTGTGAAAGCGGGTGCGGCGCGGGCCCCTTTCCCCGGGGATGAGACAGGGTCCGGACCCCGCGTCGCTGGATTTGACCTAGCCCGCTTCCGGCACAGCCGCCCGCCCGCTTCGACACGGGGCCGCAACGGTTCTGCAAAGCGCCCGACGCGCCGACGAAACGCATGCAGCGGTCGACGAAAGGACTTTCCTCCCGTCGGCGAATCCCTTGTAGGGGATCAGATGAAGCCTAGCCGAGCGGCAGAGGAAGCAATCCTCGATCATCCGTCGGCCGGTCCCGTCCCACTGGCGATGGGGTGGATGACCTTATTACGGCCCGACGTCCGCGATCTTGACCTTGACCCGCGGCCTGATCTGGCCGGGCAGGCCCAGCGCGGCGGCGACCTTGTCGTCCCAGGCATAGGGGTCGGTACGGAAGACGACGCGGCCGCCGTCCAGATAGGCGCTGTGGTAGAGGAGGCGGACGGGGATCTTGTTCGACAGCTCGACCGGCGTCTCCTCCTTCGTCGCCATCGCCTTGTCGAACGCTTCGAGCTTGCCGTCGTCCTGAGCGATCAGCCGGGCGAATTCGACCGCATTCTCGACCCTCGAGCAGCCGTGGCTGGCGTGGCGCTGGGTCGAAGCGAACAGCGCCTTGGCCGGTGTGTCGTGAAGGTAGATCTGCTGATTGTTGATCATGTCGAACTTGACCAGACCCAAAGCCGATTTGGGCCCGGGCTGCTGGACCAGCTTGCCGTTCTTCATGACGATATTCTCTTTCGCCATATAGGCCGCGCCCTTCGGGAGTATCTCCTCCTTCGCGATCGACTCGGGCACCGTCCACGGCGGGTTGGCGACCAGCCGGGCGATGGGGGAGCCCAGCTCGGGCGTTTCCCAGTCGGGCTGGCCGACGACCACCCGGCGGCGGTCCTTCTCGGCGCCGTCCTTGAAATAATGGAGCTCCGCGGCGGCCGTGTTGACGTCGATCCGGGTCGGGGGCGGGGCACGATCGAGCCAGCGCCGCCGCTCGAGATTGACCGCCAGGATCCGCGCCCGGTCCCGCGCGCCGGTGTTAAGCGCCTCGATCGTCGAATTGCCGATCACGCCGTCGGCCTCGATGCCGTAATCGGCCTGGACCTTCTTCACGGCAGCGACCATGTCGGCCCCATAGACGTCGCCGGCGGCAGCAGGCGCGGCCGCCTTGGCCTTCTCGCCCCTGGCCTCGGCCTTGGGGTCGCCCGCGGCCGGCGCCGCGGCGAGATAGCCGTTGGCCCGAAGCCCTTCGCGGATCTGGGCGACTCGCGGGTCCTTCTTGCCGGGCTTGATCTGCTCGCCGGCGGCGATCACGGCCTTGCGCTCCTGGCCCGCCTTCTGGCGGTACGCGAGATAGGCGTCCGACAAGGCCCTGTATTCGGCATCCTGCGGAGCGAGGCTCGCCAGCCACTCCCGCACCCCGCCCTGCTCCACCGCCTTGCCCAGGCCCGCGGTCACGTCGCCCTTCGCCATCGGCACGGTATAGACTTCGAACAATTTGCGCGGATCGACCGCTCCCGTGGCGAGGGCCTGGCCATATTCGATGGCGGCGAGAGTGAGGCCGGCCTCCCGTTCGGCCGCGCTCGCGCCCTTCGTCGCATGCTCGGCATAGGTTTTGGCGTCGATGGCGTGGCGGGCGGCATCGTCGAACGCCGCCGTGAGCTCTTTCGCCCGCTCGCCGGTCCAGACGGCCTGCCAACCCCGGGCTTCGTAAAATTTCTTTACGCGGGGATCGCTGACCGCCGCCTGGAGATCGGCCGGTGTCACCGCCTTGGGATCGACCTGCACGACCTGGCCGGAGCTTCCACCCGCTCCGCCGCTCGTCTTTACGAAATCGCAGCCGCCGGCCAGCAGGGCCGCCAGCGAAACGCACGCCAGGATCTTACGCATACACACCGCCGCTTCACAGGGATCAAGGCCCCTCAAACGTCCCCACCGGCCAATAGGCTCCGAAGAAAAGAAGCATCCCAGCCGCTTAACCGGCGCGGGGCCTTCGTCCCGGGATGGGACAGCGGGAAATGGGGGGGCGCATTGGTGCAACATTATTAGCTATCGGAAGCTAGGCGGGCACTCGAACGGGCGACGAGGACGATTTTGGCTTTGCTGGATTCCATATATTTCAAGGCTTTGGAGGAGGCGCTCCGCTGGCGCGGCCGCGAGATTGCGTGCGGCGCCGCGCTGCTCGTCACCGCTTCGTGCGTTCCGGCCGCGGCGTCGCCGGCCCCGGTCGGCACCGTCGCCGAAGCGGCCGCCTCCCCGTCGGCGCGGGCCCCGCAGCCCGAGCCCATGGTGCTTCGCGACGTCGCCCCCGTTGAAGCGGCCCGGATCAACGATTCGATCCCCTTCTCGACCGAGGCCAATCCCCGGGCGCCGTCGACCGTCTTTCGCGCCGCGGGCCCCGCGGACCAGTTCCGCTCGCTGCAATGCCTCGCCGAGGCGATCTATTACGAGGCCCGCTCCGAGAGCGAGGACGGGCAGCGCGCCGTCGCCCAGGTCGTCCTCAACCGGGTCCGCCATCCGGCCTTTCCGGGCAGCGTCTGCGGGGTCGTCTATCAGGGGCCGCTCCGCGCCGGCGGCGGCTGCCAGTTCACCTTCACCTGCGACGGCTCGCTCGTACGCGTGCCGTTCGGGGCGGACTGGGCCCGGGCCCGCCGGATCGCCGCCGAGGCGCTGGCCGGCTATGTCTATGCCCCGGTCGGCCTCTCGACCAATTATCACACCCACCAGGTTCTCCCCGACTGGGCCTTCCGGCTCGCCAAGGCGACGGTGATCGGCAACCATATCTTCTACCGGATGCCCGGCGCCTGGGGCGGAGCCGGCGCCTTCAGCCAGGCCTATCGCGGCCGCGAGCCCTCGCCGGCGACGGTGATGGCGGCGCGTCTTCCGATCAATCTCGGCCGGTCGGCGCGCCCGGTGCTCGCGGCGCCGGTGGACTTCGCGAACTTCGCGTTGCCGATGCCCACGGGAAAGTCGACGCTCGTCACCGAGACGCCTCCTCCCCCGGTCAATGACCGTCTGCCGCAATCCACCGTCAAGGCGGAGTTCGCCAACAGCGGCCGCTATCTCGACGAGCTTCCGCCGGCTTCCCCGGCGCGCTGAGCGTCGTCATGCCAGCGAAGGCTGGCATCCCGGGGGGCAGGCGGCGGCGGTCTTCGCCCCACGGGGCCCCAGCCTTCGCTGGGGCGACGGTCAGCGCCGCGCCGCCGCCGTGCGGTCGCGGATCGAGCGGAACTCGGATCCCGCCTTCCACTGCGGCCAGTCGCGGCCGAAGGCGAGCTCCCGGCCGATATCGTAGAACAAGGCGACGTCCTGGGCCGCGCCGGCGAGATCCAGGTCGGGGCGCCATTCGTCGCAGGTCTGGTGATAGCAATTGGCGGTGAATTCGGTGACCCAGCGGTCGCCGGCCTCGCGTCCTCCATTCACCAGGTCGACGCCGCCGCCGAGCGCCATCAGCAGAACCACCGGCACTCCGCGCTTGGCGAAGGCGAAATGGTCGGCACGGTAGAAGAGCCCGCGTTCGGGCCGGGCGTCCGGAGTGATCGTCCGCCCCTGCCGGGCGGCGGCCGCGGCGAGCCGGTCCTCGAGGTCGCTCTGGCCCTTGCCGATGAGAACCACGTCGCGCGCGAGGCCGTTGGGCTGAAGGGTGTCGAGGGTGAGGTTGGCGACCGCTTTGTCCATCGCGAAGAGCGGATTGACCGCATAATGTTCGGCTCCGAGCAGGCCGCGTTCCTCCGCGGTCCATGCCGCGAAGACGAGGGTCCGATCCGGCGGCGGCCCCGCCTTGAAGGCCCGGGCGAGCTCGACCACGCCGGCTATGCCGGAAGCGTCGTCGAGGGCACCCGGCCGAACCCGCTTGCCCCGCGCGTCGGGCGCCCCGAGGCCGTAGGCATCCCAGTGGCCGGCGAACCAGATCGTCTCGGCCGGCCGCTTCGCCCCGCCGATCTTGCCGAGCACGTTGTGGCTCTCGACGCGGGTGGCCTCGACCGCGAAGTCCGCCGAGAAACGCGCACCGAGATCGACGGGGCGGAAGTCGCTGGTCCGCGCCTGACGTTTCACCGCTTCGAAATCGAGGCCGGCGCGGCGGAACAGCGCCTCGGTGGCGCTTCGCTGGATCCAGCCCTGGAGGAGCACCGGCTGCGGCGCTCCGGGCCCGAGAACGATATTGTAATTCTCGCCGCCGGGCGCCTGCACCGTGTTCCAGCCATAACCCGCGCCGGCGGTTTCGTGGACGACCAGGGCGGCGACCGCCCCGCGCCTGGCCGCCTCCTCGAACTTGTAGGACCAGCGGCCGTAATAGGTCATCGCCTGGCCGCCGAACCGCCCCGCGACGGGGTCGCCCGCGGCCGCCTCGAAATCGGGATCGTTGACCAGGAAAACGGCGACCTTGCCTTTGAGGTCGGCGCCCTTGAAATCGTCCCACGGCCGTTCCGGAGCGGTCACTCCGTAACCGACGAACACCATCGGCGCGCCGTCGATCCTCGCCCGATTCGTCTCGCGCACCGTCGAGAGATAGACGTCATCGGGGACTCGGAGCGGCATCGGACCGCCCTTCGCGGCAACGCTCACCGAGCCGGCTTTGTCGAGCTGGGTGCGAACCAGCGGCACGCGCTGCATCCAGCCGCCATTCTCCCCCGCCGGCTCCAGCCCGGCCAGCCGGAACTGCTCCGCGATATAGGCGACGGTCTTCGCCTCCCCCCGCGTCCCCGGCGCGCGTCCTTCGAACTCGTCCGAAGCGAGGGTCCGGATCATGTTCGACATTCTGACGGGGTCGATCTTCGCGTCGGCGCTTCGCTTCGGGCCGGGGGAGGCACAGGCGGCAAGCAGGAGCAGGACGAAGAGGGCGGACAATCTCATGCGGCGGCTCCCGATGCTGCTCCCTCAACCTTCCGCGGGCGCTTCGGTTGCCCGGCCGCGCTTGACAGCGCGGCCGGGCGCGCGGACCCTTGCATTCTTGTCTAGGGGGGAATTGCGATGCGCGCGCTTTGCTTGGCT
Organism: Allosphingosinicella sp.; assembly: GCA_036382815.1. Taxonomy (GTDB): domain Bacteria; phylum Pseudomonadota; class Alphaproteobacteria; order Sphingomonadales; family Sphingomonadaceae; genus Allosphingosinicella. The sequence goes on from DASVPM010000376.1 coordinate 8,401, forward strand.
CTTCTGTTGATTGCGGCCCCGGCTTCGGCACTCGCTCAGGACATGGAGAGCAGCGAGGTCATCGTCACCGCAAGCCGGCGCAGCTCCGTCGGCGGGGACTATGCGTCCATGCCATTGATCGGGCTGAAGCGGACGGCCGATTTCGCCGTCCAATATGTCGCGGTTGCCGGCGACACGCGCGAGATGCCGCAGCGGCGCGACGAAATATTGGCGATGGTGAAGAACGCGATCGACCTCGCCGCGCAGCGCGGCGTCGATCTCGCGACGGGCACGCTCGTCGTCGAGCCGCTGACGCTCGCCAATTATCGCAATCTCCCCTTGTTCAACGACGGGCGGCCGGACACGGACAGGGTCAACTTCCTCGTCAAGGCGCGGCTCCCGGCGACCGGCGACACCAAGGCGGCGCTCGACCGGATCGAGGCGTTCGTAAAGGCCGTGCCGCCGGTGGGGCGGGCCCAGATGACGGCCTCCGGCGGCCTCACCCTGTCGGTGGTCGGGCCGGACCAGTATCGCGGCCGGATCGTCGACCTCGTGTCCGCCGACGCCCGCGCCATCGCCGCCCGGCTCGGCCCGGACTATGCGGTCGAGGCGCGGGGCCTGGACCGGCCGGTGGAGTGGACTCGGGCGACCCTGACGGAGGTCTTCCTCTACGTCCCCTACAGCTACACCGTCGTCCCGACCCGGCGCTAGGAGGCGGACTTGCGAATCTTTCCCTTGCTGCGCGTGGCACTGCCGCTGCTCGCCCTCGCCTCGCCGGCCGCCGCCCAGAATATCGGCGAAAGCGAGATCATCGTGACGGGCTCGCGGATTTCGCGCCCAAATCTCGGATCGGAGGACGCGATCACGGTCGATCGCCCGCCCGCGATCGGCCTGAAGCGGGTCGCCGATTTCGCCGTCCAGCAGGTGACCATCGTCGGCGACACCCGCGACGAGAAGAAGCGGCGCGAAGAGATATTCGAGATGGCGAGGAAGGCGATCGAGCTGGCCGGGAAGCGGGGCGGGATCGAGCTCGCCACCGGCCAGCTCGTCGTCGAGCCGCTGACCCTGGCCAATTACCGCAATCTGGAGATCGCGGAGGACGACGACCGCGAGGACGTCGAGCAGGTAAGCTTCCTGGTCAAGACCCGCCTCGCCGCGGGAATGGACGCCAAGGCCGCGCTCGAACGGATCGAAGCTTTCGTCGAGGCGGTTCCCGCCGTCGGCCGGGCGGAGATGGAGAAGGCGGGCGACCTCACCTTGTCGGTGGTCGGCCCGGACAAGTTCCGGGCGGCGATCGTCGACCTCGTGGCCGCCGACGCCAAGGCGATGGCCCTCCGCCTCGGCCCGGCTTATGCGGTCCAGGCCAACGGGCTCGACCGGCCCGTGGAATGGACGCGCGCGAGCCTCACCGAAGTCTATCTCTACGTGCCTTATTCCTATTCGGTGGTTCCGGCGCGCTGAGCTTCGTCATCGCGAGGAGCGAAGCGACGAAGCAATCCAGCCACGGCCTTCGCCAAAGCCACGGAGCTGGATTGCTTCGCTTCGCTCGCAATGACGGAGTGGATCAGCCTGGCCCGATCAGCCCGCCGCAGGGCACTTGCCGGCGCCCGGCCCCTTCACGAAACGACCCGGCGTCGCGCCCGTATGCTCCCCGTCCTTCAGGACCCGGACGCCATTGACGAAGACGTGCCGCATTCCGGTCGCATATTGCTGCGGCTTGGGGAAGGTTGCGTTGTCGCGGATCGTCGCCGGATCGAAGATGGCGAGGTCGGCGAAATAGCCTGCCTTGAGGGCGCCGCGGTCCCGGATGCCGAGGTTGCCCGCCGGCATTGAGGTCATCCGGCGGATCGCGTCCTGCAGCGTCACCACCTTCTCGTCGCGGGCGAACTTGCCGAGAACCCGCGCGAAATTGCCGTAGGCGCGCGGGTGCGTGGAGGATTTCAGGAACACGCCTTCGGGCGCCTGGGCCGAAGCGTCCGAGCCGAAGCTCATCCACGGCAGCGCCACCTCGCGCCTGACATTGTCTTCGCTCATCGAGAAATAGGCGACCTGGATCCTGCTGTTGTCCTCGACGATGAGGTCGGCGGCGGTCTCCTCGGCGGTCTTGCCGCGCTCGCGGGCGACCTCCTCCAGGGTCTTGCCGGTGAGCGGCTTGAGGGCCGGGTTCTTGAAGCCGAGGAGGAGCACCTTCGAGGGCTCGTTGACGACCAGCGCGCTGTCCTCGGACTCGCCCGATCGCATCTCGGCGAGCACCCGGGCGCGCTGCGCCGGGTCCTTGAGCCGCGTTACCCAGGCCTCGATCCCGCCTTCCTGGACCCAGAGCGGCATGGATGCGTCGAGCCCGGTCGAACTGGCCGGGTAAGTGTACATGTCGGCGGTGATGCGAAGCCCGCGCGCCCGCGCCGCCTCGACCCGGGCGATGGCCGCGTCGATCTTGCCCCAGTTCGGCCTTCCCGATTGCTTGAAATGGTAGATTTCCGCCGGAGCGCCCGATTCCCGTGAAATCGTCACCAGCTCGTCTATCGCCTCCAGCAATTTGGGACCTTCGTCCCTTATGTGGCTGATATACATGCCTCCGCATTTACCGGCCTCGCGGGCGAGAGCGATCAGCTCCGGTGTCTCCGCGAAGAAGGCGGGCGCGTAGATGAGCGAGGAGCCGACGCCCATCGCGCCTTCGTTCATCGCCTCGCGCACCAGCGCCCGCATCCGGTTGAGCTGGGCCGGCGTCGGATCGACGTCGCCCTCGCCGAGTTCGTGCACCCGCACCGTCGTGGCTCCGACGAAGCTGGCGATGTTCGGCGAGATACCCTTCTTCTCCATGAAGGAGAGGTAATCGCCGAAGCTCGTCCACTCGATCGCATAGCGGATGTCGCCCTGGCGCTGGGTTTCGAGCCGCTTCATCTCGTCGGACATAGGGCCCATGGAATCCCCTTCCCCCATCACTTCGAGGGTCACGCCCTGGCGGATGTCGCTCTGTCCCTTCGGATCGGCGATGAGGGTCTCGTTCGCCCAGCTCAGCATGTTGATGAAGCCGGGCGCCACGGCGAGGCCGGTGGCGTCGATCTCGGTGCGGGCGCCGCCGTCGAGCCTGGGGCCGACGAAGGCGATCTTGTCGCCGCGAAGGCCGACGTCGCCCGTGTAGGGCGCCTTGCCGCTTCCGTCATAGATGGTGCCGCCGCGGATGACGGTATCGTAGGACTGTCCCGACGGAGTGGTCGCGCACGCCGCGAGGAGAAGGGCGAGCGTCGTCGCCCCCGCAATTCCTCCCCCGGCTTTCCGGGGGAGGGGGACCGCGCGAAGCGCGGTGGAGGGGTTCTGCGGAGTCGACAAGAACCCCTCCACCAGGCTTCGCCTGGTCCCCCTCCCCGCGAAATCGCGGGGAGGATTCACGTCGCGGCTCGCTCTCATCATTTGCATTTCCTCCAGCCGGGCCCGCGCACGAAGCGTCCCGGCGCCGCCCCCGTATGCTCGCCGTCGCGCAAAACCTGAACCCCGTTGACGAAGACGTGGCGCATCCCGACCGCATATTGATGCGGGCGTTCATACGTGGCGCGGTCGGCGATCTTCGCGGGGTCGAAGATTGCCAGATCGGCATAGGAGCCTGGCTTCAGCCGGCCGCGATCCGCGATGCGCAGGTTGTCGGCGGGAAGCGAGGTCAGCCGCCTCACCGCCTCCGCCAGGGTCAAAGCCTTCTGCTCGCGCACGTAGCGGCCGAGCAGCCGGGCGAAATTGCCGTAGGTCCGCGGGTGGACCTCCTTGTCCGTGAAAGGCGGCTCGGCGGCGATCGCCGCCGCGTCGGAACCGAAGCTCACCCAGGGCCGAGCCAGCACCTTGTGCAGATTCTCCTCGGAGATGGAGTGGAAGATGGTGACGACCTGGCTTGAGTCCTCGAAGACCAGGTCGACCGCCGTCTCCTCGACGCTTTTGCCGCGAAGGGCCGCGATCTCGGGCAGGCGCTTGCCGGCGTAGATACGGAGCGCCGGGTTGACGAAGCCGACGGGCTGGACCGTCGTCCAGTCGCGCGTGCCGCCCCGCATATCCGCGACGACCCGGGCGCGCACCGCTGGGTCCTCGAGCCGGGCCTGAAGCGCCTGCGGACCGCCCTCCCGGACCCACAATGGCAGGGTCGAATCGAGGCCGGTGCCGGACGCGTCGTAGAGATACATGTTGGCCGAGACGGGCACCCCGGCCGCCCGGGCCGCTTCGATCCGGGCGAGCGCAGTGTCCATCAGCGGCCAGTTGGAGCGGCCGGCCGCCTTGAGATGGTAGATTTCGGCGCGCGCGCCCGAACGACGGCCGATCTCGACCAGCTCGTCGATCGCTTCGAGGAGCCGGCTGCTCTCGCTTCGCATGTGGCTGACGTACATGCCGCCGCAGCGCCCGGCCTCGCTCGCCAAGGCGACCAGCTCGTCCGTCTCGGCATAGACGGCCGGAACGTAGATGAGCGATGAGCCGAGCCCCATCGCCCCCTCGTCCATCGCCTGCCGGACGAGGGCGCGCATCCGGCCGAGCTGCTCGGGCGACGGATCGACGTCGTTTCGGCCGAGCTCGTGGACCCGGATCGTCGAGGCACCCACCATCGAGGCGACGTTGACGCTGACTCCCTTCCTCTCGAGGAACTGGAGGAACTCGCCCAGCGTGGTCCAGCCGATCGGGTAACGGGTGACGGTCTGCTCGGCGAGCGCCTCGGCCTTCTGGACCGGGCTGAACGGCCCCATCGACCAACCTTCGCCCATAACCTCGAGCGTAACCCCCTGGCGCACGTCGCTCTGCGCCTTGCCGTCGCGGATCAGCGGCTCCGCGGCCCAGCTCAGCATGTTGATGAAGCCGGGAGCGACGGCGAGGCCGCGCGCGTCGACCTCGATTTTACCGCGGCCGGCTACGCGCGGCGCGATCGCGGCGATGCGGTCGCTCTTGAGGGCGACGTCGCCGGCATAGGGGGCATTGCCGCTGCCGTCGTAGATCGTTCCGCCGCGGATCACCGTGTCGTAGGCGGGGGCCGGGCGGGCGGAAGCGCAACTCGACAATATCAGGGCGAAAGCGGCGAGGAGGCGCGGATACATCGCGCCCTCCTTATCCTCCCCACCGCCGGATGGGGAGGGGGAGCAGACGAAACCTCGTGGAGGGGTTATCGGCGCATGCTGCAGAGGTCCCCGCGGGCGCCTCGGAGGCTCGCGCTTTCCGCCCCTCCGCCACCCTGGGTGGTCCCCCTCCCCACGCCTTCGGCACAGGGAGGACGAGATCAGTCGTGCTTGCCCTTGCGCATGTCGGCAGCGGCTTCGCGCATTTCCTTCGCGCCTTCGCGCATCTCCCTGGCGCCGTCCTCCATCTCCTCCGCCGCCTTGAGCAGATCCTCGTGGGTGACGTGCTCGCCGCGGGCGGCCTGGCGACGGATTTCCGCCTCGCGAAAATCCCTGTTCCTGAACCGATCCGCCTCCGCCAGCATCCGGGCGGCACTCAGCTCCATGCTTCGAGCGCCGGTCTCCATGCCGATGGCGCCGTGCTTCATCGCCGCGACGACCGCCGCGGCGGCTTCGCCCGCGGCCTGGCTCGACACGGCGGCGATATCGACGGAGCGCATCGCCTCTGCAACGGCGCGCGCCACTTCGGCTTCGATCAGCGCTCCGTCCACGTAAGGAGCACGGGGCGCGCGCGGCGGACGCGGGGCGCGGGCGCTGGCCTGCATCGCGGCGGCGAGAGCGGCGGGCAGCCCCGGCGGCATCGGGCCCGGGCCGACGACGGTCACCTTCGGCGGCGCCGCCGGCGCCGGGGGGCCGGCGTCGTCCCCGGAGCCGGGGGGACGGAGGGCGCGGCTGCGAGCGGGGCAAGCCGGGCCAGCGGAGCCAGCGCGGCAGCCTGGGCCAGCGGAGCGGGCGGAGCGGGCGGAGCCGGCGGAGCGAGCGGAGCCTCGAGAACCTCGGGAACGAATTCCAGGGCCGCGACCGGGGCTGCGAAGGCGGCGCAGCCGAGCATCGCCGCGATCGCCCAGGCCGAGCCGGAGCGGCGGGCGACCCGGCCGTCGAGGATCGCCTTCACCCGGCGCGACAGGCCCGGCTCGCCGGCGGCGATGGCGTTGGCGGGAAGAGTGGACACGCCGCTCAGCCGGGCCCAGTCGAGCAGGGTCTGCGCGTAGCGCGCCGGCTCGACCGTCGCGGCCGCATCGCTGTCGGCAGCCTCCTCGGCCTGCTGCGCGACCTCGCGGTCCAGCCTCCACACCAGCGGGTTGAACCAGAAGAGCGCGACCGCCAGCCGCGACAGGATCAGCGACGGCCAGTCGCGGCGGGCGACGTGCGCCACCTCATGGGCGAGGATGGCGTCGGCTTCCTCCGGAGCGCGCAACGTGTCGCGGTCGAGCAGGATGACGGGGCGCCTAAGGCCCCAGCTCAGCGGCGAGCTCGAATCCTCGCAGACGAGAAGACGGATTCCGAGCGAATGGCCGCCGGCGCGGGCGAGCGCGTCCTGCCACTCGGCCGCTTCGACCTCGCGGGCGGTCCGGGTCCAGCGGCGGAGCGTCCACAGACCGGCGAGCAGGCGGCCACCGACCATGAGGACGCCGCCGGCATAGAGCATGAAGAAGAGCAGGCTCGGATCGTCCCAGTCGCTCCTCGCCGTGGTCGCGCTGGCCACCGGCGCCGGTGCGGGCGCCGCCTCGACGG
>DASVPM010000377.1:0-7151 GCA_036382815.1 Allosphingosinicella sp.
ATTCGGGACCGTCTGGCGCAAGCCTATGGCGCCGACCATCGTTTCGAGACTGAATCGAACATTAAGGGGGGCTTCCGCGTTACCATCGAAATCCCGTACCAGCTTGAACCACCTGAGGAACCGAAATGACGATCCGCACGATTCTCGTGGACGACGAGCCTTTGGCGATCCAGGGCCTGCAATTGCGCCTGGAAAAGCATGACGACGTCGAGATCGTCGAGACCTGCTCCAACGGCCGCGAGGCGATCCGCGCGATCAAGACCAACAAGCCGGACCTCGTCTTCCTCGACATCCAGATGCCCGGTTTCGACGGCTTCTCGGTGATCCAGGGGCTGATGGAGGTGGAGCCGCCGCTCTTCGTCTTCGTCACCGCTTATTCGGACCACGCCATCCGCGCCTTCGAGGCGCAGGCCGTCGATTATCTGATGAAGCCGGTCGAGGAGGACAGGCTCGCCGACACCCTCGACCGGGTCCGCAACCGGCTCGCGGAGAAGCGCGGCGCCGAGGAGGTGGGACGGCTGAAGGAGGTTCTGGCCGAGGTGGCGCCGGACGCCGTCGACCAGGTCTCGAACGCTGCCGAGGACGCACCGAGCTCCAACCGCTACGAGAAGCTCATCAACATCAAGGACCGCGGCCAGATCTTCCGGGTCGACGTCGACTCGATCGAGAAGATCGACGCGGCCGGCGATTACATGTGCATCTACACCGGCGACAACACGCTCATCCTGCGCGAGACGATGAAGGACCTCGAGAAGCGACTCGACCCGCGCCGCTTCCAGCGCGTTCACCGGAGCTGCATCGTCAATCTGGATCAGGTGAGGCAGGTGAAGCCGCACACCAACGGGGAGTGTTTCCTTGTGCTGGAGAGTGGAAGCCAGGTGAAGGTCAGCCGGTCCTATCGCGACGTCGTCGCTCGGTTCGTCCACTAGAGTCTGTCCTGATGACATTGAAGCCCATGTTCCCCGGCGAAGGCCGGGGTCCAGCAGCACCACCGGAAGGACTGGATCCCGGCCTTCGCCGGGAAGCGATTCAGCCTCATCAGGACCGACTCTAGGCGCCGGAGATCCAGGACAGCACGAGCCAGATCGTCCACAGCACCGTCCAGATCACGAGGCCGGTTCGGAACCGGGCCGAATTGTGGTTGGAATAAGCGATCGCGACCGCGGCGGGGGGGAAGATGATCAGGAATATGGATCCCCAGCCGAGTCCCTCATGAAGGTCGCCGGGATAGGCGTTGGGATTGAAGTAACGGTCCCAGAGCCCGACGCGATAAGGCTCCAGTCCCCCTTCCGCGGCCGGGAATTTCTCGCGGATCACGCTCAGCAGGCTTCGCACCTTGCCCTCGATCAGCCAGCGGTTCCAGATGAACTCGCCCTCGTCCAGGCGGGTGAGCTCCTTCCAGGCCCCATGGAATTCGTGGCCCGGCTGGGAGACGCGTTCGAGGAACATGAGCCCGCGCCAGCGTGCGACGATCGCCGTCACCTGATCGGGCTGGCCGAGCTTTCCGAAATCCGAGTCCCAGCCGAAATAGGGAACCGTCTCGGCGATGACCGGATCGGAGCGCGGGCTCGAGGCGCAGATCGCATCGGCCAGCCAGGCCTCGACCTCGGCGGAATATTTGAGGTTGGTCATTTGCGGATCGGCGAGGATCGCCGCCGCCGCCTGGCGGATCTCCGCCGCGGGAGGCGGCTCCTCCACGGACAGGAGCAGTCGAAGCCGCTGGAAGCGCAGGTCGCGAAGCGCATGCTCGTCGGCCGGGGCGCCGCCTTCGAAGGCGAGGACGAGGCCGCCCTGAGAATCCGCCTCGGCCAGATCGGGCGCCGCCAGCAACGCAGCTCCGGCCGGGACCGCGACGGCCTCGGCCTTCCCGCCGCCGGCCGCGGCGGCCTCCGGAGCGATCCGGAAATCGACACGCTGGGGGGCCGGAGCCTCGATTCCGACGACGTCCGGGCCTGCTTCGAGCAGGACTTCCGGCGCGGTCAGCTCGCCGGCCGGCGGCGGAGCGGGCGTGTCGTCGCGGAGTCCGCTTTCGGCCGTGGCGCGGGAGGCGCGGTCCGCGGCATAGGCCAGCGCCCGCTCGAGCGCTTCGCGAAGGGCGATGAACGCCTCGGGGTCGGCCTCGACGTCGGTCTGCTTGAGCTGCCTCGCATAAGCGCGGCGGATCGCGGCGACGTCGTCGGTGCGATCGAGATCGAGCCTCTTCCAGACGCCGAAGGCGGTCACAGGAAGCGCTCCCCTTCCAGCTGGTTGAGCTCCATTTCCAGCTGGCGCCGCGACTGCTCGATCGATTTCGGATCCTGGCCTTCGAGCACGGCCTCGAAACCGGCGACCAGCCGGCCGATATATTCGCGCCGGTCGCCGATGAAGGATTCGTAGCAGCGCTCGGCCCTGGACAGGGCCGCGGCATTGGCGGCCTGCTCGCGCGGATGCACCTTGAGGGACGCGAGGACCTTGCGTCGCGCCTCCACTTCCTCCGCGGAAGGCGCCGCGTCGTCGTCGCAGATCATGATCTGCTTGGCTATGTCGGTCCCGGGAACGGTGACGTCGATCTCGAGGATGCCGCTCACGTCGTAGCTGAACCGGCAGTCGACCGCGACGTGGCCGGCCGGCTGGCGCGGCACGTCCATCCGCAGGCTGCCGAGCTTCACGTTGGCGGCGACCTGCCGCGATTCGCCCTGATAGATCCCGAATTCGACCATCGGCTGGAAGTCGCTGACCGTCGAATAGCGCCTCACCCGGCTGGCCGGGATGACGGTGTTGCGCTCGATGATCGGCGAGAAGACCCCGGCCCGGAAACCGCCGCGGCCGTCATATTCGAGGCAGTCGACGCCGAGGGTGAATGGACAGACGTCGGTGAGCCTGATCTCCTCGAGCGCGGCGTCGCGCGCCTTGAGCCCGGCCTGGACCGCCGCGCCCAGCGCGACGGCATGGTCTGGATTGATCGATCCGGCGGGAAAGCGGCCGAACATCCGGGTGACGGTCCGGCGCACCGCGGGCATCCGCGTGGCGCCGCCCACCAGCACGATCTCGCCCAGTTCCTCGATCCGCATGTCGCTGTCGCGAAGCGACCGAAGGACCGGGTCGCGAAGCCGGGCGAGCAGCGGCGCCGAGGCCGCCTCGAACTCGGCCGCGCCGACCTCGGTCGAATAGGCCTCGCCTTCCCACACGACCTCGAAGGCGGCGCTTTCCCGGTCGGTCAGAGCCCGGCGCGTGCGTTCGGCGGCGGCGCGCAGAAGCTCGCGCAGCCGGCTGTCGATCAGGCTCGCCGCGCCCAGACGGGGCCGGACCAGCTCGACAAGGGCATCGTTGAAATCCTCGCCGCCGAGGCGATTGTCCCCGGCCGAGGCCCGGACCTCGATGATCCCTTCGAAAATCTCGACGATCGAGACGTCGAACGTGCCTCCGCCGAGGTCGAAGACGAGGAAGGGCGGGCGATCCCCGCGATCGTGGATTCCGTGCGCGAGTGCGGCCGCGGTGGGCTCGTTGATCAGCCGGTCGACGCGCAGGCCGGCGAGCTCGCCGCCGCGGCGGGTGGCCTTTCGCTGGCGGTCGTTGAAATAGGCCGGGACGGTGACGATCGCGCTTTCGACGGGTTCGCCCAGGCTCGCCTCCGCGTCGGCCTTGAGGCTCCGAAGCACCAGCGCGGAAAGGTCCTCGGGCGAATATTCGGTCCGGCCCAGCCGGACCTTCTGCTGGGTCCCCATCAGGCGCTTGAAGGCGGTCGCGGTGAGCGTGGGATGGGTCGACTGACGATCGCGCGCGGCCATTCCGACAAGCAGTGCGCCGTCGTCGCCCAGTCCGACCGCCGAAGGGGTGAGAAGGTCGCCCAGGCTGTTGGGAACCAACCGCGCCTCGCCGTCCTTCCAGATGCCGATCGCGCTGTTGGTCGTCCCGAGGTCGATCCCGACGATCATCGGACCGAACCCGGCGCAGGCGCGTAGAACCGATTGCCGCCCGCCGGCGTTTGAACCCCGATGCTCGCAACCATTCCTTCCCCCCGCCCCGAGACGACAGGCTTTCAGCTCGCGCGTCCGGCGTCAAGCTCCCGGAATCCCGCCTTATGATCTGGCTTCTCCTCGCCCAGTCGGCCGTTCCGCCGCAAGCGCCCGACATCGAGCTCAACCTCTCCCTGCGCGCCCGGTCCGTTTCCATCGAACGCAAGGGGGAGGCCAGCCTGGAGGTGCGTGGCGACGGCCCGGGCAACCGGGTCGACGTCAAGGTCGAGCCCAAAGCGGAAGGGCGTACCGAGCTTCGGAACGTCACCGTGGACGTCCACGCCGAGGCTTCCGTCCAGGCAGGCGTCAAAATAGACGCAGGGGCTGAAACCGGCACGCCGCAGTAACGTTTCGCTGCCCGTAACAGGGAGTCAGTTCATCATGCGTCTTTATCCGTTGCTCGCGGCCGCCGCCGCGCTCGCCGTCGCCGCTTCGCCCGCCGCCGCCCAGGACCGCCAGGATCGCCGGGCCACCCCACAGCGCGCGGGGGCTCAGTCGACGGCGCTCGCCCAGGCGGTCTCGCAGGGCCAGGACCAGCCCGACGTCCTGCTCGACATCCCCAACCTCTCGGTCGACGAGATCAACCTCGAGGTGAACAATCTCCAGGTCCATATCGCGCTCGACGCCCGGCTCGCCAACCTCCTCAAGCTGACGGCGGGGGCCGACGCCAGCATCGACCAGGTCAAGATCGGAATCAAAGGCGTCCAGGCCACCGCGACCCTGGTCGTCCGGCTCGACAACGTCCGGGCGATCATCGAACGCACCCTGCAGACGCTCGACAACAATCCGCAGATGGTGACGCAATTGCTCTCGACCGTCGACAACACGGTGAACACGGTGGGCGGGGTCGCCAACAACACGGTGGGGACGGTCGGCGGAATCGCCGGAACGGCGCTTCGCAACGGGCAGTTGCTCGATCTCGCCGCTTCCGGGCTGACCGCCGTGTCGCAGACGGTGAACGGCGCCGGCCAGACGGTGCGCACCGTGCGCGACCGGGCCGGGCAGCTGATCGAGGTGGTAACGGACAGCGCGGGGCGGATCGTCAGCTCGCGGCGGGCGCCCCGGTAGCGCCGTGCATCCCGGCGAAGGCCCGGGACCCAGTTTCACAGCCGACTGGGCCCCGGCCTTCGCCGGGGAGCGCGGGGCGGATGACGCCGGCGGCGGGAGATGATATCGCCGGCGCCATGACGCAGGCAGAAAAATTCGAGCGCTTCGCCGCGCTCCACCGGCCGGGCAACCCGGTCATCCTGTTCAACGCATGGGATCCGGGCAGCGCGAGGACGGTGGCCGAAGCGGGCGCGAAGGCGATCGCCACCGGCAGCGCCTCGGTCGCCGCCGCGCACGGCTTCCAGGACGCCGAGGCGCTGCCGCTCGATCTCGCTCTGGCCAATGCCGCGCGGGTCGCGCGGGCGGTGGAGCTTCCGGTCACGATCGACTTCGAAGGGGCCTATGGGGCCGAGCCCGACGCCGTGGCCGCGAACATGAAGCGGCTGGCCGAAACCGGCGCGATCGGCTGCAATTTCGAGGACCAGGTGATTGGTGGGGAAGGCCTCCACCCCGTCGAGGCGCAGGCCGAGAGGATCCGGGCCGCGCGAGCCGCGGTCGGGCCCGACTTCTTCATCAATGCCCGCACCGACATCTTCCTCAAGACCAAGGCCGCCACTCACGACATAGCCGCCATCGAGGACGCGCTGGCCCGGGCCCGGGCATATGCGGAAGCCGGCGCGAGCGGTTTCTTCGTGCCGGGCCTCGTCGATCTCTATCAGCTGGCGCAAATCTGCACGGCCTCGCCGCTGCCGGTCAATTTCATGGCCTTCCCCGGCGCTCCCGCGGCGCCGGCCGTGGCTGCGGCCGGGGTGGCCCGGATCAGCCACGGCCCCTACCCCTATCTGCTGGTCATGAAGGAGCTGAAACGAGCGGCGGAGACGATCTATGGCTAAGGTGACCGGGCTTGGCGGCGTCTTCTACAAGGCCGCGGACAAGGAAGCGACGGCGCGCTGGTACAAGGAGACGCTCGGAATCGGCGGCGAATGGGGCGCGACCTTCCCGTTCGCGGGCGATCCCGACGGCTATACCGTGCTGTCGCCGTTCAAGGCGACGACCGATTATTTCGCCCCGAGCGAGGCGGCCTTCATGATCAACCTCAGGGTCGACGATCTCGACTCCTTGATCGCGGAACTCGAGGCCAAGGGGATCGAGATCCTCGGCCGGCAGGACGAGGAATATGGCAAGTTCGCCTGGATCCTCGACTGCGACGGGATCAAGCTGGAGCTGTTCCAGCAGATTGGCGATGCGCCGGAATGAGGAAATCCTCCCCGCGATTTCGCGGGGAGGGGGACCATGCGAAGCATGGTGGAGGGGTTCTCGCTGACACAGCAAGGCCCCTCCACCACCCTTCGGGTGGTCCCCCTCCCCTGCAAATGCAGGGGAGGATTTCAGGCAGATTTCCGCCGCCTCAAAATGCCGCCCTGGCCGCCACCCGATTTGAGCACGTTCCTCCGGAACAGCCGCGCGCCCAGCGCGACGGTCAGCCACACCCACAGAGCCTGCCAGACGAGCGCCAGCAGATGAGGCCAGAGCTCGGCGGTCTGCGCGGCCCTCGCGACCATGGTGAGCGGCGAGCTGAACGGGAAGATGGCGGCGCCGAGGCCGATCGGGCTGTTGAACGCTCCGACGGCGAAGGATGCGAGGAGGAAGATCAGCATCTGGCCGACAGTGACCGGCATGGACAGGGTCTGGACCTCGCGGACCGAATTGGCCTGGCTTCCGATGCCGAGGAAAAGCGCCCCGAGGAGCAGGTAGTTGGCGCTGTAGTAAAGGAGGACCAGGACGATGAAGAGCGGCCAGCCGACGGCGGGTTCGGGCAGGCTGCCCGCCTGGCTCGGAAGGAAGGCGAGGCCGGCGAGCGCTCCACTCACCCAGACTCCGATCCCGACCAGCGAGACGGCAAGCATCGCGCCCAGCTTGCCGACGAAAATGGCGTCGATCGGAAGCGCTGCGGCGAGGACCTCGATGATCTTGTTCGATTTCTCCTCGAGCAGGTTCGAGAGCAGCATTCCGGCGAGCAGCACCGTCAGCATGAAGAGGATGAGCTGGCCGCCGCGCGCGGTGATCGCCCGCGTCGCCGCGAGCGCGCCTTCGGAGCGTTCCACCTCG
>DASVPM010000378.1:0-10000 GCA_036382815.1 Allosphingosinicella sp.
TAGTGGACGATGTCGGCGAGGGCGACCTGATCGACCCGCGCGCCGCCCTCGTCGCAAATCTCGATCGCCTGGCTGTCCCAGCGCGTGCCGAGCGCGAGCTCGCCGCGAATCAGCTCGCGCGCGCTGCGCACCGCCTGATACCAGGCGGCCTCCGCGTCGGGCAGCTTCAGCCCCTCCTCGTCCTCGAGCCGGCGGCCCTCCCGGGCGACGTGGAAATAATAATGGGGCATGGCGGTGGAAACGCGCTATCTCGCTGAAAGTACCACATAAAGAGGGTGGACGGGACATTAACCTTCTTTTCCCGGACGCGGCCCGGGCCGGGAATGGCCGGACATGAAGTCACGGGCGGCCTGCGAACCCACTGCCGAGCCGCTGCTCGCCGCGATCGGGCCGCGATGGAGGAAGCCGCCGGCCGCCTCGGCGCGGTGTGCCCGCAGCTATATCCCGGCCGCGAGACCCGGGTGTGACAGTAAGCGGGCGAACCAAACCGGTATGTCCATTCCGGATATTAATTATCCCCCAGCTACCCCGAAAAGACAAACAATATTGACTCGCCGGGAATCATCTCTAGCATTGGATCGTCAGCGCTGACTTCATGTGCTTCAACTTAAAGCCAGGAGACTCAGTCATGAAGATTCTCAAAATGGCACTCGCCGCCGCTTGTGCGCTCGCTTCGACCGCCGCCCCTGCCGCCGTGGTAAACGCTCAGACGAAGGCGCCGAACACTTCCCACTGTCATTACGAGGGCACTGTCATCATGGAAGACGGAGCCTATGACGTATACTATTGCCATTACGTCGGGGACGGTTGGTATTAAGCGTCTCTGACGAAGACTGTGGTCGCGGGATCGACGGGTCCCGCGGCCATGGTGCGCAACTTGCCCTACGGACATAGCCGAATGCCTGCCGCTATCGTCGGATAGCCGCATTCGGGCGATTCAGGAGAAAGTCGGTATGCGAGTTCTATCGGTGGCGTTCAGATTGGGGATCGCAGCAATCGCCTCGACGGCGGCGCTCGGTCCGGTTTCCGTCGCGGTCGCCGCGCCCGCGCCTTCCATTGCCGGAACCTGGAAGGGCCCTTTCCTCGGCACCAACTTCACGTTCGAATTCACTCAGGCCGGGACGGGCTGGACCGGCCGCTACCAGTCGGAGAAATACGGCAAGTGGGTGGTCCTGCAGAATGTCACATTTGCCGACGGCGCCCTGCGGTTCAGCTTCCCGTCGAAGCCGCCGTCCAGCTTCACGGTCAAGATCGACGCGAAGGGGAAGGCTCTGAACGGGGAGGGCAAGTTCGGGGAAATGGCGGTGCCTCTGGCGCTCACCCGCGCTTCCTGAGCAAGACGCGGTGGACGTGACCGGGCCGTCGCAGGCCCATCGATCGGCACCTCGATGAAAGGGCTCGCCCTCCTGCTTGCGGCCCTGGCGGGCGGCGCCGGGAGCTGCCCTCCCGATCCTCCCGGCGACATGGTCGCGCGGGCCGCCCCGTTTGGCGGGACGATCGCCCCGACCGCGGCGGACGCCGAAGACGCGATCGCGGGAGGAATGGTGGCGCGGGCCGCGGCCCGGCGCTTCCTGGGCCTGGAGCCGCCGCCGTTCCTGATCGCGGAAGACTCATCGGGGACTCCGCCGGCGCCCGGCGGCTGCGCTTTCGTTTTTCGCTGGCGCTTTCCGCGAATCGCCGCGGGCGAGCGGCGCCTTCCGTCGCAGATCCTTCCCCATGAGATCGGCCACAGCCTGTTCATTCGTTACCTGGCGCCGGCGACGGGCAACGACGAATATGGCGGCGGCGCACCCGACTGGCTCGACGAGATGGCGGCGATCGCCTTCGAGGATGCCGGCGGCGTGCGGGAGCGGCGTTCCGACGCGCGGCGCCATGCCGAGCGCGGTGCCCTGCTTCCCCTGGCGCGGCTGCTGTCGATGACCCATCCGGAGTGGAGCGTCCGCCCGTCCGCCACGGGCGCCCAAAGCAGGCCGGGGGGGCAGCCGCCGCGCTCGGGCGATACTCCGGCCTTCTACGCGACCCTGCGCGCGCTGCTCGATTTCCTGATCGAGCGCACCGGTGACGAGCGGATCATCCGCCGTCTGGCGCAACAGGCGAATGAGCGCGTCCCGCTCGACCGATGGCTGCTCGCCAACGTGCCGGGTGCCGGCACGAAGGGACTGGGGGGCCTCGATTCGCAAATCGCGGCCTTCGTCCTGACGAATTCGGCTTATGACGCGACGCGCGAGCACAAAGGTTCGGAGAAATCGAGCTGATGCGGCGGGGACGGTGCCGGCCCGCACGGGCGGCGGTGATCGGGACGAGGTTCGGAACCGCAATCGTCGCAACCTTGCTTGCGGGGACGGCGCAGGCCCAGGAAACGGCAAAGCCGACGGCGCCCGTCAAGCCCGCGCCGGAGGCGGGCGCCGCGGCGCCCGCGCAGGCGGGTCCGGATCGAACCGGTCTCTCCGAAGACGCTTCGCCGCCGGAGGTGGAGTTCGTGGGGCCGGACGGCGAACCGCTTTCGCCCGAACGGCAGCGGGAGTTGAGGGAGCGGCTCAAGGACGCGCTGCCCCCGGCCCCCGACCGGAGGCCGCCGCCACAAAAGGCGCCCCGGCGGCCGGGCGGCAAGGACGAGATCGTCGTCACCGGCCAACGGCCGCGCGGATCGGTGATCGGGGACATCCCGCCGGCGCAGACCTTCGATCCGCTCGACATCAGGGCCTATGGCGCAAACAATATCGGGGAGCTTCTCCAGGCGCTCTCGCCCCAGGTGAGCAGCGGCCGCGGCCGGGAGGACAAAGGCCCGGTCGTGCTTTTGAACGGGAAGCGCGTGTCGAGCTTCACCGAGATCGCCCGGATCCCGACCGAGGCGATCGAGCGGATGGAGCTGTTCCCCGAGGAGCTTGCACTCAAATACGGATACCGGGCCGACCAGAAGGTCGTGAACATCGTCACTTTCGCGCGGTTCAGCTCGCGCGTCGTCCAGGCCAGCTATGCAGTCGCGACCGAGGGAGGCCAGGACACGGCGGCGGCCGATGCAAACGTCCTTCGAATCTCCGGGGATACGAGGATCAATTTCGACCTGGATTACAGCCGGTCGGGATTCCTGCTGGAAAGCGAGCGGGGTCTGACGCCATCGGCGCCGAGCGCGGCGCCGGGGCGTTTCCGGACCCTGCTTCCGGCGACCGAGCGGCTTGCGCTCAACGGAACGGTGAGCGGCGAATGGCTGAAGGGCGTGTCGTCGACCCTGAACGGGCGCTTCGAGGCGAATGACAGCGATAGTCTGTTAGGGCTGAGCGTGCGCGGGCCGCTGACCCGCGATGCCGACACGCGGATCGCGCATCTCGGGACGGCGCTCGGCGGGCTCTTGGGGAAGTGGCCCTGGTCCCTCACCGCCAATTACGACCGGACGAGCGTCAGGACGTCCACCGAGACCGACGGGGCCTCCGGGGCGCCGGACTCGGCGCGATCGGTGGACACGCTCGCCAACGCCGAGCTCGTCGTGAGCGGCACTTTTCTCGACCTGCCGGCCGGTCCGTTCGCGACCAGCCTGCGCGCGCGGGGCGAAACCCGCGACTTTCGAAGCAGGTCGCTGCGGAGCGGCGTCGAGCAAAGCACCGACCTGTCCCGAGACGCCGTCGGATTTCAGGCCAATTTCGACCTGCCGATCGCCAGCCGGCGCGGGGAAAGCCTGCCTTGGCTGGGCAACCTCACCGCGAATATGAACGTGGCGTTCGACGAACTTTCGGATTTCGGCACATTGCGGACATTCGGCTACGGTCTCGTCTGGTCACCGGTCGAAGCCGTCAATTTCATCGCATCGGTCACCGACGAGGAAGGCGCACCAACGCCGGAGCAGCTCGGAGCGCCGCTCGTGGCGACGCCCAACGTCCGCACCTTCGATTTCACGCGGCGGGAGGCCGTCGACATCACGCGGATCTTCGGCGGCAATCCGGATCTCCGTTCGGACGACCGGCACGTCGTCAAGCTCGGGCTCAACGCCAAGCCGTTTTCCAAGGCCGACGTGACGTTCAACGTCGACTACATCCGGGCCAGGGTCGAGGACCCCATCGCTCCCTTTCCGGTCGCCACGCCCGAGATCGAGGCGGCATTTCCCGGTCGGTTCGAACGCGACTCCGCCGGCCGACTCCTGAGGATCGACAGCAGGCCACTCAACTTCGAGCGGTCCGATCAGGCACAGCTGCGGTGGGGGGTCAACTTCACGAGACCGCTCGGGCGGGTCCCGGCCCATATGCAGAGCCCGAGGGACCGGGTCGTTTCAGGCGGGGCCGATCTGCGCAGCGCGCTTCCACCCGGAGCCATAATCATCAAGTCGGCGCCCGGAAGCGCGGCAGCGAGGGAAGCCGAGAACGCGTCGAGCCGCCTGACGCTCAGCCTGCATCACAAGATCAATCTGGTGGACGAGATACTGGTCCGCGAAGGCGGGCCTGTCCTGGACCTGCTGAACGGCTCGGCGGTCGACAACCGCGGCGGCAGGCCCAGCCAGGAGCTCGCTTTCCAGGCCACGGCCTTCAAGAGCGGGCTGGGAGCGCGGCTCCAGGTCAACTGGCAAAGCGGAACGACCGTGCGCGGCCTGCCCGCCGGCCCCGCCGCCGGGTCCGGCGACCTGACCTTTTCCAGTCTGGCCACGGTCAACGTCAACCTGTTCGCGAACCTCGAGGACCGGTTCGGAGGAGAGCAGGCTCCGCAATGGCTGAAGCGGGCCCGGATCAGCCTGGGAATCACCAACCTGCTCAACAGCCGCCCGCGCGTTCGGGACGGGACGGGAGCCGTTCCGTTCAGCTACCAGCCGGCCTATCTCGACCCGCTCGGCCGGCTCGTGACCATCAGCCTTCGCAAGGTCTTTTAGAGAGTCTCCAGCGGCGTCGTCGGCTCAGGCACCGGGAACCGGTGGCGAAACCGCCTCGACGAGGGGCGGCGTGGCGCCTCCGCCTCCTGCCTGAGTCTTCGCGCATTCCAGCTCAGGCGTCGGCCCAAGTCCCGCTCGCATAGCGCCGGACCGTTTCGCCGACTGCGCGGACGATCATGTCGCGGGTCATGGCGACGACGGGCGGCAGGCACAGCACGTAACGGGTCATCGCCAGGCCGAGCAGCTGGCTCGACACCAGGCCGGCCCGGATCGCCGCGGTCTCGGGCGGTCCGAGCCTGGCGACGGCCGGGAAGACCTGGGCGCGGAAGACGTCGCGAAGCCGCTGCGCCGCCTCCGGGTTGGACGCGGCCGAGCGGAGCAGGACCGGCAAGCCGCCGCCGCTCCCCTCGGCTTCCCATTGCTCGAGGAAATGCCGCACCAGCGCCTCGCCGATCGACCGGGGGTCCGAATCGGTGAGATCAGGCATCTTCAGATCGGGCACGGCGACCTGCGCGAAGAGGGCCTCCTTGCTTCCGAAATAGCGGATGATCATCGATGGATCGATTTCGGCGCGGGCGGCGATCTCCCGCACCGTCGTCCGGTCGAAACCCCTGATCGCGAACAATTCGCGGGCGGCCGCCGCGATCGCCTCGCGGGTCCTGATCGATTTGGGCGTGCTTCGCCTCGGACTCGTCATCCCACGTATTTGCCAACACCTGTTGACAAATGCAAGCGGGGGTTTTAGTCAACGCCCGTTGGCAAAAAAGGAGCGAAGACGATGTTGCCCACCCACACCGACGTTCTCATCGTGGGCGCCGGACCCACCGGCCTCGCGCTTGCGGTCAAGCTTCAGCAGGAAGGAGTCGCTCATCTTCTGATCGACGCCCTGGCGGAGGGGCAGAACAGCTCGCGCGCGGCGGTCATCCATGCCCATACGATGGAGATGCTGGGCTCGATCGGAATCGCCGAGCCGCTGGCGGCCGAAGGCCTGTTCGCGTCGAGCTTCACCGTCCGCGACCGCGACCGCGCGTTGCTCGGCGTCGCGTTCGAGCAGCTGCCTTCCGAGTTTCGCCATATCCTCATGATCCCGCAGGTGACGACCGAGACGGTCCTCCAGGAGCGTCTCGCGGAGCTGGGCGGCAAGGTGCATCGCGGCGTGGCGGCCTTCGGCGCCGTCGGCGGAGAAAGCGGCGCCGCCGTCCAGGTCAGGACCGGGCGCGGCGAGCAGACGGTCCGGGCGCGCTATGTCGTCGGCGCCGACGGAATGCACAGCGTCGTCCGCGAGTCGGCCGGGATCGCCTTCCGGGGCGAGGCCTATGGCGAATCCTTCGTCCTCGCCGACGTCGAGATGGATTGGCCGCTGGGGGTGGACGAGGTCTCGTTGTTCTTCTCCCCGGCGGGCCTGGTGGTCGTCGCCCCGCTTCCCGGCGGGTCGTTCCGGGTCGTCGCGACCGTGGACGACGCGCCGGCAGCTCCCTCCCTCCGCGACATCCAGCGCCTCCTCGACGCCCGCGGCCCGGCAACGGCCCCGGCGCGGGTCACCGGGATCCTCTGGTCGTCGCGCTTCCGGGTCCATCATCGGCTGGCCGACCGTTATCGCGAGGGGCCGTTCCTGCTGATGGGCGACGCGGCGCACGTCCACAGCCCGGCCGGCGGGCAAGGCATGAATACGGGTCTCGTCGACGCCATCGTGCTCGGCGACGCCCTGACCCGGGTGATCCGCGACGGAGCGCCCGACTCGACGCTGACGAATTACGCCGAAGTGCGGCGCCCGGCGGCCCGCCAGGCGCTGGCGCTGGCCTCCCAGCTGACCCGCATCGCGACCGTTCGAAGCGGCCCGGCGCGGTTCGTCCGCAACCTGCTGCTTCGGCTGCTCGACCATGTGTCCCCGTTCAAGCGGCGGCTGAGCCTGGCACTCTCGGGGCTCGACCGGCGCAGGTTCGCGCTTCTGCGGGACGAGGTGGCCGCGGGACGGGGCCGGACGGGCGCGGACCGCCGGCCGGGTTCCACTCGCGCCACCGCCCGCCGCCCGGCGCCGGTCTAGGGCCGGGGCGGACCGGAAAATGGTCACTGTCACGAATTTCGGCGTCCCCAAATCTCCGCGGGCGTCATTGGGGACATGCCTGCCGGCGCCGCTCATTCCCCCCGCTGGAACAATATCCCGAGCTCCTCCAGCTCAAGATCCCGCTCCACATCATGGAGTAGCTCGTCCTCGATCTCCCCGGCGCGTTGGAGGCGGATCAGCTCGGCTCGGCCGGCGGCGACGCCGGCGGGGCGGCTTCAAACATGGCCTCAATCCTCCCCGGCATTGCCGGGGAGAGGGACCATGCGAAGCATGGTGGAGGGGTTCTTGGAGGCTCGAAGAACCCCTCCGACGCACTTCGTGCGGTCCCCCTCCCCGCGAAATCGCGGGGAGGATGCAACCTCAGCGCGCGTCCACCAGGACGATCTCGGCGTCCTCGATTGCCTTGATCGTCAGCCTCTCCTCCCCGGTCACCGCGACTCCGTCGCGGGGCTCGGCGCGGCGGCCGTTCACGCCGATCGCCCCGCCGACGGCGACGAGATAGACGTGGCGGGCGGGATCGAGGGTCAGCTCGGCCGTCTCGCCCGCCTTGAGGGTGGCCCCCAGGACCCGGGCGGCGGCATTGATCTTCAGCGCTTCGGAATCCTCCGCGAAGCCGCTCGCCAGGGTGACGAAATTGCCCGCGCGGTCGCCCTTCGGGAACTGCCTCGCGCCCCAGCCGGGCTCGGCGCCGCGCCGGTCGGTCTGCACCCAGATCTGGAACAGCGTCGTCCTCTCGTCCTCGAGATTATATTCGGCATGGCGGACGCCGGTGCCGGCCGACATCACCTGGACGTCGCCGGCCGCGGTCCGGCCCTTGTTGCCCATCGAATCCTGATGGGTGATGGCCCCCTCGCGGACATAGGTGATGATCTCCATGTCCGAATGGGGATGAGGCGGGAAGCCGGAGCGGGCGGCGATCTCGTCGTCGTTCCAGACCCGGATCGCGCCCCATTCGGTGCGGGCGGGATCGTAATAATCGGCGAAGGAGAAATGATGGCGGGCGTTGAGCCAGCCATGGTCGGCGTGGCCGAGAGTGGCGAAGGGGCGGATGTCGATCATGATGGGTCTCCTTGGAATTTCCTCCCCCGGACTTCCGGGGGAGGGGGACCATGCGGAGCATGGTGGAGGGGTTCTTCGGGGCTGGAAGAACCCCTCCACCGCCCTTCGGGCGGTCCCCCTCGCCGGCAAATGCCGGGGAGGATTTTAGTCAGATCAAACCTTCGGCGCGCAGGGTCGCCTGGACCGCAGGCCTCGCCGCGACCCGCTCCAGATAGGCCGCGAGGCCGGGCCAGCGGGCGATATCGATCGCGTGCATCTTCGACCAGTTCAGGACCGCGAACGCATAGGCGTCGAGGATCGAGAAGCGGGCGCCGAGAATATAGGGACCTTCGCCGATCTTCTCCTGGAGATAGTCGAACTTCTTGCCGAGCGCCTCGCGGGTGGCGTCCTTGAAGCTGTCGGGCGTCGCCGGATTCCACAGCGGGCCGAAGCCCTTGTGAAGCTCGGTGGCGATGAAGTTCAGCCATTCGAGCAGCCGGTAGCGCTCGATCCCCGAGACGGGGAGGGCGAGCTCCGAGCCGGCCGCGCGGTCCGCCAGATACTGGAGGATCACGGCATTTTCGGTGAGCACCTCGCCATCGTCCAGCCGGAGCGTCGGAACGGCGCCCTTCGGGTTGACGTCGGTCAGCTTCTCGCCGCCGTCGGTGACCTTGTCCGGAAAGTTCACCTTGGCCAGCTCGATATCGAGGCCGGCCTCGCGGGCGACGATGTGGGCGGCCTGCGAGCAGGCGGCGGGGGCGTAGTAGAGCTTCATCTCGGTTCTCCCTGAGTTCGATATGGTGACCCGTCCGCCCGCCGCCAGGAGGGGCTGCGCCGGGCGGACGGGATGCGCGGCGGCCTCAGGCCGCCAGCGGCAATTCCTCGGCGGCGAGGCCGCGGAGCGCATCGAGCGCCTGGGCGATCGAAGCGGCGGCCTGGTCGGGTCCGAAGGCGAGCTTCTCGACCCGGACAAAGGTCGCGTCGTCCAGCCCCATGAAGGCGAGCAGGGTGCGCAGATGCGGTTCCTGGCTGTCCATCGCCGCCGACGGACCTTCGCTGTAGAGGCCGGCCCGGCTCTCGATGACGATCGTCCTCTTGTCGTTGAGCAGGCCCTCGGGGCCGGATTCCGAATAGCGGAAGGTGATCCCGGCGCGCAGGACGTGGTCGAACCAGGTCTTCAGCGTCGAGGGGATTCCGAAATTGTACATCGGCGCGCCGATGACGATCAGGTCGGCGGCCTTGAGCTCCGCGATCAACTCGTCGGACAGGGCGATGGCGTCGCGGGCGGCGTCCGTCTCGGCCTCGGCTCCCCGGATCGCGGGGGTCGTCTCGGCCGTGAGGTGCGGAATGGTCCGGGTGCCGACGTCGCGATGGACGATCCGGACCGGGCCGCGGCCGCGCAGGACCGCCTCCAGCTCACCGGTCAGCCGCCGGGTGACGGACGCTTCTCCGGTAGCGGCGCTGTCGATGATGAGAACGTTGGTCATGAATGCCTCCTGAGCTTGCATGGAGACATATAGGCCGGTAGCAGCGTTGCTTGTAGCTGCGCTCAGTGCATTATGGTGTTGCAGATTATGGAACGCTCCTCGACCGACCTCCTCGATGTCCTCGCCTTCGTCCGGGTGGTCGAGACCGGCGCCTTCAGCCGGGCCGGCGAGAGGATGGGGATGTCGAAGTCCATCCTCAGCCGGCGCGTCGCGCGGCTCGAGGAGCAATTGGGCGCGAGGCTTCTGACCCGGACGGCGCAAGGGGCCCAGCCGACCGAGGTCGGCCAGGCCTATTTCGAGCGCGCATCCAACATCCTCGCCGATCTCGAGGCGGCCGAGGAGGTCGTTGCGGACGCGGTGACCCAGGTGGCGGGGCCGATTCGGCTGTCGGCGCCCTTGTCCTTCGGGATTGAGCATCTGGCGCCCGCCCTGGCCGAGTTCGCCGAGGCCAATCCGCGGATCGAGCTCGACATCTCGTTCGGCGACCGGGCGGTGGACCTCGCGGCGGGCGGCTTCGACCTGGCGGTAAGGATCGGATCGCTCAAGGATTCGTCGCTG
>DASVPM010000379.1:0-16216 GCA_036382815.1 Allosphingosinicella sp.
GCGGTATCATCGCCGCCCCATAGACGATCGATGGACAAGCGCAACGAAGCCGCCGACACTCGCGTTCGTCGTCACTGGAACCGAGGAGATTGACCGTGAGCGTCGCCTTCCGCCGCGACAGCGATGAAGAGCATAAGGAGCCGAGGTTCGAGCTTCCGATCCCGGTCGGCCCCAATCTCGTCACCGAACGCGGGCTCGCCCGGATCCGCGCCCGCGTGGCCGAGCTCGAAGCGTCGATCGCCGCCGAACCGGGCGAGCGCGAGCTGGAGGAGGCCAGGCGCGCCCTGCGCTATTGGAATACCCGCCAGGCGACCGCGCAGCTCGCACCGCCGCCGCCCGAGGACGAAGTCGGCTTCGGCTCGCGAGTGACCTTTCGTCAAGACGGCACGATCCGCTGCATCGACATCGTCGGCGACGACGAAGCCGAACCGGGCGCGGGCCGGATATCCTTCTCCGCGCCGCTCGCCCGAGCACTGATCGGCGCCGGCGTCGGTGACGTCGTCGACTTCGCCGGCCGCCCGGAGGCGCTGGAGGTCGTAGAGGTCAGCCGGATCGACGCCTGAGCCCGTTCCTCGCCGTCAGCGGACGGCTGACAGCAGGCGCCAGTAGAAGAAGGCGATGATCGCGGCGAAGCTGGCGTCGAACACTCCGAACCAGAAGAAGCCGCCGCCCACGAAGAACCAGACGGTGGCCATCCAGATCCTTCCCCCGACGCCGCACCAATTGGGATAGCGGGTGCCGATCGGATCGCGAAGACCCGGAATGTAGAGCGCGGTGACAAGGATGAGGGTCGCTCCCCAGCCGATCTGCCAGCCCTTGGGCACCGGCGGCGGAAGGCCGAAGGCGCTGGAGACGAAATGGGGCAGGAACATGCAGCCCAGGCCGATGACGAGGTGCAGGATCATGTTGAAGCCGAGGATGTACTGATAGGTCACCCGCCGACGCTGGACCTTGTCCGTCGACGCGGTCGAATGTGAATCCGTCAAGGGCCGTCTCCCGTCTAGAAGGTTAGCAGGTAAGCGAGCAGGTCGTTCTTGGCCGCCGCCGGCAAATCGGTGCCGTAGAGGTGGCCGCTGTTGGAGTTGCCGCGCACCTTGGTGTCGAAACAGTAGCGAAGCTGGGCGATGCCGCCGCTGGGAGCGGTCGCTGCCGTGGGCGTGCAGGCCGGAGCGGTGAAACCGCCCTTCGCAGGGTCGATCACGTCGAGACCGCGCAGGAAGGCGGCCGGGCGCCGCTCCGGCGGCTGGAGCAGATCGGCGAGCGTCGGCACCGAGCCGTTATGGAGATAGGGCGCGCGCAGCCACAGCCCGTCCAGCGGGCCGTTGGCATAGCCGTCGGTCTTCTTGAAATGGCTGAACGCGTAGGGCGTGCCCTTGAAGATCTCGCCGATCTGCCGCTTTTGGAAGGCGACGGTGTAGGAGTTGAGCCGGTTCGGATCGGTGCCGACCTGGCTGACCGGCGTCACCTTGCCGAGATACTGGCCCTGGAAGACGTAGCGGCCGCCGTCCTGATAACCGTGGCAGGCCGCGCAGCCCTGCCCGTAGATTTGCGAGCCGCGCTGGACCGCCGCCGGGTCCGGGCGGTACGGGCTGGGGGGCGGCTTGAGGTCCATCAGCCACGCGGCGACGCGCTTGACCGCCGGTATGTCCGCGGTCTGCGGAGTGACCCCGGCGCCGATCGCCGCGGAGAGGTTGCGCTCCATCAGCGACGTGTTGTTGCCGTCCCAGTGCAATTGCATGCCCTCGCGCGGGCGCTGCTCGAAGATCGACGGAAAGTCCGACGTGCCGACTCGCTCCGCCTCGTCGAGCGAGGCGAGAGTCTGCTTCAGCTCGAGCATCTTATACGGGTTGAAGGTGTCGACCCGTCCCGGGCCCCAGTGCGGCTGATAATTCATCAGCGGCATCATCAGGCCGTTGCGCGCGGTCAGGCCCTCGTTGATCCGGGGCCCGACCACCTTGCGCCAGATCAGCCGTTCGACGGGTCCGAGGCCCGCCCCCGCCTGATTGGCCGCGGCGGTCAGCGCCTCGGGCGTAAGCCGAGGATCGGTGGCGGCCTTGCCGAGCATGAACCGGATGAAGGCGCCGAAATCCAGATTGTTCGACGGCATTCCTGGGACGATGTGCGGCTCGGCGTTGGCGTCGGAGCGCCAGGTGCCGACGTGGCAGACGGCGCAGTTGAGCCAGATCATGTCGATGCCCTGATAACTGCGCCTCGAGACCCCGATCGGGAGGTCGCGCTGACGGCCGTCGGAATCCTTCTCGTAGAGGAAGCCGAAGGCGCTGTAATCGTTGCGGCCCTTGAACTCCTCCGGGAACATGCGCGGCATCGCCTGCCAGGCCCAATAGGGAATGCCGCTCGAGGCTTCGGAGCCGATCGAGCCGTATTTGAAGTGATCGACCTCGTCCGAATAGGCGACGGGAGTGCCGTGCTTCCACGCGTCGCTGCGCATGTAGAGGAACGTCACGACGGCGGCGGCGAGCAGGATCAGGCCCGCCACCAACAGCCGGAATCCCCAGTCGCGCCCTGACTTTTCCGCCGCGCTATTCGCCATCTGCCCCCCCTTTCCCCGGCGATTCAGCCGAGGACGATGAATTTCCCTGCCGCTCCGGCGCGGCGCTTCAGCGCGTCACCAGCCCTTCGGGCTCGGCCCGCTTGAGATCGGCATGAGTCGAGTAGATCGACATGATGGTGTTCACCATCGTGTCGTGATCGGGATAACGGATCGGCTCGTAGCAGCCGAGCGGGTTCTTCGGCGCGTTGACGAGGCAGCGGTTGCAATAGGTGCAGGGCCGTTCGGGCACGTCGCGGCCCGATTCCCAGATCTTAACCAGATCGTTGTTCGCGATCAGCGAGCGGGCGATTGCGACTCCGTCGCAGGCGCCGCTGTTGATCGCCCCGGCGACGACGGAGGCGTGCTGGAAGCCGCCCGTCACGATCACCGGAATAGACACGGCGGCCTTGATCTGACGCGCTTCCTCGATGCTGACGCCTTCGACTCCATGACCCTTTTTCAGGCGGTTCCACATCCAGTTGAAGATCGGCCGAAGCGCCGGATAGCGGAACAGCAGGAAATTGCGCATGCCCGAGCCGGACGAGGAGATCATCGTGTCGTAAGTGGTCGCGAGCACCTCCAGCGGGAAGCCGCCGGGCGGATTGAGCGGATGCGGGAAGCTCGAGCCGCTCGACACGTGGATTCCGTCGACTCCCTCGGCCTCGCACCATTTGGCGATCTGGATCGCGTCCTGGAGCGTGTTGCCCTTGCCCTCCCAGGGGATGACGTTGTTGTGGTCGACCGCGCCCAGCTTGGCCTGGAGGTGGAAGCCCGGGCCGACGCGGCCGCGGATGGCCCGGATCACCTCCATCAGGAAGCGCGCGCGATTTTCGAGCGAGCCGCCATATTCGTCGGTGCGGTCGTTGATCCCGCTGCTCAGGAACTGGGTGAACAGATAGCCGTTCGCCGAGTGCAATTCGACCCCGTCGGCGCCCGCCTCGCGGGCCCGCCAGGCGGCGTTGGCGAAGGCCTGGACGATATGGCCGATCTGGTCCTTGGTCATCGCCTGGCAGCGGATCCCGTTGATCGGCTCCTTCTTCGACGTCGAGCTCAGCGGGATCCGCTCCTTGTTGTGGATGCCGGGGAGGTCGAGCTGCCGGCCGGAATGGCTCAGCTGGATGATGAACTTGGTGTCGTAGCTGTGGACGGATTCGATGACCTTGGCCCACAGCGGAATCCACTCGTCGCGGTGCATCGTCGCATATTGGTTGATGATGCGCCCCTCCATCAGCACCGGCACGTAGGAGGTGATGATGGCGCCGACTCCGCCGGCCGCGAACTTGGACTCCCAATTGACCCGGGTCTGCGTGGGCGAGCCGTCCTCATTGTCCCAGCGTCCCGAGATGCTCGAGCGGAAGATCCGGTTCTTCACCGTCAGGTTGCGGAAATTGAGCGGCGTGAAGATGACGTCCCGGTCCATGGTTATTGCTTCCCTTCCCTCGCCCGTTCCAACACGCCCGCGAACCGGGGCGGGACCCGGCGCCGCGCCCGGCGGGCGCTCCAAAATGCTTCGGTGAAGGCGGCGGGCCGGCCGGCGCTCGCGGCCGCGCGATCGGGCGGGCCTAGGCCGCGACCGCGGGCCTTGGGCCCGGCAAAGTCCGGCGAGTTGCTTCCCTGCCCCATGGATCCCCTCCCGCCTTGACGGACGTCCACCCGGCCCCGGCGTCCTCAGGCGACTTCAACATTTTCCGCAAGTGACCCGGAGACCATTTCCGACTCACTGAAAACTTGGATTTTCCCTTGGTGAGCAAGGAATACCAGTTCGGAGATATCGTCAAGTGGCGCGGTCGAAAGGTTATTCGCAAAGCGGATTTAATTTGGACTAGCCGCGAAACGAGCTCGCGGCCGACGCGCGGAGCACGGGCACGAGCGCATGGTCGTGGCGGTAATACTCGCAGGTCGCGGGCGGCGACACGGGGAAGAGCGAGTAGCCGACTATCTCCTCGTCGCTCACGCCGGCCTCCCGGAGCGGCGGCCGCTGCGTCTCCTCGAACAGGGCGTGCCATGTCGCGAAGGATTCCTTCAGCAGGCCGATGGAGGTCAGATTGCAGTAGGTGAGCCTGCCGCCCGGCTTCAGCAGGCGCATCGCCTCTCGGATGAACGAGAACTGGTGGCTGTGCTGGTCCTCGGCCGACAGTGGGTAGGTGTCGTAGAGGATGCCGTCGAACGACTCAGGCTCAAGCGTCGGGACGACCTCCTCCCACAGACCGCGCCGCGGCGTGACCTTCCCGGCCGCGCTCGCCGCGAACGCGACGAGCCGGCCGTACACGTCGCCATTGGCCTCGATGACCACATGCTCGGCCGGGGCGTGCGACTGGATCGCGCGCGAGGCGAGGCCGAGTCCGAAGCCGACCTCGAGGACTCGCGCGCCCGGCGACGCGACCTCCGCGGCGAGCGCCGCCATGTACGGCGCCTCCCAGGCCTCCATCACCGGGTGCCCCTCGATGCGGAGGCTCTCCTCGTCGAGTGCCGCAGGCTTCGACGACCACCTCGCCTTGTCCGTGCCGAAGGCCAGACCTCGATACGCCATGATGAATCCCCCTTGGAAATGCTCAGTCGAGCGAATGGAAATAGCTCTCGAGCGCGCCCCGCCGCCGCACGTCCCATGTCGCGCAGTGGAGGCTTCCGCCGAACTCGAACACGTCGCGGAAGGGCAGGTCGATGACGTGGAAGCCGAGCCCCTTCATCATCCGGATGAGCGGCTTCTCGCCGGCCTCGACGACGACGGTGGTCGGCGACAAAGAGAGGAGGTTCATCGCGAGCCACTTGCTGCTCTGGCAGAAGGCGGGCATCTCCTCGTTGCTGCTCACCGGCTGCGGCGCGTCGACGAAGCGCCAGCCGTTCGCCTTGAAGAGCGCCGCCTCGCTCTCGACGATGGGGCGATCCGGGTTCGTCAGGACCAGCCCGGGGCGGAGCGGCACGAACGTGCAGTCGATGTGGCTCGGAAACAGGTCGTACGGGAAGTGGACGGGGTGCACCCGAAGGCCGCGCGGCTCCAGGTGGCGCTTCAGCCACGCGATTCCGGGCCGGTTGGTCGTCATGCTCTCCTGGACGAAGAGGTCGCGCCCGCAGCGCGTGATGTCCGCCGCGTCGAAGATGACCTCGTCCTGGGTCACGGCGAACTCGAAGTCGTGCATCCGCGCGTGACGCTCCTCGTCGCTATAGTCCCAGAACTCCGTGCGGTACATGCCGTCGCCCATCGTCGGCTTCGGCGCGCAGGTCCACGCCATGCGCGGGTCCGCGTTGAAGAGCTCGTAGACGATGGGCCGATAGGCGAGGTGCTCGAAGTAGCGCGCGCGCCGCGACATGGTCGCTTCGATGACCTCGTGCCCGATTGTGATCATCACGTCGCGCGGGCAGCCGGTGCAGTACATGTTCTCGACCTCGAAGGTCGGCGTGCGCAGCGGCTGGTCCCACTTGACCGGCGCGGGGCGCCGCACGGTGACGCCCTCGGCCTCGAGCACCGCCGCGAGATGATCGAGCTGGCGGTTGGCGGCGTCGATGACGCGCGGGTGCTTCGGGCCGCGCGGCCAGGGGATGGTGCGCGCCAGCGCGGGGTCGCGGATGTCCGCGCGGTACCCCGGTTCGGTCGGCGAGAAGCAGGCCCCGTCGACCCGGCCGACGACGACCTCCTCCAGCGGATCCCATTCGTTCCAGGACTCGACGCAGTGGACCGTTGACGACCTGTCGGCGTCTCTCGGCGGCGAAGCCTCCATGACTGACTCGGCCGCGCTGAATGCATTGTACATGACGAAACCTCCCCCAGAATCGGCATCGCGTCAGCGGCAACGATACCGATACCCCCAAGAGGGGCTTGCCGAACTCGGGCCCCCCGACCACTTCGGGCCCGAACCTAGTCGTTGAACAAGTCGGAGTAGAGCGGACAGTGACCCAAAGCGGATAATTGCATTATTTTGTATGCGATCAGCTCGCGGCAATGGCGGCGGGTGGTTTCGGACGAGTTGCCGAGCGGCAGCGCCATCTTGCGAACGGATATTGCCCCTGCCGCTCGCACCGGCCGCCCCACCCTTGCTCCGCCTGTCCGGTCCGCCAGGCAGATGCGCGCGATAATTCCGAACTCCATTCCCAGAAACGGGTCTTCAGGGAACAGCTGGGCACTCAGTCGAGCCGTGGCGACTTGCAGTTCACTCCTGAGCCGCGTCAGCTGGCGAAGAGGCGGTTCGCCCAAGGCATTGCTCATTGTATGTGTCGGCCTCGCCTCTTCCCGGCTGAGATCAGGAACATGGCTGGCCAGGCTCGCACTCCGCGTCAAGCCTACGCGGTGGCAACCCACAGCGGCGTCAGAATGACTGCATTTCAGGCGCCAGTGCCCGAACACGAACTTGGCTTCTTCGTCTTGGCTCCGGCATCAGCCGGTGCCTCCGAACTCGAGCCGCTCAGACGCTAAAAAGCCCCGGAAATCCGCAGATTTCCGGGGCTTTCTGATGGTGGGCGTGGCAAGGATTGAACTTGCGACCCCTGCGATGTCAACACAGTGCTCTACCACTGAGCTACACGCCCACTCGGGCGGCTATCTAGTAGAGGCACCGGGCCTGCGCAACCCGGCAATCCCCTTCCCCTCCGCGGCTACAGCCGTCCGTGCTGATCCTCGGTCTGGAACAGGCGGTCGACCTCGGCAACGAGATCGCGCAGGTGGAAGGGCTTGGAGAGCACCTTGGCGCTCGGCGCCGCCTTTCCGGCCTTCAGAGCGACGGCGGCGAAGCCGGTGATGAACATCACCCGCATCTCGGGCGCGACCACCGCCGCCTTCTGGGCGAGCTCGATTCCGTCCATCTCGGGCATGACGATGTCGGTCAGGAGCAGGTCGAAGCTTTCCGCCTCGATCAGCGGCAAGGCGGCGGTTCCCCGGTCGACCGGCACCACCTCGTAGCCGGCGCGCTCCAGCGCCCGGCCGAGATAGGCCCGCATCGACGCATCGTCTTCCGCCAGCAGGATCCTGAACATGAATGCCCCTGAACCGGACTCGCCCGATGCGCGCCCGCCGCGCCTTTCTATGCCCGAAGGCGGAGCGCTTTTCCAGCGCGCCCGAGCCGGACCGGCGCGGCCGCGAAGCGGAAGACGATTGCGTGCCAAAACCGGACTACTTACCTTGCATCTGCAAATGCGCGACTCCCCGCCCCCCTTTCGCCGCCTCGGGCCCGAAAAGCCGAGCTCTCCGGTGGTCGTCTCGGTACCTCATGCCGGCCGCGCCTATTCCGACGGCCTGCTCGCTTCGGCCCGGCTTCCGCGCGCGCGGCTCGAGACGCTCGAGGACCGGCTCGTCGACCGGCTCGTCTGGCGGGCGGTCGAGGGCGGCGCGGCGGCGCTGATCGCCGATTCGCCGCGCGCCGAGATCGACCTCAACCGCGACGAGCGCGAGCTCGATCCCGCCATGGTCCAGCCGCGGCCGGCGGCGCATTCGACGGTGGAATCCGCGCGCACCCGCGGCGGTCTCGGCCTCATCCCGGCGCGGATCGCAGGATCGGGGGGGATCTGGCGGCAGCGCATCGCCGCCGACGAGGTCGCACGGCGCGTCGAGCTCATCCACCGTCCCTACCACGCCGCGCTCGAAGCCGAATTGGAAGCGGCCAAGGCGCGCTTCGGAATCGCCATCCTCCTCGATTGCCACTCCATGCCGCCGCGGGGGGGCCAGGACGACGCTCCGGTCGTGCTTGGCGACCGGCATGGCGGCAGCATGGCCGAAACCCTGGTCGCCGCGGCCGAGCGCGCGGCGCGGACCGCCGGCTTCAAGGTCGCCCGCAACGCGCCTTATGCCGGCGGCCACATCACCGAGCGCCACGGGCGGCCGGAGCGCGGGATCCACGCGCTCCAGCTGGAGCTCGACCGCTCCCTCTATCTCGCCCCCGATCTGCGCTCGACCGGCCCGGGCTTCGACCGCGTGGCACGGCTCATCGCCGCAATCGCCGAGGCGCTGGCGACCGCCGCTGTCGCTCCTCCCGAGGCGATCGCGGCGGAATAACCGGAGGGCGAGCTTCCAGGCAAAAGCGGGCGCGTGCGGGAATCGCGATGCACGGGATGAGCCGTGCACCCGGCGGACGGCGGAACCAGCCGCGGACGAAGGCGCTATAACGTCATCATGGGAAAATTATATGACACGCCGAGCGCCGTGACGGTGGAGAACGGCAACGTCGCCGTGGAAGGCCCTGACGGCGTCGATGTGCTTCTGACTCCCGGAGCCGCTCTGGAGACGTCCGACCGCCTGCTGGAAGGCGCCACTGAGGCCCATGGCCAGCGCGTCCGGAATTCGGAGGCAGAGGCGGGGCCCACCTCCTCTCCCGGCTAGAAAAGGCGATGCCTCGCTATTTCTTCCATGTCTGCAACGGCAACGGATTCACCGAGGACGAGGAAGGCCGGGAGCTGCCGGACGAAGCCGAGGCCCGCGCCATCGCCCTCAGCGGGGCCCGCGACATCATGGCGGAAGAGATGCGCGCGGGGCAGCTGAATCCCGCCTCGTTCATCGAAGTGGAGGATGCCGGGCACCGCCACCTGTTCACGCTGCCGTTCAGCGACGCTTATACCGTCCGGCCGCGCCCGGCCGACTGACCGCCGACACAAAAAGACCACCCCGCGAGATTCCGCGGGGTGGCTAGGTTCCGGGAGGAGCGCCCCGAGGGGCGCAACGCGCCTCCGCAAAGGGGGAGATACGACGGCGCGTCAGGTTAAATGTATGAAAGTCTTGGAAGGTTTCAAGAGCGGGGCCGACCCCTCCAGCCCATCCGGCCGATGAGGTGGCGGTGGCCGGCGAAATGGTGCCTGAGCGCACCGGCGACATGGAGCGCGATCAGAGCCAAAGCGACGTAGGCGAGCCATTCGTGCACGTCCTCGAACAGCTCGTGCACATCCTTGGCCCGCGAAACCGGAAGCGGTCCGATGCCGAACAGGCCGAAGAAGCTCGTCACCCGTCCGCTGGTCGAGACCAGGATCCAGCCGCTCAACGGCAGCAGTAGGAGCAGCAGGTAGAAGAGCCCATGGGTGAGGCGCGCAAGGCCCGCCTCCCATCTCCTCAGGACCGCGTCGAATGCCGGCGGCCGATGCCCCATCCGCCAGGCCAGCCGGACGAGGGTGAGAAGGAGGATGGTGAATCCGGTCGCCTTGTGCACGTTCATGACGGCCGCCCGCACCGGCTTTTCGAAATCCTCGTGGAAGAAACCCAGCGCCAGGTTGAGCGCGATCAGCGCGGCGATGATCCAGTGCAGCCAGATGGCAACTCGGGAATAGCGGGCGAGGTCGGGTGCGAGCGTGGCCATGACCCATCGCTACATCGGCGCGCACGTCGTCGCAATGTCCCCATCGGGTTCGTATGCGGGCCTCGACAATCCAACGTAAAGCAATTAGTCCCTGCGCGTGGATTTCGCTTAACGTGGGGAAGTGCGAGCGTGGGAACCAGGGAACAGACAAGCTTGGCGCGGCTGGGGGCCGAGCTCGAACGGCTGGCGGACGAGCTTGTCCGCCTCGGCGGCGAGGTCCAGGCCGATCCGCCGCCGCCGCCCCGCAGCGGCGAACGTCCCGCCGACCGGCTTCGGCGGCGCCTGCTCGAGGCGCGGCGCGCCCGGGGCCTCAGGCAGGCGGACCTCGCCGACCGGCTCGGTCGCCCGCAATCGTTCGTCTCCAATTACGAACGCGGCGAGCGGCGGCTCGAAGTGTCCGAGTTCATCGTCATCGCCCGGGTCCTGGGAGTCGATGCTGCAGCCGTCGTCGCCGAGCTGGTCGAGGACGGGTGAGGCATGTCACTTCATCCCGGCGAGAGCCTGGACCTGCGGAAGGACCGCACGACTTCCCGCCCTGAGCTCCCGGCTTCCGCCGGGATGACGAGGAGCGTCCGCCTAGGCGTTGCCCACCGTCGCGCCGAGGCCGGGAACCGAGGGCCCTTTGCCCTGCTGCATCTGCTTGGCGAAGACGTCGCGGACGAGCGAGACGGAGAAGAGATGAGCGAGGATCAGCGGAAGCATTCCGTTCTGATTCATCCGCTTCAGATCGTCGCCTTCGAGTTCGCGCATCTTCTCTTCGTTGACCATCTGGAAGCCGCGATAGACGAAGGGCTGCTCGGAGCCGGCCGGCTGGATCGAGACTTCGCCGTCCATGAGAAGGCCGGAATCCTTCAATTCGGTCATGAAGGCCACGGTGCGCTGCGCCGAAAGCTCGAACTCCTCGCAGAATTTGAGGACGTTGTTGGTCGTCTCGCTGGGCTTGCCGTCGTCGAACAGAGGCATGCCGTCCTCGAAATCGCCGATCAGCCCGCTGGTCGGGTCGAAGCAGAGCGAAAGCTCCTGGGCATCCGGCTGGAGGCGGGCGAGCATGAACGGGTAGCGGCGCACGTAGGCGGGAAGATAGATATCGCCGAGCGGCTTCCCGCTGTCGTCGACGAAGACGTTGACGCCTTCGTTGAGCCCCATCAGCGCCAGCGGCACCGGATTTTCGCCGATCGAGAAGACGATCGGGAAGTGGCGCTGGACGGCGACGAACTCGTCGATCGTGATCGGGATCGCATGGTTGCTGGTCAGGAACGGGGCGCGATCCGCAGAGCGGCTCCGATAGGCCCCATGGACGCTGCTCGACAGCGGCTCGAGGCTCCCATAGAAAATCGGCAGGCCGGTTGACTGCGGCTCGGTGGCCATGTTCGTGTCTCCGCTAAGCGTTGGAGGCGACCGCGTGCCGGGCCGCCCGAATGTGGGCGGGTAGTATGGCGCAATCTCCGCTTTCGCAAGCGCGGAAGCGGCGGAGGGGATCGGCGAGGGGATTAATCGCATGTTCAAGCGGTTCGGGGGATTGGACGAGGGGATGGAGGCTTCCCCACCGATCCGCGCCGCCGCCGCCGCCTTGCTCCTGTTCGCCGCCGCGGCGCCGGCGGCCGCCCCGCCGGCGCGCCCGGCCCAATATGGCCAGACGATCGTGCGCGAGCAGGTGATCATCCGCTTCCGCCATACCCCTCCGACCCGGGTGGAGTGGAAGGAAGGCAAGGGCCCGAAATGCGTTCCAGCGCGTGCCATCGCCGGCGCCACCCTGGTCGGCAA
This sequence comes from Allosphingosinicella sp., assembly GCA_036382815.1. GTDB lineage: Bacteria > Pseudomonadota > Alphaproteobacteria > Sphingomonadales > Sphingomonadaceae > Allosphingosinicella. Next base: position 11,584 of record DASVPM010000379.1, read on the forward strand.
GAGCAGCGTCGACCTGATCCTGCGCAATCGCCAGCGGGTGCGCGCGAAGCTCGAGAGCAGCTGCCCCGCGCTCGATTATTATTACGGTTTCTACATCACCCCTAATCCGGACGGCCTGATCTGCGAGGACCGGGACAATATCCGCTCGCGCGTCGGCGGCGCCTGCGAAATCGACCGCTTTCGGGGCCTGGAACCGGTCGTTCCCCGTTGACCTTTCTTGACTTAATGACCCGCTTCGCCCAAGCGCCTGCCCTGAAGCGGCTCGCGACGAAGCCCCTCGATCACCCGGAACCCTTATGAGTTTTGCCGATCTCGGCCTATCCGACGAATTGCTCCGCGCCGTGGAGGAATCCGGCTACACCGATCCCACCCCGATCCAGCGCCAGGCGGTCCCCTCCGTCCTGATGGGCCGCGACCTCATCGGAATTGCCCAGACGGGGACCGGCAAGACCGCCGCCTTCGTGCTTCCGATGATCGACATCCTGGGAGAAGGCCGCAGCCGCGCCCGCATGCCCCGCTCCCTGATTCTCGAGCCGACTCGCGAGCTGGCGATGCAGGTTTCGGAGAATTTCGAGAAATACGGCAAATACCACAAGCTCAACATGGCTCTCCTGATCGGCGGCACCAACATGGCCGACCAGATCAAGAAGCTTGAAAAGGGCGTGGACGTCCTGATCGCCACCCCGGGGCGGCTGATGGACCTGTTCGGCCGCGGCAAGATCATGCTCAACGGCTGCGGCCTGCTCGTCATCGACGAGGCGGACCGGATGCTCGACATGGGCTTCATCCCGGACATCGAGGAGATCTGCTCGAAGCTTCCCTCGGTCCGCCAGACCCTGCTCTTCTCGGCGACGATGCCGGGCCCGATCAAGAAGCTGGCCGACAAGTTCCTGACCGGCCCCAAGACGATCGAGGTCGCCCGCCCGGCGACCGCCAACGTCTCCATCGACCAGCGCGTCCTCAAGGTCGATTCGCGGCGCAAGAAGCAGGTGCTGACGGACCGGCTGAAGGGCAACGACGTCCGTACCGCCATCATCTTCTGCAACCGCAAGACGACGGTCCGCGAGCTCGCCCAGAGCCTCAAGCGCTCCGGGCTCAACGCGAGCGAGATCCATGGTGACATGGAGCAGCCCGAGCGTATCCGCGAGCTCGAGCGGTTCAAGAGCGGCGAGATCAACATCCTCGTCGCCTCCGATGTCGCCGCCCGCGGCCTCGACATCAAGGACGTCAGCCACGTCTTCAACTTCGACGTGCCCTGGCATCCGGACGACTATATCCACCGGATCGGCCGGACCGGCCGCGCCGGCAAGACCGGGATCGCGATCACCCTCGCCACCGCCGCCGACGCCGAGGCGATCGAGGCGATCGAGAAATTGACCGGGGCGAAGATCCAGGCGGTCGAGGAAAGCGCCCAGGCCCGAGGCGATGAAACCGCCCCGCCGGCGGGCGAGGAAGCCGAGACTTCCCGCCGCGAGCGCGGCGGCCGGGCGCCGCGCGGCCGCGCCCGCTCCGCGGAGCCGAAGCGCGAGCGCCGCCCGAGGCGCGAAGAGCCCCGCTCCGATCCCGCGCCCGAGCGGGCCGAGCCCCGGCCCGGGCCGCGCGGCGAGGGAGCCGAAAGCGCCGAGACCGGCCGGGCGCCCCGCGCGGCGCCGACGCGCGAGCCCCGCCCCGCCCGCCGCACGGAGCCGCGGCCCGAGCCGGAGCCGCAGGGCGAGGACGAAGGCTGGAACGGCCCGGTTCCGGGTTTTCTCGCTCAAAAGCTGGGCTGAGCGATCGCGAAGCCACGATCCAGGATTTGAATACAGCGCTGCCAAATCTAAGCTTTTGATATATTGTCGACTCGTCCCCGCTCTGGCACCTTGCCGGAGGGCGCGGACGAGCCTCCCGCGTCCCTGGGGGAATATCCATGGCCGAAGCGGGACCCGGCGCGGCCGGGCGCTATGTCGCGTTCATCAGCTACAGCCACAAGGACGCCGCCATGGGGCGCTGGCTCCATCGCAAGCTGGAGGGCTACCGGCTTCCCAAGCGATTGGCGGGCACCGAGGGAGAAAACGGCACTGTCCCCGAACGGCTGACCCCGATCTTCCGCGACCGCGACGAGCTGCCCGCGGCCGGCGACCTCAGCGAGAAGGTGCGGGCCGCGCTGGCCGTCTCGCGCAACCTCATCATCCTCTGCTCCCCTGACAGCGCCGTCTCCCCCTGGGTCGCGAAGGAGATCGCCACTTTTCGCGAGCTCCATCCCGACCGGCCGATCTTCACCGCCATCGCCCGAGGAGAACCGGAGCAATGTTTCCCGCAGGCCTTGCGCGAAGGCGGCGTCGAGCCCCTTGCCGCCGACCTGCGCAAAGAGGGGGACGGAAGGCATCTAGGCCTGCTGAAGCTGGTCGCCGCCCTCTCCGGCGTCGGTCTCGACGCCCTGGTCCAGCGCGACGCCACACGCCGCATCCGTCGCGTGACCTGGGTCACGGCGGCCGCCGTTGCAGGGATGCTAGCCATGGCGCTGTTGACGGCCATCGCCCTCAACGCACGGGCCGAGGCGCAGCGTCAGCGAGTCCAGGCGGAAGGTTTAGTTGAATTCATGCTCACCGATCTGCGGGACAAGCTGAAAGGGGTAGGACGGCTCGACGTGATCACCACGGTTAGCGCTCGCGCCCTCACTTACTATGGCGTGGAACAGAAGGTGGAACGACTGCCGGATGAGTCGCTGGGGCGACGCGCGCGCGTCCTCCAGGCGATCGGGGATGACAATCTAGAGCTTGGCCATCTCAGCCGCGCATTCGAGGCATTCATGGAAGCGCGTGCCACCACGTCCGAGCTCGTTTCTCGTGCTCCGCACGACGGCGCCCGTCTGTTCGACCATGCAAAGAGCCTCTCCGGGATCGGGCAGGTGCACGAACGTCGACGCGAATGGAAGGCCGCTGAGCGCTATTACTCCGCCCTGGAGGACACGGCCGATCGGCTGCGGGCGATGTCGCCTTCCAATACGGACTATCTGATGAAGGCCGCCTCCGCGGCGGTGAACCTGGGGAACCTCAGGTTCAAGCTTGCGGATTCCTATCCATTTGAAGAGCAATCCGCTCAGTACGTCATGGCGGGCCGATATTACGCCAAGGCCGTTCGTTTATTCGATCGGGCGGTGAGCCTCAGGCCCCGGGATCCGCACGCCTTGATGGCGCAGGCAAACGCCTTCGCTTGGCTCGCCGACAGCTACTTCATGCGAAAGGAGTGGGAGCGGTCGCTCGACGCTCGCTTCCGCCAATATCGGATCATGGACGGATTGGGTCGGTCCGATCCATCAAATGCCGACTATTCCTATCATCTCGCTGTCGCCCGGTTTGGAGTTGCGCGCTCCCTTGCGGAACTCGGCCGCCGATCCGAGGCACGCATGCAATTGTTCGAAGCCGACCGGTTGACGAACGACCTCATCCGAAGGGACGCATGCAATGCGGACTGGTTGTCGTTCAGGATCAAGCTGGACAACAACCTGCTGGTGCTCGGACTGGGACTGCCCCCCGGCACCACCCGGTCTCAACTGCGCAAACGCATTGACGATATCACTGCGGATCGGCGGCGCTTGCAGACCAGCAACGCTTCCAATTGCCGGCTCGCTGCGTGACCAGAGGAGAGAAATATGACGAGCTACCGCGACACTAATTCCCAAGCCGACGCGTTGACGGACGAGGGCCGCCGCCATTTCACTCGGTCCCTGATCGCGGCGGGGGGCAGCTTGCTCATCGGACCTCTCGTAGAGGTAGCAGCTGCACGACCGCGTCCGCGCGTGGACGCCTGCCCAGCCAACAATGCCTACGGCAACGGCCACATGCCTCCTTCTCGCAGGATATACTTCTTCTATTTGACCAATAACCCTGAGCGCACGAGGGCTTACTTCATTGATAGATGCGAAGCCATTACCGAGAATGATATACAGAAAGAGATCAGGGCGATTACAGCCCAGGTAAAAAATGGATTGGCTCCTGTTGGCGAGGGGTTTGGTGCAATGGAGTTTGTCCATAAGAGCTACTTCGTTGCCGTAATGGATGATGCTCAGCAAGAGCTAGTGCCTAAAAACGCTATGACATTTACAAACAAAGAGGACAATAAAAACAAGAGTTTTAAGGACGGAAAGGATATTCAACCGTTCGACAGTGTAACAGGGTTTTACTGTTTCAATCATATGAAGGATCGACATACCGGAACCGACCTCGGACACAAGTCCGAAGACTTTGAGATAGCAGCAAACCATCGGGTACGAGGCACAACCGGCTGTGGGAAACACAGAGCGCACAATGACACGGGAACCAATACCGGTCCGCCTCTGCCGTGAGAAATGCCCGCCGGCAAGGCTTGATGGTAACCGGTCCGCGCGCGCTTTGGCCACATTTGCCCTGGGCTCTTGAGGCTGCCAACTCTTATTTCTTTGCCGATCGAGGCCGCCAATGAGTCGTACGAGATTGCCAACCATTGTCGCTTTGGCGCGGGCCGGGGCTACGGAGCAGGCGTTGCGGGAATTCCAGGCTGCCGGATTCGAAACGGCAACGGGCGATCCACAGATCCTCACGGTCAAGGGGCGGCTGCTGAAGGATCTCGCACGCCAGAGCCGGGGTGCGCAGCGACTTGAGCACTTGAGCCGAGC
>DASVPM010000380.1:0-2787 GCA_036382815.1 Allosphingosinicella sp.
CCGCCGCTCGCGCGGCACTCCTCGGATCGCGGGCAGGCTGCTTCGCCGGGTGCGCGACTTCGCCCAGTCGGGCGGCGCGGGCGAGGTGGATTCGAAGGTGGCCGACGGGGCCCTCACCCGGATGGAGGTCGACCAGCTCGGCCTCGACGCGATGGATCGCCGCTACCTCATGATGATCGCCGACCTCTACAAGGGCGGTCCGGTCGGCGTGGAGACTCTCGCCGCGGGGCTGTCCGAGCCGCGGGACACGATCGAGGAGGTGATCGAGCCCTTCCTGATCCAGCTCGGCCTCGTCGCCCGAACCGCCCGCGGCCGCTGCCTCAACGGCAAGGCCTGGACCCATCTCGGCCTGACTCCGCCTCGGACGGCGCAGGACGGCCTGTTCGACTGACCCCGAAGGAGTGAAATGACCCTCATCCGCACCATCGCCGCCGCTGGAGCCCTGATTCTCGCCATGCCCGCCGCGCCGGGCGCCGCCCATGACGGCCCCCATTACGAGAAGGATTCGGCCTGGCTCTGCCTTCCGGGCCGCGCCGATCCCTGCGGAACGCCGCTTCCGACCACGGCTCTCAACACCAACGGCTACGGATCGACCGGGCAGGTGCTGCCCGAAAAGGAGGCGAAGATCGACTGCTTCTACGTCTACCCGACCGTCTCGCGCGATCCCGGACTCAACAGCGATCTGGCGCCCGGCCTCGAGGAGAATGCGACCGCGATGGTGCAGCTCGCCCGCTTCGGGAGCGTCTGCAAAACCTACGCCCCGATCTACCGCCAAGTGACCGCCACCGCCCTTCCGCGCGCCTTCGCCGGCCAGGACGTCAGGCCCAATTTCGCGACCGCTTACGCCGACGTACTCGCCGCCTGGCGCCAGTTCCTCGCCGGCCGGAACCAGGGCCGCCCGTTCGTCCTCATCGGCCACAGCCAGGGCTCGATCCACCTCCTCAAGCTCCTTCAGGAGGAGATCGAGGGCAAGCCGGTCGCGAAGAAGATGCTCTCCGCGATCCTGCTCGGCTGGGCGGTCGAGGTACCGGAAGGCAAGCTGGTCGGCGGCAGCCTGAAGTCGACCCCGCTTTGCTCGAAGGCCGGACAGACCGGCTGCGTCATCACCTACATGAGCTTCCGGGCCTCGGCCCCGCCGCCGCCGGGCTCGTTCCTCGGCCGGGCCTCCAGGCCCGGGATGACCGCGGGCTGCACCAACCCCGCGGCGCTCCGCGGCGGCAAGGCGAAGCTCGATTCCTATTGGTTCGCAATGTCTCCGGTTGCCCCGGGCGCGACGGCCGTGACCTGGTCGAGCCAAGGCAAGCCGCCGACCCCCTTCCTGCGCACCGAAGGCCTTATCACCGGCGAGTGCCGGCACGACGGCCAGGCGGGCTATCTCGCCGTCACCGAGAATGCCGATCCCAAGGACGCCCGCACCGACCGGATCCCCGGCGACGTCTATATCGGCGGCAGGCTCAACCCCGGCTGGGGCCTCCACCTGGTCGACATGAACGTCGCCCAGGGCGACCTCATCCGCCTGGTCGAGGCCCAGTCGAAGCGCTGATTCATCCTCCCATGCCGCGCATGGGGATGATTCCCCTGCAAATCAGTCGTCGAGCGAGAACAGCGTTTCAACCGGACAGCCGAGCGCGCGGGCCAGCTTGAGGGCGAGCGCGACCGAGGGGACGAACACGCCGTTCTCGACGGTGTTGACGGTCTTGCGGCTGACCCCGACCAGCTCGGCCAGCGCCGCCTGCGTCAGGTCACGCTCGGCGCGGAGGTCGCGCAGCCGATTGACGAGGCCCTCAGCCATCCCGCAGCGCCCGCTTTTCGAGCATCCCGAACGTGATCAGCGCCGCCGCGAGCGAGAAGGTCATGATGAGGTGCAGCGACTCCCGGCCCTGGATATTGTCGAAGACCGAGAGGCCGTAAATTCCGAAGACGGTCGCCATCGCCGCCCAGAAGCCCGCCGCATAGGCGCGAAGGCGGTTGGCCCGGGTCACCTCGTCCTCGACAAGATCGCGGACGGCTCTGCCTCTGAAGTGGCCCCCGTCCATGGCGAGGGCGAGCAGGAGGATCGCCGCCCAGGCCAGCCAGACGGCGGTCTTGATTTGAGTATCGATCGCGATCTGGTTGCGCGCGAAGTAGAAGGGCTGGCCGGCGAGGAAGAGAGCGGCGAGAGCCGGCATCATGCGGGCCCGGCGGCGAGTCAGCCGGTCGGCGAGTTCGTGTTCGGCTGAAGTCGGCATCGGACATTCCTTTCGTGTAACCTTTAGGTGACATGTAACCTTGGGGTTACACCGATGTCAACGCAAAATCGTCACGCCTCGTCCCGGCACGTCCCTTTGGGGTTGCTCCGGCGATTCCCGCGCCGGTAGAGCCGTGCCATGGGAGGGGACGGACCGAGGCCGGCGGACGGCATCATGCGGGGGAGCGCGCACCTCTTCCCGCTGCGGGTCTATTTCGAGGACACCGACGTCGCCGGGATCGTCTATTACGCCAATTACCTGCGGTTCATCGAACGTGCCCGCTCCGACATGCTCCGGCTCATCGGGGTCGACCAGCGTGGGGCCCTGGAGGGCGGGGAGGGCGTCTACGCGGTCGCCGAGGTTTCGGTGAAATACCGCGCGCCGGCCCGGCTCGGCGACGACCTCGTCGTTCTCACTGAAATCGAGGAGGTTCGAGCGGCCAGCGTCGTCATTCATCAACGGGTCATGCGCGGCGATCAACTTCTGGCGGACGCCAGGGTCACGGCCGCCTTCCTGACGCCGGGCGGCCGCCCCCGGCGCCAGCCGGCCGAATGGGTCG
>DASVPM010000381.1:0-5523 GCA_036382815.1 Allosphingosinicella sp.
CGATCTGCTCAGGGAGCTGAAGCTGAAGCTGGGGTGACCTTTCCGTCATCCCGGACTTGATCCGGGATCCATGAACACGGGTCGAGGTAATCCTGTCGCCGACGGTGTTAATGGATCCCGGCCTTCGCCGGGACGACGTTATAGGGGCGCCCGCCCCGGGGCCTCGCGCTTGAGCTGGTCGAAGAAGGCCTTCATCGCAACCAGCCGGGGTATCGCCATCCGCTTGGCGGAGGCGGTGACGAGCCGGCCGGGTATCTCGCGGTAGACCGATTCGAGCCGGGCCATGACCGAGTCCATGTCGGGCGACGTGCCGGTCACCGAAAGCCGGCGGGCGATCCCGGTCGCGCCCAGGAAGTCGAGCGCGTCGGCGTCGTGGAGGACGATCGCCTCGTCGCTTCCGCCGGCCTGCTTGTCGAACATATGGCCGATTATCGCCCCCTTCACCGCCGGGAACTTGGCCATCGGAAAGCCCGCACGGCGAAGCAAAGGCTCGGCCAGCTCGGCAGAGCGGACGGCGTGGTCGACCCCGTCCTTTGCGAAAGGCGGGATCGCTCCCGAATCGTGCAGGAAGGCGGCAGCGAAAAGCACGTCCTCGTCGATCGTCAGGCCTTCTTCGCGGGCGATCTGCCGGGCGAGCAGGAAATCGCGCTCGGAATGACGCCAGCCCCAGGCCGGGTGCAGCAACTTCTCCCGCGCGTGGGCGTAGACGGCCACGCGCCAGGGCGAGGAGAGGAGGATTCCGCCGGCGGTGACGTTGCGCTCGGCGGGGAGCTGGGCGGGGGCGGGGGCGGCGAGGAGGAGCGCGGCGAAGACGCTCAGGAGCGTCGCGCCAGCGAAGGCTCGGGCCCCGGCGGCTGATGAACGCCGGCGCTTTTCACCCCCTGGGACCCCAGCCTTCGCTGGGGCGACGGTCATCGCCGCTCCACCGGAACGTAATCGCGCTGGGTCGGCCCCGTGTAGAGCTGCCTCGGCCGGCCGATCTTCTGCTCGGGATCGGAGATCATCTCGTTCCACTGCGCGACCCAGCCCACCGTCCGCGCCAAAGCGAACAAAGCGGTGAACATCGAGGTAGGGAACCCGATCGCGGAGAGCACCACGCCGGAATAGAAGTCGACGTTCGGATAGAGCTTCTTCTCGATGAAATAATCGTCGCTCAGCGCGATCTGCTCGAGCTCGCGGGCGACGTCGAAGACCGGGTCGGTGACTCCCAGCTCCTTCAGGACCTCCTGCGCCGTCGCCTGCATCACCTTGGCGCGCGGGTCGTAATTCTTGTAGACCCGGTGGCCGAAGCCCATCAGCCGGAACGGGTCGTCCTTGTCCTTGGCGCGGGCGATGAATTCGGGGATCCGCTCGGGCCGGCCGATCTCGTGGAGCATGTTGAGCGCCGCCTCGTTGGCGCCGCCGTGCGCGGGGCCCCAGAGGCAGGCGATGCCCGCGGCGATGCACGCGAACGGGTTCGCGCCCGACGAGCCGGCGAGGCGGACGGTCGAGGTCGAGGCGTTCTGCTCATGGTCGGCGTGGAGGATGAAGATGCGCCGCATCGCCCGCTCGACGATCGGGTTGACCTCGTAGGGCTCGGCCGGGACCCCGAAGGTCATGCGCAGGAAGTTGCCGGTGTAGGTCAGGCTGTTCTGGGGGTACATGAACGGCTGGCCGAGCGTGTACTTGTAGGCCATCGCGGCGATCGTCGGCATCTTGGCGATCAGCCGATGGCTGGCGATCATGCGCTGCTTGGGATCGGTGATGTCGGTCGAATCGTGGTAGAAGGCGGAGAGGGCGCCCACCACGCCGCACATCACCGCCATGGGGTGGGCGTCGCGCCGGAAGCCGCGGTAGAAGGTCGAGAGCTGCTCGTGCAGCATGGTGTGCCGCGAGATGGTGTAGGTGAAATTCTCGAGCTCCGACTTCTGCGGAAGCTCGCCGTTGAGGAGCAGGTAGCAGACCTCCATGAAGGTCGAATGCTCGGCGAGCTGGTCGATCGGATAGCCGCGGTGGAGCAATATGCCCTGGTCGCCGTCGATATAGGTGATCGCGCTCTCGCAGGCCGCGGTCGAGGTGAAGCCCGGGTCGTAGGTGAAGGCGCCCGTCTCGCCGTAGAGCTTGCGGATGTCGATGACGTCCGGGCCGACCGAGCCCTGGCGCACCGGGAAGGCGTGATTGTCCTCGCCGAGGGTGAGAGTGGCGTTTCCGTCGGCCATCATTCTGCTCCGTCCATCCGGTCCGCGATTCGGGCGAGGCTCTCCTCGCGCCCAAGCAGGACCAGAACATCGAATATGCCGGGCGAGGTCGCCCGTCCGGTGAGCGCGGCGCGAAGCGGCTGCGCCACCTGGCCGAGCTTGACCCCGGCGCTTTCCGCTGTGCTGCGCACCGCCGCCTCTGTGGCGAGCGCCGACCATTCGTCAAGCGCATTGAGCGAAGCCCAGACCCGGGCGAGCAGGCGAGGGGAGTCCCCGGCGAGCAGCTGACCTGCCTTTTCGTCGAAGTCGAGCGGGCGTTTCTGGAACAGGAACGTAGAATTCTCAGCGAGTTCATTGAGATTCTTCGCTCTCGGTTTCAATTCGGGCATCGCCCTGACGAGGAGCTCGATCTCGTCCGTCGCGAGGTCGCGTCCGATCAGCTTGCCGATCCGGCTAGCAGTGAGTCCGGCCAGCCGGCCGTCGCCGGACTCACGGATATAGTGGCCGTTCAGATTCTCGAGCTTCTTGACGTCGAAGCGCGACGGCGACTTGCCGACATGGTCGAGGTCGAACCAGCGGATCGCGTCTTCGCGGCTGATGATCTCCTCGTCGCCATGGCCCCAGCCGAGACGAAGGAGGTAATTGGACAAGGCCTCCGGAAGGAAGCCGAGCTCATGATAGTCCATCACGCCCGTCGCCCCGTGCCGTTTCGACATCTTGGCGCCGTCCTGGCCGTGGATGAGCGGCACATGGGCGTAGACAGGCTCGGGCCAGCCCATGGCCTTGATGATCCCGAGCTGACGGAAAGCATTGTTCAGATGGTCGTCGCCGCGAACGACATGGGTGACTCCCATGTCGTGATCGTCGACCACGACGGCCAGCATGTAGGTCGGGCTTCCGTCCGAGCGGAGAAGCACCATGTCGTCGAGCTCGCCGTTCTGCACGACGACCCGCCCCTGGACCTTGTCCTCGATCACCGTCTCGCCCTCGCGCGGCGCCTTCAGCCGGACGACGAAGGGCGCGTCGGATGCCGCGTTCCGGTCGCGCCACGGGCTTTCGATCCGGTAGGGCCGCCGTTCGGCCTGGGCGCGCTCGCGGCCCGCGGCCAGCTCCTCGGCGGTCATGTAACAGCGATAGGCGTGGCCGCGCTCGAGCATCGCGTTCGCCACCTCGGAATGGCGGGCGGCGAATTGCGACTGATAATATTCGTGCCCGTCCCAGTCGATCCCGAGCCAGCGCATCCCTTCCAATATGGCGTCGATCGCCGCCTGGGTGGAGCGGGCCTTGTCGGTATCCTCGATGCGCAGGAGGAAGCGGCCGCCGTGATGACGGGCGAAGAGCCAGTTGAACAGGGCCGTCCGGGCGCCGCCGATGTGCAGGAAGCCGGTGGGCGAGGGCGCAAAGCGGGTGACGACCTCGCCGGGCTTGACGGTTGCGCTCAAGCGCCTTTTCTCCAAGGATGCGGGCCATGACGGCCGGTGACGGATGGGCCCCTAGCATAGCGGATCGGCGCCGACAAAGGGGGCGTCGGTGAGCCCCTCCGTCGTCCCGGCGAAAGCCGGGAGCTCAGGACAGGAAGTCTCCGCGGCGCTCGCCGAGGTCGCGGCTTTCGCCGGGATGACGCTTCTTTCCCACCACCTCGAATCCCTCGCCGATTCCGAGCGCGACCAGCTTCCGCTCTGGCTTCCCGTCGGCCTCGGTCTGGGTACCGCCGCCTGGTTCGCCCTTCCCGACGCGGCGGCCTGGACCGCCTTCCTGCTTCTCGCCGCCGCGCTGTTGCTGGTTCCGCAGGCGCTCGCGCCCGGCACCCGCTGGGCCCGCTCGGTCACGATCTTCTGCCTCGCGGCCATCCTCGGCTGCGCCAACATCTGGTGGAAATCGGAGCGCGTCGCGGCGCCGGTCCTCGCCCAGCCTCGCGCCGCGGAGTTCGACTCCAGGATCGAGAGCGTCCAGCGGCTGCCAGCGCGCGATCTCGTCCGGCTCCTGGTCGCGCCGTCCGCGGGGAGCGGCCTCCCGTCCCGGCTCCGGGTCAATGTCGACTCGGCCAAGGCGCCGGCGGGGATCGAGGCCGGCGCGACGGTGCGGCTGCGTGGCTATCTCATGCCTCCGGCGCCGGCGGCGCTGCCCGGCGCCTACGATTTCGCCCGCGCCGCCTGGTTCCAGGGCATCGGCGGCACCGGCCGGGTCGTCGTGGTGAAGGTCGTCGCTGCCGCTTCGGAACTCGGCTGGCGGGCCCGGCTGGCCGACAGTCGCCAGCGCCTCGCGGACCATATCCGCTCGCGCCTGCCGGGCGGGGGAGGGGGAATCGCCGCCGCGCTCGCGACCGGCGATCAGGGCGGAATCCCGGAGCCGGATGCCGAGGCGATGCGCCGCTCCGGCCTCGCCCATCTCCTCTCGGTCAGCGGCCTGCACCTGACCGCCGTGGTCGGAGCCGTGATGCTTCTGACTCTCAAGCTGCTCGCCTTGAGCCCGGCCCTGGCGCTCCGCTTCAGGCTCGTGCTGATCGCCGCGGCCGCGGGTGCGCTCGCCGGAATCGCCTATACTTTGCTGACCGGCGCAGAGGTGCCGACGATCCGCTCCTGCATCGCCGCACTGCTCGTCCTCCTCGGGATCGCGCTCGGTCGCGAGGCCCTGACCCTGCGCCTGGTGGCGGTCGCCGCCCTCCTCGTGCTGCTTCTCTGGCCCGAATCGCTGCCCGGCGCGAGCTTCCAGATGAGCTTCGCGGCGATCACCGCCATCGTCGCGCTTCACGAGCATCCACGGGTCCGGGCGCTGCTGGCCCGACGCGACGAGCTCTGGCCGGTGAAGCTGGGCCGTTTCCTCCTCGGGCTCGTCCTCACCGGCCTCGCCGTCGAGCTCGCCCTCATGCCCATCGCCTTGTGGCATTTTCACCAGGCCGGTCTCTACGGCGCCCTCGCCAATATCGTCGCGATCCCACTGACGACCTTCGCGATCATGCCGCTCGAGGCGCTCGCCTTGCTGTTCGACCTCGGCGGTCTGGGCGCCCCTTTCTGGTGGCTCGCCGGGGCCGCGCTCGACTTGCTGCTCGCCCTCGCCCACGCCGTCGCGGCGGCGCCGGGAGCGGTGGCGAGGATGCCCGCGATGCCGGCGGCCGCCTTCGTGCTGATGCTCGGCGGCGGCCTGTGGCTGGCCTTGTGGCGAGCTCGGTGGCGGCGCTGGGGCTTCGCTCCGATCGCGGCCGGAGCGGCGGCGGCCTTGCTCGCGCCGGCGCCCGATCTGCTGGTTACCGGCGACGGTCGCCACCTGGCGATCAGGGACGGCTCGGGCGAGCTGGCGTTGCTTCGCGGCCGGGCCGGCGACTATGTCCGCGATCTCCTCGCCCAAA
>DASVPM010000382.1:0-19132 GCA_036382815.1 Allosphingosinicella sp.
CTGCGCAAAGCCGCCGAACGAACCGTCGACGCGACCTGGAAGCGTATCGGCTCCCTCCTCGACGCCTTCCCACCCCACGAATGCGCAAACTACCTGCGCAACTCCGGATACGCTTCAATATGAGCAGAACAGACTCTAGCCGATCGGAGCGATCTCGACGTCGGCCGGGGCCTCCAAGCGATGCGGCAATCCGGCCGGACCTCCGAGGCCGCGCCGGATTGCTTCCCCCGGCTCGCGCCGGGGTGGCGATGACGGGTCAGGCGATCGTGCCGCTACCAGATCCGGACCCTGTCCTCCGGCGCGAGATACTGCTTGTCGCCCGGCTTGACCCCGAACGCCTCGTACCAGGCATCGACGTTCCTCAGCGGGGCGATGGCGCGGATCATCCCGGGGGAGTGGGAGTCGCCGACCAGCTGCTGGCGTAAGGCCTCGTCGCGAAACAGGGTGCGCCAGACCTGGCCCCAGCCGAGGAAGACGCGCTGGTCGCCGGTAAAGCCGTCGATCACCGGGGCCGGCTTGCCGGCCAGCGAGGTGCGATAGGCTTCGAGGCCGAGCGTGATTCCGCCCAGATCGCCGATATTCTCGCCCATCGAGGCGCGGCCGTTGATGTGCACTCCGGGCAGATTGGGGAAGCTATAGGCTTCGTACTGGGCGCCGAGCTTGGCGGCCTGGGCCTCGAACTTGGCGGCGTCCTCGGGAGTCCACCAGTCGCGAAGCACTCCGGCATAATCGGACTTGCGGCCCTGGTCGTCGAAGCCGTGGACGATCTCGTGGCCGATCACGCCGCCGATGCCGCCGTAATTGACCGCGGGATCGGCGTCCGGATCGAAGAAGGGGGGCTGGAGGATCGCGGCCGGGAAGACGATCTCGTTCTTCACGCTGTTATAGTAAGCGTTGACGGTCTGCGGCGTCATTCCCCACTCGGCCTCGTCGACCGGCTGGTCGATCCGGTTGCGGCGGAAATCCCATTCGAAGCGAGCGGCGCGCTCGGCATTGCCGACGAGATCGCCGGGGATCACTTCCAGGGCCGAATAATCGCGCCATTTGGAGGGATAGCCGATCTTGACGTTGAACCCTTCGAGCTTCTTCAGGGCTTCGGTCCGGGTCGCCGGTCCCATCCATTGCAGGTTGCGGATCCGGGTGCCCATGGCGGTGCGCAGATTGGCGACCAGGGCGTCCATCTTCGCCTTGGATTCGGGCGGGAAATAAAGCCGGACATAGTCGCGCCCGATCGCCTCGCCGATCCCGTTCTCGGCGAAGGTGACCCCGCGTTTCCAGCGCTCCCGCTGCTGGGGCTGGCCGTTGAGGAACTTGGAGCGGAACTCGAAATTGGCGTCGACGAAGCGCTTCGAAAGCAAAGGCGACATCTCGTCGGTCATGTGGAAGGCCTGCCACGCCTTCAGCGTCTGCAGGTCGGCCTCGGCGAAGATCCGGGCGACCTTGGGGAAGGCCGTGTTCTGGGCGACGATGGCGCGCTCGGCGCGGGAGACCCCGGCCGAATCGAGGAAGGTCGCCCAGGGGAAGCCGGGCGCCTGCGCCTCCAGCTCCGCGCGAGTCATGAGATTGTAGGTCTTGTCGCGGTTGCGGCTCTCCGCCCGGGTCCAGTGCGCCTCGGCGATCTTCGTCTCGAGCGCCATCACTTCCCGCGCTGAATTGGCGGCGTCCGGCCAGCCGGCCATCTCCAGCATCTGCTGGACGTACTGGACGTAGCGGTCGCGCTGCGGCTTGAACTTGGGATCGACGTAGAATTCGCGGTCGCCCAGGCCGAGGCCGGACTGGCGAAGGTAGAGGGCGTAAACGTCGGGCCGCTTGGCGTCGTCGCTCACCCCGGGGCCGAAGAAGGTCGAGCCGAAGCCGCCCAGCGCCCGGCCCATCGACCGGGCGATGTCGTCCCTGCTCTTCGCCTGGTAGATGGGGACGAGCCGGGCGAGGAGGGGAATGGCGTCCATCCGCTCCGCCGCGGGCTCGTCCATGAAGCCCCGGTAGAGCGCCGCGGCCTTGCCCTCGTCGCCCGCAGCGCCCGGGCGGTAGCCCTCGACCAGCTTCCTGAGCCGGGCTTCGGAAAGATCGCGCAGCACCGCGAAGGCGCCGAAGGACGAGCGGTCGGCGGGGATCTGCGTGTTCCGAGCCCAGGTGCCGTTGACGAAGGCATAGTAATCGTCGCCGGGCTTGACCGACCGGTCCATTCCCGCGGTGTCGAATCCCCAGCTGCCGTAGCGGGTCGCCTCGACCGTCGCCGCGCCGCCGGCGTCCGACTGGAAGAGCGACTGCACGGTGCAGGCCTGGTCGAGGCAGTCATGCCGGTCGCCTGCCGCCGCGGGCGCGGCGGCCAGAGCGAGGAGCGAGGTTGCGAAAGCGAGGCGGATCTTCATCGAGTTCGACTCCGAATATGACGCAATTTCAGGTGCTTGCCTAGATTTGGGCGGGAGATAGCGCATGGCGCATCCGAGCGCAAACCCCGGCCCGCCCGCAGGGTGAAGTTCAAATGGCGGGAATTCAGCGCCGGGTCCGAACTGATTCCCGCCTTCTCGGGAATGACGTAGGGTGTACGGATCATTGGGGGCCCGCAGGGGAGGGGAGACAAAGCGTGACAAGGTTGATTCCAGCTCTCCTGGTCTTCGCAGCGGTGGCGTTCGTCCCCTCGAGCGATGCACCCGCAGCAAGGGCGCCGGCGACGCAGGTCGCCCACACGCCGTGGCTCGGGCTGCGCATCGTGCAGGACGGAAAGCCTGTGCGGCTGGTCAGGACCGACCTGCGCACCGCCGAGGCCCGGCTGGAGCCGCGCCCGTTCAGGATCCTCTTCCCCAAGCGGCCGGCCGACATCGCCTACCAGCTCTGTGCCTGGACCGGGAGATCGGTCTTCCGGGCGCTCCGTCCGCGGTCCGTCGCCGGAGATCCCAATGCCGGCGGCGAGCATCCCTGCTTCCTTCCGGGCAACGGTATGGCGGACACCGAGGCGGGATCGGGCATGCTGATGATGGATTCGGGCGGCAACAATTACCTGATCGGCCTGAGGCTCGGGCCCGATCCGGAGCGGCCGTCGGTTTATTATTCGGCGTTGTGGACCCGGGCGGGCGGGCAGATGCCGGTCTCCGCCGCAAGGGGGCCGGTCTATGTCGTCGCCTTCCACGATTCGAACGGCGACGGCTACATGGCCAACGACGAATATGATCACCTGGTGCTGAGGTTCGGGAAATAGAAATCCTCCCCGGCTTTTGCCGGGGAGGGGGACCATGCGAAGTATGGTGGAGGGGCTTTTCCAGACTCCGAAGAACCCCTCCACCGCGCTTCGCGCGGTCCCCCTCCCCGCGAAACCGCGGGGAGGATTTCAGTCGTAGACTATCCTCACCTGCCCGGCCGCGGCCCTCGCCAGCGCCCGCGCTTCCTCCGCCGTCGCCCCCGTTGCCAGCGCCACGCCCATTCGGCGGTAGGGCCTCGTCACCGGCTTGCCGAAGATCCGCACGTCGACCTCCGCCCCCTCGCTCCCCAGGGCCAGCGCCTCCGCCAGCCCTTCGAAACGGAAGCTCTCCGATTCTCGGTCCGCCAGGATGACGGCCGAGGCCGCAGCCGGCGCGGTCAGGGCTATGTGGGGGATGGGCAGGCCGAGGACGGCCCGGGCATGGAGGTCGAATTCGGAAAGGTTCTGCGAGATGAGGGTGACCATTCCGGTGTCGTGCGGGCGCGGCGACAATTCGGAGAAGATCACCTCGTCTCCGGCGACGAAGAATTCGACCCCGTAGAGGCCGAAGCCGCCGAGATCGTCAACCACGCGGCGCGCCATCTCGCGGGCGCTGTCCAGGGCCGCGTCCGACATCGCCATGGGCTGCCAGCTCTCGCGATAGTCGCCGCGCTCCTGGCGGTGGCCGATGGGCGGACAGAAGAGAACGCCTTCGCGGGTCCGGATCGTGAGCAGGGTGATCTCATAGTCGAAGGCGACAAAGGCCTCGACGATCACTCGCGCCCGGTCGCCGCGCATGTTGGCGACGGCATAGGCCCAGGCGGAGCGAAGGCCGGCGGCCGACCCGACGGTGAGCTGGCCCTTGCCGGAGGATGACATGACCGGCTTGACGACGCAGGGGAAGCCGGTGAGGGCGGCGGCCGCCTCGACCTCCTCGAAGCTCTCCGCGAAGCGATAGCGCGAGGTTCGAAGGCCGAGCGGTCCGGCGGCGAGCTCGCGGATCGAATCGCGGTTCATCGTCATCATCGCCGCCCGGGCGGAAGGGACGATTGAGGTGCCCGCCCCCTCGAGATCGGCCAGCACCTCGGTGCGGATCGCCTCGACCTCGGGGACGACGAAATCGGGCCGGTGCCGCTCGATCGCTTGGCGAAGCCTCTCGCCGTCGAGCATCGGGAAGATCTCCGCTTCGTCCGCGACCTGCATGGCCGGGGCGCCGTCGTAGGAATCGCAGGCGACCACATAGGCGCCGAGCCGCTTGGCGGAGATGGCGAATTCCTTGCCGAGCTCGCCCGAGCCGAGCAGCATCAGCTTTGCGGTGAAGCTCACGAGGCGCCGCCGAGCCGGGCCTTGCAGGCGGCCTCGGCCTCGCCCCCGGTCGCGGTCAGCTCGACTCGCTGGACGTCGAACTCGGCCTTGCCTTCAGGCTTGTAGCGGATGACCCTTTCGACCCCGCCTTCGGTGACCCGGTAGGCGAGCTCGACCGACGCGTCGCCGATCTTGCCCGCCTCGCGGCGGACCAGGTGCATGCCGTCGCGCAGGCCCGCCGCATAAGCGGGCCCCTCGCGGTCGACGCCTGCGATCAGGCCGTTGCCGCGCCGGGTGGCGTCCGCGTCATAGCCCCGGGTGAAGGCCTTGCGGCGCTCGGTCACCAGCCGGGCGCAATCGCCGAGCAGGTCGGCCGGAAGAAGCAGGACCTCGCCGCGGCGCGCATAGCGATCGAGGTCGGGCTCGAGGTCGATCCCGGTTTCGGCGAGCAGGGTCTTGCGGAACAGGGCGACGGCCAGCTCGGGGCTGCCCTCGGCGACGCGGCGCTGGGTGCGCAGCACGCTTTCGAGGCTCTGCTTCCCGCCAGAGCGGGCCGCGATCTCCGCATCGAGCCTGGTGGCGAGAAGGTGGCCGCGGTCGTAGCTCACCTGCTGGACGGCGGAATCGGTCCAGAAACGCCGGGCGATCTCCTCGCCGTTGGCGGTCTTGGCCGGCGACTGGCCGTAGCGGAGCAAAGTGTCGTTCTTGTCGGCGGCCCATTCGGCGAGGGACCAGATTCCGGCCCGGAGCAGCACCTTCGAGGCCAGATAATCGTCGAAGCCCTCGCTGAACCAATAGTCCCTGGCCTCGTCCTCCTCCGGCATTCCGCCGAGCGCGATCGGCACCCAGCTATGCATGTTTTCGTGGGCGAGGAAGCGAACCGCCTGCCTGAGCTCGAACGCGCTGGTCGAAGCGATCGAGAAGCCGTCGGTCCGTCCCGTGCCGTGATAGGAAAGGCCGGACGGCAGCTCGCCGAGCGGCGCCATCGCGACCAGATAGGGGGAGCTGCGGTCGCCCCAGAAGGCGTCCTCGGCGGCGACGATCGGGGTGACGGTGTCGGCGAGCTGGTCCGCGGTGAACTGCCAGTCGCCGAGCAGTGCGACCCTGAGCGGGGCTCCCCGCAGGTCGCGCCGGACGACGCGCAGCTTCGAGCCGCCGATGGCGACGCTGTTGACGAGGTTGGCCAGGGTCGTCGGCTTGCCGTTCAGATGGTCCAGGTCGGAGGCGACCGTCCAGCCTTTGGGAAGCTTGCCCCATTTGAACCTGGCCGGCTTTTCCTGGCTGTCGCCCGGCACGGCGAAGATCGACTCGCCATGGACGAAGAACCAGTCGGGCCGGACCATCGGCCGCGCCTTTTCAAAGGCGAAGCCGGGGTCCTCCGAATAAGCCGAGACGATCCGGTAGCGGACCTTCAGGCGGGCGCCGGGTCGGTGGCGGGCGACGGGCCTGTCGTAGGTGCCGCCGAGGCTGTTGGCGCCGCGGATCTCGAGCCCCCTGGCGTGACGCCAAAGCTCGCTCGATCCGGCCCAGACGCTCGGCAGGAACAGCTCGGTCTCGCCGTCGGCATCGCCGCGAAGGCGAATCCGGACGTCGAGGGCACGGCTGCCGTCCTTCTGAAGGATCGGGGTAACCCGATAGGAGATCGGCTTCGGCTCGGGCGGCCCGGCGGCCGTGAGAAGCAAGGCGGCGGCGAGGAGGGGGTAAGCGACAGGTTGCAAGACGGTCTCCCGGATTCGGGCGGGAGTATAAGGGGAGGGGGAGAGAAATCCTCCCCCGGATTTCCGGGGGAGGGGGACCGCGCGAAGCGCGGTGGAGCGGGTTCTTCAAAGTCCGGAACGGCCCCTCCACCATGCTTCGCATGGTCCCCCTCCCCTGCAAAAGCAGGGGAGGATTAGAGGTCGAAATATTCCTCCAGCCGCTCCAGCGTTTCGGCGACGCTTTTGTGGTGGATGAACACCCCGCCCGCCTCTTCCCACAAAGCGGCATGCCTGAGCTGGTCGTCGACGAGGACGTCGCCTTCTTCGGCGTGCTTGCGCTTGTCGCGGGCGAGGGTGGTGATGATCCGGGTGCCGGGGAAATGCTTCGCCGCCCAGCGCACCTTCTGGTCCGCCGCCCAATTGCCCCGCGGCAGGCCGGTGAGGATGATCGGATCGAGATGCCGGACCGCCTCGAAAAGCTCGGTGGCGCCGTCCAGAAGCGGAAGCCCGAAATAGAAATCGGGCGCCTTGGCGAGCTTCGCCCAGAAGCGGCCCGGACCGTTGCGCTTCTCATAGGCCTTGGGATGCATGCCGAGAACGGCGGCGGCGCCGGCGTCGAAATCGGCGAGGACTCCGTCGCAGTCCAAATATAGCTGCCGGCTCATGCCTTCCTGGGCCAGCAGGACGGAATCAGCTTCACGGGCATCGGCAGGTCGAAGGGGGTCCAGCCCCCCGCGGCGAGGACGTCGTTCGATTCCTGCGCCTTGCGCCCCGGGCCGAGCGACCAGGTGATGTGGTAGACGCCGCCGCCGGGCCGCTCGGTGGTGCCGCCGATCGAGACCGCCATCGCCTCGACGCCTCGGCCGTCATCGACCCGGCCGACGATTTCGCCAAAGGTCTCCTCGGGGAGCTCGCTGCCGTCCGCCGCCTCGGTTCGAAGCGTGACATGATCGGCGTCCGGATTGCCGTAGCGTGGCGGGAACTGCTGGAGCAGTTCCTTCCTCTGCTCGCGGTCGAGCTTCCAGCCGATGACGCTGTCGCCCGGGCCGGCCGAAGCGGCCGCTTGGTGCGCGGAAGGTGCCATGCCGTGCCAAAGCACCGAGGGCGGAGCGGGTTCCAGGCTGGGGCGTTCAGGGGATCGAAGGAGAACGACATGGGCGGCGACGAGCAGGACCTTCCCTCGGGCGACGACGCGATCGAGGAGGAAGCGGTGGAGAATGTCCGCGAGCTGGACGAAGTGCCGGAGCCCGGGACGGACCCGTTGCACGAGGGGCCCTGATCCGTCGCCCCAGCGAAGGCTGGGGCCCTGTCGGGTGAAGACCGCGGGCGTTTATCACCCGCCGGGATCCCAGCCCTCGCTGGGATGACGGGTTGACGCCAGCCACGCCTCCACCGCCCGCTTCTCCTCTTCGCTCATCACCAGGCCGAGCTTCGTCCTCCGCCACAGCACGTCGTCGGCGGTGCGGGCGAATTCCCGGTCCCTCAGCCAGCGCAGCTCCACCTCGTAAAGGCTCCCGCCGAAATGGCGGCCGAGATCGGAGGGGCGGCGGGCGTCCCCGATCATATCCCGGAGCCTGGTCCCATAGGCGCCGGAAAGCCGGGCGATCAGCGGCCGGGGCATCCAGGCCCCGAGGCGCTCCAGCCAGTCGAGGAAGTCGGGATAGACGTCGCCGCCGGGGAGGAAGGTGTGGGACGTCGCCCGCCGGCCCTCGATCCCGAGGCGGTCGAGCGCCTCCTCGGCGAGCGCCCGGGCGGTGGTGATCTTGCCGCCGAAGACGGAGAGCAGTTTCGCGCCCGGATCGGAATCCAGCTCGAGCCGATAGTCGCGGGTGACGGATTTCGCGTCGGGGGCGCCGTCGTCGTAGAGGGCGCGAACGCCGGAATAGCTCCACACGACGTCGGCCGGGACGACCTGCCGGGTGAAATAGCTGTCCGCCGCCGCGCAGAGATAGCTTATCTCGTCGGCCGAGATCGCGGTGTCCTCCGGCCGCCCGACCGGGATGTCCGTGGTTCCGATGAGGGTGAAATCGCCCTTGAAGGGCAAGGCGAAGACAATTCGGCCGTCGGCCTGCTGGAGGATATAGGCGTGACCGCCGTCCCACAGGGCGGGGACGACGATATGGCTGCCCTTGACCAGGCGTACGCGGCTGGCGCTGGTCTCGGAAAGGCGGCGGCCGAGAACCTCCGCGACCCAGGGGCCGGCGGCATTGACGATCGCCTTGGCGCTGACGGCACGGCCGCCGGAAAGCCGGGCGGTCCACGCTTCGCCTTCGCGGCTGGCGGAAAGGAGCTCGGTCCCGACCGCGATCTCGGCGCCGTGCTCGGCCGCGGCGACGGCATTGAGAACGGTGAGGCGGCTGTCGTCGGCCCACGCGTCCCAATAGCTCAGCACCCGCAGCCGCGCCTTCAGCGGCGCGTGGAGCGCACTCTCGCGCCGGCCGACGCGCCGGGAACGGGGCAGGCTGCCGCGGATCGAGAACAGGTCGTAGAGGAGCAGGCCGGCGCGAATCATCCAGTGCGGCCTCAGTGCCGGACAGTGGGGAAGGACGAAGCGAAGCGGGCGGACGATGTGGGGCGCGGTCCGAAGCAATATCTCGCGTTCGGCCAATGCCTCGCGGACCAGCCGGAACTCGTAATTTTCGAGATAGCGAAGGCCGCCGTGGATCAGCTTCGAGGATGCGGAGCTGGTATGGGCGGCGAGGTCGTCCTTCTCGACCAGGATCACGCTCGCGCCGCGCATGGCGGCGTCGCGCGCGATCGCCGCGCCGTTGATCCCGCCGCCGACGATCAGGAGGTCGAAGGAGTCCATGCAGTCCTTATCGTCATTGCGAGCGTAGCGAAGCAATCCAGTACGGCGCTTGCCCCATGGATTGCTTCGTCGCTACGCTCCTCGAATGACGGGAGGGCGGATGGACGACACGATCCTGGTCATCGACGAAGGTACGACCAGCACCCGGGCGATGCTCTTCGCTCCGGACGGAACCTGCCTCGCGACCGAGCAGCGCGAGCTCGCGCAATCCTTTCCGCGGCCGGGCTGGGTCGAGCATGACGCCGAGGAGATCTGGACCTCGAGCCTGGCCTGCGCTCGCGCGGCGGTCGCCGCGGCGGGCGGGGCGGGGCAGTTGGCCGCGCTGGGCATCACCAACCAGCGCGAGACGATCGTCTTCTGGAGCCGCCGAACGGGCCGGGCGCTGGCGCCCGCCATCGTCTGGCAAGACCGGCGCACCGCCGCGCTTTGCGCCCGGTTGAAGGCGGAAGGGCACGAAGACTCGGTGCAGGCCAAGACCGGGCTATTGCTCGACCCCTATTTCAGCGCGTCGAAGATCGCCTGGGCGCTGGAGCATTGGCCGCAACTCCGCGAGGCCCGGGACGATCTGTGCGTCGGCACGGTCGAGAGCTGGCTCCTGTTCAAGCTGACCGGCGGGCTTCACGTCTCCGACGCGACCAACGCTTCGCGCACCGCCTTGCTGGATATCGCCAGCGGCCGCTGGGACGAGGGGCTGCTCGCCTTATGGGGCGTCCCGGCGGGGGCGTTGCCCGAGGTCATCGACTGCGCCGGGCGCTTCGGCGAGACCCTCCCTGAGCATTTCGGCTCGTCCATCCCGATCGCCGGGCTGGCTGGGGACCAGCAGGCGGCCTCGATCGGGCAGGCCTGCCTCGCTCCGGGCAACAGCAAGGCGACCTACGGCACCGGCGCCTTCATCCTCACTCATACCGGCGCCGAGCAGCGCCGAAGCCGCCACCGCCTGCTGTCGACGATCGCCTGGCAGCTGGCCGGCGAGCGGCGCTACGCGCTCGAAGGCTCGGTGTTCGTCGCCGGAAGCCTGGTCAAATGGCTCCGCGACGATCTCGGGCTGCTCGCAAGCGCGGCGGAGACGGAGGCGCTGGCGCGGTCCGTACCGGACAGCGGCGGAGTCCAGATCGTCCCCGGCCATAGCGGCCTCGGAGCGCCCTGGTGGCGGCCCGATGCCCGGGGCGCCATTACCGGCCTGAGCTTCGCCACCGGCCGGGCCCATATCGCCCGCGCCGCCCTGGAGGCCATGGCCCATCAGACCCGCGACCTGATGACCGCCTTCGCCGCCGACGGAGCGCCTTGGGAGGTGCTCAAGGTGGATGGGGGCATGGCGTCGAACGGGTGGCTGGTGCAGGATCTGGCGGACATGCTGGGGCTGACCGTCGAGCGGCCGGGCTTCGTCGAGACGACCGCGCTCGGGGCGGCGATGCTGGCCGGGGTCGGATGCGGCATGTTCGCCTCGCTGGAGGAAGCGGCGGCGATGCGCGGGGCGGTGGAAAGGTTCGAGCCGGCGATGGGCGCGGAGGTGCGGGAGGCCCGGCTGACGGGTTGGAAGAAGGCGGTGGAGGGGGTGCTTCGCTAGCTCGTCATCCCAGCGCAGGCTGGGATACCAGGGGGTGAAAGGCGGTGCGCTCTTCACCCGCCGGGGCCCCAGCCTTCGCTGGGGCGACGGGGACCAACCCAATCTTAACTCCCCTGCGCTACCTCCGCCGCCATGGCCCAGCGCATCCACCTGATCGCCGCCGCGCGTCCCAATTTCATGAAGGTGGCGCCGCTCTGGCACGCCCTCGACGCGGCGCCCGGCTTCACGCCCGTCCTCGTCCACACCGGCCAGCATTACGACGTCAATATGTCGGACGCCTTCTTCGCCGATCTCAAGCTTCCCGAGCCGGACCATCATCTCGGCGTGGGCTCGGGAAGCCATGCGGAGCAGACCGGCGGAGTGATGATCGCCTATGAGAAAGTGGCCCTGAGCGACCGGCCCGACTGGATAATCGTCGTCGGCGACGTCAACTCGACCGCGGCCTGCGCGATGGTGGCCGGAAAGCTCGGAATCCCGGTCGTTCACCTCGAGGCGGGGCTTCGAAGCCGCGACCGCACGATGCCGGAGGAACTGAACCGACTGGTCACCGACGTCCTCGCCGACGTCCTGTGGACCCCTTCGGCGGACGGCGACGAGAATCTGCTCGGCGAAGGAATCCCGAAGAGCCGGATCACCCGGGTCGGCAACATCATGCTCGACAGTTTCGAGCTGGTCCGGCCGGCGATCGAGGCCTCCGACGTGGCCCGCGAGCTCGGGCTCGAGCGCGGCGGCTACGGAGTGGTCACGCTCCACCGCCCGTCCAACGTCGACGATCCGGCCCAGCTCCTCCGCCTCGTCGACGCCCTGATCGAGACGCAGCGGCGGCTTCCGCTCGTCTTCCCGGTCCACCCGCGGACCTCGAGGCGGCTCGCCGGAGCCTTGTTCGACGGCCGGCTGGCGAGGGCGGGCGTGAGGCTGATCGCGCCTCTGCCCTACGTCCGCTTCATGAGCCTCGTGACGGGCGCGGCGGCGGCGATCACCGATTCGGGCGGAATCCAGGAGGAGACCACCTATCTCGGGATTCCCTGCCTCACCCTGCGCGAGAATACCGAGCGGCCGGTGACGATCACGGAGGGGACGAACCGGCTGGTGACTCCCGAGACCCTGCTGCTCGAGCTCGAGCGCGCGCTGACCGGCCCTCGGCCCGTGCGCTGCCCGGAGCTGTGGGACGGCAAGGCGGCTGGGCGCTGCGTCGAGGATCTGCGGCGCCGTTCGGCGGTGGTTGCCCTGCCGGTGGCGGAACCCGATCCGCCGGAGCTCGCCAAACGCTATGGCGGCGGGGAGCGCCGAAGGGCGGGCGGAGGGAGCTTCAGACGCACTTCGTAATCAGCTGCACCTGAGCCGTCATTGCGAGGAGCGAAGCGACGAAGCAATCCAGCGGGCCTCGAAAGCCACACTGGACTGCTTCGCTTCGCTCGCAATGACGGACTAGGGTCCGGGAGGCGCCTTCCAGCTATCGTCGATCATCTTGATGATCCCGGAGAAATCCTTGCCGCCGCCGCCGAGCGCCTCGGCGAAGCGGGTGTAGAGCTCCTCCGCGGCGGCGCCCATCGGGGTGTAGGAATCGACGCTTTGCGCCGCTTCCATGGCGAGGCGAAGATCCTTCAGCATCAGGGCCGCCGCGAAGCCGCCTTCGTAATCCCGGTCCGCGGGGGTGACCGGGCCCACTCCGCGGACAGGGCAATAGGTCGTCATCGACCAGCACTGGCCCGACGCTTTGGAGGCGATGTCGAAGAAGGTCTGCGGGTCGAGGCCGAGCTTCCGGGCGAGGACGAAAGTCTCGCAGGTCGCGACCATCGAGGCGCCGAGCAGCATGTTGTTGCAGATCTTGGCCGCCTGGCCCGAGCCGGGGCCGCCGGCGTGGATCACCGCCTTGCCCATCTTTTCGAGGATCTCCCGAGCGCGGTCGAACGCCTCGGCGCTGCCCCCGACCATGAAGGTGAGCGTGCCCGCGTCCGCGGCGGCGATCCCGCCCGAGACGGGGGCGTCGACCATCGCATAGCCGGCGGCCTCGGCTTTCGCGATCTCCTCGCGGGCGGTGGCGACGTCGATGGTCGAGCAGTCGATCAGCAGCGCGCTTGCGGGCGCAGTGCCGATGACGGCGGTTTCATAGACGTCGCGGACGTGCTTTCCCGCCGGGAGCATGGTGACGACCGCCTCGGCATCGGCGACCGCCTCGGCGGCCGAGGCCGCTCGGCCGCAGCCATTCGCCTCGGCCTTGGCCAGAGCGGCCTCGCTGAGGTCGAAAGCCCGCACCTCGTGCCCCGCATTGACGAGGTTGGCGGCCATCCCGCCGCCCATGTTGCCCAGCCCGATGAATGCGATCCGTGCCAATTAGGCCTCCTTTTTAAAACGAGAACGAATCTTGGAGCCGATCAGCGCCGCAATTATCGAAGGTATCAAAGCAATGCCTCCGACCAACCCGATGAACGGCAGCATCGAGAAGAAACTGTGGGGCGACGTCGCCATCAACAGAAGAGCCAGAACAGCAACGGACGCGATACCGATGACGACCGGCCGTCTCTCCAGCGTGAATCCGGCAGCGAATGCGAGCAATATCGGCGGCGCGTAAAAGACGAGCACGAAGGCCAGGAGCACGGATCTACTTCCCCGTCCACTGGGCCTTACGCTTGTCGACGAACGCCGCCATGCCTTCCTTCTGGTCCTCGGTCCCGAACAGGCCGTGGAACAGCCGGCGCTCGAAGACGATGCCTTGGGCG
Source organism: Allosphingosinicella sp. (assembly GCA_036382815.1). Classification (GTDB taxonomy): domain Bacteria; phylum Pseudomonadota; class Alphaproteobacteria; order Sphingomonadales; family Sphingomonadaceae; genus Allosphingosinicella. The sequence continues at coordinate 13,277 of DASVPM010000382.1, forward strand.
AGGCCGGTCTCGAAGGCGGCATTGACCATTTCCTTGGTCGCGATCGCGGCGAGCGGGGCCATGCCGGCGATCGCCTCGGCCGTCTTCAGCGCCTCGTCGAGCAGGTCCGCGGCGGGCACCACCCGGGCGACCAGACCTGAGCGCTCCGCTTCCTCGGCGCTCATCATCCGGCCGGTGAGGCACATCTCCATCGCCTTGGCCTTGCCGACGGCGCGGGTCAGGCGCTGCGAGCCGCCCATTCCGGGGGTGACGCCGAGCTTGATCTCGGGCTGGCCGAACTGGGCGGTATCGGCGGCGACGATGAAATCGGCCATCATCGCGACCTCGCAGCCGCCGCCCAGCGCATAGCCGGCGACCGCCGCGATCCACGGCTTGCGGGTCGCGGTGACCTTCTCCCAACCCTGGAAAAAGTTGGACGAATACATGGAGGCGAAGCCCTGATCCGACATTTCCTTGATGTCGGCGCCCGCGGCGAAGGCGCGCTCGCTTCCGGTGAGGACCGCGCAGCGCTGGCCGTCATCGGCATCGAAGGCGGCGAAGGCCCCGATCAGCTCGGCGAGGACCGAACTGTTGAGGGCGTTGAGCGCCTTCGGGCGGTTGAGGGTGATCAGAGTGACGGCGCCGCGCTGCTCGACCAGGATGGTTTCGTAGTTCATTCTCTTACTCCGTCGCCCCAGCGAAGGCTGGGGCCCCAGGGGTGAAAGGCCCGATGATTTTCACCCGCCGGGGCCCCAGCCTTCGCTGGGGCGACGGGCGGGCTCCGCTTTTTCCCTTCGTCAAAGCGGCTTCCATTCCTCCCCTTCCGGCATCGGCGCGAAGATGGTGTCGATCAAGTGCTCCGAAACGCCCTCGGGCGTTGCCGGCTCCCAGCGCGGCTGCTGGTCCTTGTCGACGAGAAGGGCCCGAACCCCCTCGACGAAATCGTGGCGCTGAACCACCCTTGTGGCGACCGCATATTCCTGGCGCATCTCGTGGCCGAAATCCTGGACCCGCAGGCCGTCGTAGAGGAGGCGGAGCGAGACCTTGCAGGCCTGCGGACTCTTGGCGCGCAGCGTCTCGAGCTCGGTCCCGGCCCAATCGGAACCGTCGGCCTCCAGCGCGGCGAGGATCTCCTCATAATCGTCGGAGGCGAACAGCCGGTCGATCAGCGGCAGATTGGCCTCGATGCGGGCCGGCGGAGGCGGCGTGCCGGACTCGTCGAGCAGCGCTTCGATCCGCTCCGGCTCGCGGAGGATCCGCGCCTTGAGGTCGTCGAGCGCGAGCGACTGCATATAATGGGTGGCGAGGCCGAGGCGGAGGCACTCGGCGCCGTCGAGCCGGGCGCCGGTCAGGGCCAGGAACTGGCCCGTGCGGCCCGGCAGGCGCGGCAGGTACCAGCCGCCGCCGACGTCGGGGAAGAGGCCGATCGCCGTCTCCGGCATGGCGAAGCGGGTGTTCTCGGTGGCGACCCGGTAGCGGCAGGGCTGCGAGATACCCACCCCGCCGCCCATGGTGATCCCGTCCATGAAGGCGATCGTCGGCTTGGCGTAGGTGAAGAGAAGATGGTTGAGCCGGTATTCCTCGTGGAAGAAGGCGCGCGCCTCCGTCCCGTCGCCGGCGCCGCTGCGTGCCAGCATGACGACGTCCCCGCCGGCGCAGAAGCCGCGGCCTTGGGCGTGGTCGATCATCACCGCCTGGACGTCCGGATCCTCCCGCCAGGGAAGCAGGGCGGCGATCATGGCGCTGCACATCTCCCTGGTCAGCGCGTGGATCGCCTTCGGGCGGTTGAGGCGAAGGCGGCCGACCTTGCCGTCGGTGCGCGTGATGAGGTCGGCGGTCATAGCGGCCGTTCCCCGGCGAAGGCCGGGGCCCAGTCTTTCAGCGCTGCGACCTTCGAAAGCTGGCCCCCGGCCTTCGCCGGGGAGCAGCTTCCTGCGCTTGCCATCCTCACTGCCTCAGCATGTCCCGCGCCACGATCACGCGCATGATCTGGTTGGTGCCCTCGAGGATCGAATGGACCCTGAGGTCGCGCCAGAAGCGCTCGACCGGATAATCCTGGAGATAGCCGTAGCCGCCGTGGAGCTGGAGGGCGCGGTCGACCACGGAGGAGCCGGTGTCCGTGGCGAGGCGCTTGGCCATGGCCGCGAAGCGCGACTTGTCGGCGGCGTTCTCGGTCACCTTCACCGCCGCCGCGTAGAGCAGCATCCGCGCCGCCTGCAGCTCCGTCTCCATGTCGGCGAGGGTGAACTGGGTCGCCTGGAAGTCGGCGATGGCGTTGCCGAACTGCTTGCGCTCCTTGGTATAGGCGATCGCCTCGTCGAGGCAGCGCTGGGCGCCGCCCAATGAGCAGGCTCCGATGTTGAGGCGCCCGCCGTCCAGCCCCATCATCGCGATCCGGAACCCCTCCCCCTCGCCGCCGACCAGATTTTCGGCGGGCACCCGGACCTCGTCGAAGTTGACCTGCGCGGTGGGCTGCGAATGCCAGCCGAGCTTCCTCTCCTGGGCGCCGAAGCTGACTCCGGGCATGTCCTTCTCGATGACCAGGCAGGAAATGCCCTTCGGCCCGTCCTGGCCGGTCCGGACCATGGTCACATAAACCTCGTTCTCGCCGCCGCCCGAGATGAAGGCCTTGGAGCCGGAGACGACGTAATGATCGCCGTCCTTCACCGCCCGGGTCTTCAGCGCCGCCGCGTCCGAGCCCGAGCCCGGCTCGGTCAGGCAATAGCTCCCCATCCGCTCCATCGGGATCATCGAAGGGAGATACTTCTCCTTGACCGCCGCCGAGCCGAAGCGGTCGATCATCCAGCTCGCCATGTTGTGAATGGAGATGAAGGCAGAGGTGGACGGACAACCATAGGCCATCGCCTCCATGATCAGCGCGGCCTCCAGCCGCCCCAGCCCGATTCCGCCGCTCTCCTCGGACACGTAGATTGAGCCGAAGCCGAGCCCGGCAGCCTCGCGGATCGTGTCGCGCGGGAAGATATGCTTCTCGTCCCACTCCGCCGCGTGGGGCGTGATCGCGTCGGCGGTGAAGTTGCGCGCCATCTCCTGGATCTGGCGCTGCTCGTCGGTAAGGTCGAACTGGCTCATGCGCGCGCTCTAGCGAACGCGGCGGGAATCGCAATCAGGGGGCGGGCGTTTCCTTGAGGACTCGCTCGGCGAACAATGCGTCGGCGACCTTCACGTCCTCGCGCTCGTACCAGCGCGGGGCGGGCAGGCCCTTCTCCCAGGCCATCGCCTCGATCCGGGTGCCCTGGGCCGACCGCGGGTCCGGACGGGCGCGGGCGATCGGGTCGGCATAGGCCTCGTCGGCGGTGATGATCTCCCAGCCGCCCTTGCGAAGCGCTTCGACCAGGGCCGGGAGGAACAGCGCCGCCAGGTCGGTCTCGTGGAGGAGGAGCATGTGGGCCGGCGATCGGCCGAGGGTCTTGCGGGCGAGTCCGTCGTAGAAATCGGCCGCGCCCACCATCGTCTCGATGTAGAGCTCACGGAGCGCCTTCATGTCCATGGGCTTGCCCGCTTCTCCGGCGGCGATCGTCAGGGCCTCCATGTTCCAGTCGGCGCCGTCGACGGTGACATAGCCGTTGGCCAGGCCCCGGGCCGCCAGCCCGGCGCGGACGGAGTCGCGCTTCGCCTTGTCGGCCCGGCCTTCGTCGAGGAAGGGGAAGCGGAACCAGGGGCGATAGCCCGGCCGGTTGCGAAGCCAGGCGGCGGCCAGGTCGACGTCCTTAAGATAATCCTCGGCGGAGATTTGCGAGAGCCGGCGGTGGGCGTGGCTGTGGTTGGCGATGACGTGCCCGCCGGTCGAATACATCATGATCCGCTCTTCGCCGCCTTTGCCCTCGGGCTTGTCGAGATTGCCCGTGGTGACGAAGAAAACCGCCTGCTTCACATTGGCGGCGGCAAGGCCGGAGAGGATGCCCTGGGTCCGCTGCTCGGGCGTCAGGAAGGCGCCCGGGCGGCGGGGGACGTCGTCGAAGCTGAGCGCGATCCGCTTGGATTCAGGCTTGGGTGCGGCGGTGGCGACGGTGGGGAGGATTAGAAGGACGATGGCGAACAGAATGCGGATCATGAGCCGGATGTAGCCGGAGACTCTCTAAGCGTCATCCCGGACTCGATCGGAGATCCATGAAAACGGATCGTGGAAAATCAGGCGCGGCCGTGTCATGGATCCCGACTTTCGTCGGAATGACGGGGCGCGGCAAACTCAGGAGAAAATCTTGAGGGCCCCGATGATAGCGATGGTCGCCGCGGTCATCGCGCCCATGCGGGCCGTCAGTTTGTTCGTCAGGCGATTCTCAAGCTCGCGGAGATCGGCGTTCGTCGCCAACTGCAACTCCCGCAGATCGGACTTCGTCGCTGCCTGCAACTCCCGCAGATCGGACTTCGTCGCGAGATTATTGAACGCGCCATCGACAAGCGCTTCGGCCAGCGCTTCGGCGTGGGGCGTGTCCATCCCCGCCGCCGAAAGCCGCTTCACGAACGCGAGCGTGTCGAAAGCGTATTGCGCGGTCATTCTCCTAAATTAGAGGGTTTCCATTTCCGTGCAAGAGGACATGTTCTTCATACGTTTTTCGTTTATCCCATCGTCGGAATCACGAACGCATTCTCTCCGGTCACGCTGCCGTCCGGCCACCTTTGGGTCACCGTCTTCACCTTGGTCCAGAAGCGCACGCCTTCCATGCCGTGCTGGTTGATGTCGCCGAAGCCGGAGCGCTTCCAGCCGCCGAACGTGTGGTAGGCGACCGGCACCGGGATCGGGACGTTGATCCCGACCATTCCGACATTGACCCGGGCCGCGAACTCGCGGGCGGCGTGGCCGTTTCGGGTGAAGATGGCGACTCCGTTGCCATATTGGTGCTCGGACGGGAGGCGAAGCGCCTCCTCGAAGCTGTCGGCCCGGACCATCTGCAGCACCGGGCCGAATATCTCCTCCTGGTAGGAGCGGAAGCCGGGCTTCACATGATCGAAGAAGGTGGGGCCGATGAAGAAGCCCTCCTCGTGGCCCTGAAGCTTGAAGCCGCGCCCGTCGACGACCAGCTCGCCGCCCTCGTCGGCGCACATCTGGATGTAATTCTCGATCCGGGCGCGGTGGGCCGCGTTGACAACCGGTCCGTAATGGGCCTCGGCATCGGTGGAGACCCCGACCCGGAGCCCCTCGATCGCCGGGATCAGCTTCTCGCGCAGGTTCGCGGCGGTCTTCTCGCCGACCGGAACCACGACGGGAAGCGCCATGCAGCGCTCTCCCGCCGAGCCGAAGGCGGCTCCGGCGAGGTCGTTGACGACCATGTCGAGATCGGCGTCGGGCATGACGATGCCGTGATTCTTGGCCCCGCCGAAAGCCTGGACCCGCTTCCCGTTCGCGGTGCCGCGGCTGTAGATATACTGGGCGATGTCCGAGGAGCCGACGAAGCTGATCGCCTTGATGTCCTCATGATCGAGGATCGCGTCGACCATCTCCTTGTCGCCATGGACGACCTGGAGGATCCCGTCGGGAAGCCCGGCCGCCTTCATCAGCTCGGCGAGCCGGACGGGCACCGAGGGATCGCGCTCCGACGGCTTCAGGATGAAGGCGTTGCCGCAGGCGATCGCCACCCCGAACATCCACATCGGGATCATCGCGGGGAAGTTGAACGGGGTGATGCCGGCGACGATGCCCAAGGGCTGGCGCATCGAATAGACGTCGATGCCCGGACCTGCACCTTGCGTATAGTCGCCCTTCAGCAGGTGGGGGATGCCGCAGGCGAACTCGATCACCTCGAGCCCGCGCTGGATGTCGCCCTTGGCGTCGACGATGGTCTTGCCGTGCTCGCGGGCGAGCATCTCGGCCAGTGAATCGGTCTCCTTGGCGATGAGCTCAAGGAACTTCATCATCAC
>DASVPM010000383.1:0-11432 GCA_036382815.1 Allosphingosinicella sp.
ATTCGGCGGGGAATTGATCCTGCTGGCCGAGGAAGAAGGAGAAAGCGGCGATCGCGAGCGCCGCGCACATCCGCCACAGATGCCGGGCGATGCGCTGATGGCGCTGCAGGCGGCCGCGAAGGAGAAAGTTCAGATCGAGGCCCGCGGCAAGCGCGGCAATGACGGCGAAGGGATAATGGGCGGCCGCCGGGAGCGAGTCGAAGCGGCCGGTCGGGCTGGCGGAGGCGAGCAGGCCGAAGCTCAGCATCGCGGCGGCGCAGGCCAGCGCCACGCCCAGCCCGGCGCGTTCGAAAGCCTGCGCCCTCCCCTCCCGCCGGCGCGCGGCGGTCCAGGCGGTCGCCACCAGATAACCGGTGAAGATCCCGATCACCGCCGTGCCCCGCTCGGGCTTCAGGGCGGCGATCAGCGCGCCCGTGCCGGCCATCGCGAGCATGGAGGCGAAGAAGATCGTGCCCGTCCTGGAATGAAGGCTTCCGCCCTTCCGGACGACCAGCGCCGCCGCTCCGGTGACGAGGGCGGCGCTGCCGGCGCCGACATGAAAGAGGGTGAGGCCGTCCATCACTTTGTCCTTGGCTAATCTGCGTATTGGAGTATTACAGAGGCAATACACCTTGGACATGATCCGGGAGGACAAAGGGATGATTGCTGGTTGCATCGACAAAATGCGCCGCGATTCCTGCGGCGGCTGCGAGCGGCGCGATGCCTGCGCCGAGCTCCTTCCCTTCATGTTCCGGTCGCGCGGCAGGAGCGCCTCGGCCGCCCGCGACGGCGCCGCCGGCCGAAGCCCGTTCCTCTCCTTCCTCGGCGAAGTGGCGAAGGCGTTCGAGGCCAGGGCCGCCGAGCGGCCGGCGCCGGTCCTCGGGAGCGCGTTCCGCGCCGAGGTCGAGCGGCGGCTGGAGCCGTTTCTCGCTTCGGGGGACGTCGGAATCGAGCGGGTCGCCCGGGACCTCGGCTACAGCCGGCAGACGCTCTACCGCCGGCTGAAGGCCGAAGGAATCACTTACGAGCAGCTGCTTGACGGGCTGCGCAAGCGGCTCGCCCTGCGCTTCATGCGCGATGGCCTGTCGGTGAAGGACGCGGCCTACCGCCTCGGCTTCTCGGACCCCGCCGCTTTCTCGCGCGCCTTCAAGCGCTGGACCGGGTCCAGCCCGAGCGAGATGCGCACCCGGCACTGAAGGCCGTCATCCGATTGGATCCGAATCCATGGAAACAGGCGCCGGCGGATTCCCGGAGACCGTCATGTTCGGGATTTTCCGGCTTTCGCGGAATGACGGGTCGGCGTCAGCCCCGGCCGTCGGAACGGTCGCGGTCGCGGCTGTCGGACCATTTGAACAGCGCGAAGGCCACGGCACCGACCGCGCCGATGACGGCGACCTTCTTCGCCAGACCCGTCTTGTTGTGCTTCCATTCCGAGCGGATGCCCATCTCGGCGGGGATGTTCGGGATTTTCGCCCGGCCGAGATCCTGGACGATGCCTTCGACCACGTTGATCCGGTCGGCGCCCATCAGCATCAGCCAATGCAGCCAATGCGACTCGCTGTAACGGAAGGCGCCGCGCCGGATCATTCCGCTGATCCAGCTCGGCGGCGTGGAGGTGCCGACGACCGCCGGCTGCCGCACATGCTCGATCGACTGGAGGATCTCGACGTCGGTCCGCTGCACGGGCGGGCGGGTCCAGTCGTTGCTCAGGCCGTTGTCCTGGGAGCGATCGCGATAGGGGTAGGTGGGGTTGTTGGCGGGATCGATGTCGACTCCCCAGCCGGGGATGGTCGCGGGATCCTTGATCAGATCGGTGGAAGGTGCGTTCATTGGGCCTCTCCGGTCAGGCGGCGCTGGGGATGAGTACGGGCTTGATGCAGCCGTCGAGCTTCGCCGAGAAGATGTGATAGGCGTCGGCGACGTCCTCGAGCGGGACCCTGTGGGTGATGAGGGCCTTGGGGTCGAGATGGCCGGCCTTCACATGCTCGATGAGCTTGGGCAGATGCCGCTTCACCGCCGCCTGGTTGGCGCGCAGGGTCAGGCCCTTGTTCACGACGTTGCCGATCGGGATCATGTTCCCGGTCGGCCCGTAGACACCGACGATCGAGACCACTCCGCCTTTCTTCACCGAGTTGATCGCCCAGTGAAGGGGGATGGCGCTGCCCGCCTCGAGCTTCAGCTTCACGCCGAACAGCGTCTGCAGGGCGTTGCCGGCGGCGTCGCCGCCGACCGCGTCGATGCAGACGTCGGCGCCGAGCCCGTCGGTCGTCTTCTTCATGAACACCACGACGTCGAGCTCGCGGAAATTGTAGACCTCGGCCGGACAATAAGTGCGGGCGAATTCGAGCCGATACTCATATTCGTCGAAGACGATCACCCGGCCCGCGCCGAACAGCCAGGCGCAGCGCGCGGCCATGATCCCGACCGGCCCCGCCCCGAACACGACGACCGTGTCGCCCGGCTTGATCCCGCCCATCTCGGCGGCCTGGTAACCCGTCGGGACGACGTCGGTCAGGAGCACCGCATCGTCCGGATCCATCCAGTCCGGAATGATGGTCGGGCCGAAATCGGCATAGGGAACGCGGACATATTCGGCCTGGCCGCCGTCATATCCGCCGGCGGTATGGGAATAGCCGAAGATGCCGCCGACCGCGGTCGCCTGGGCGTTGGATTCGTGACAGTTTCCGAACAGGCCCTGCTTGCAGAAATGGCATTGTCCGCAGGCGATATTGAAGGGGACCAGGACGTGGTCGCCCTTCTTCAAATTCTCGACCTCGGATCCGACCTCCTCGACGATGCCGCAGAATTCATGTCCGAACGTCATCCCGACCCGGGTGTCGGGCACCATGCCATGGTAGAGATGGAGGTCCGATCCGCAGATGCACGAGCGGGTCACGCGCACGATGGCGTCGCGCGGATGCTCGATCTTCGGCATATCTTTCTCTTCGACGCGGATCCTGTAGGGACCCCTGTAATCCATCGCGAGCATGGGCGGCTCCTTCGCTGTGCGTTTTTCCCTGAACATGGCCCTGCGGGGATGGTTCCGGACGGAATCGACGAAAAACGATCCGCGGCGAGGAAGCCGGATCGTTGCGGCAACGAGTTGAATCGACGCGCTTTCAAACGCGCTGTTCCGGAACCGCCGTGCCTCCACGCGGGTTCTGCGGACGAGTTTCAACAAGGAGGCCGTCATGGTCACGAAGACGCAATCGAGGCAAAGCAACAGTTCGCGTTCGGGCGGCAACAACGGCGGCGGCGCGACGCGGCGCGACAGCGAGGGCCGGTTCACGAACGAGCGCAGCGCCTTCTCGTGGGGCGGCGGAAATGCGGGCGTCCTCGCCGGCGCCGCGATCGCCGGCGCCGCGGTCGGGATCGCCGCCAATTTCGGCCGCAAGTTCCTGATGCAGATGCCGGCCGCCGCCGCGGGCGACTGGTTCGACGCGCTCAAGGCCGAGCATAAAGCGACTCTCGCCGTCTTCGACCAGATCGAGGCGACCAACGACAGCCAGACAGTGATGCGCACGACCTTGCTGATGAAGCTGAAATATGCGCTGACCAAGCATGCGCATGAGGAAGAGGCGATCATCTACCCGGCGCTGAGGCAGGCCAATTCGGCCCATGACGCCGACGCCCTCAACGCCGAGCACGGCTATGTGAAGACCTATCTCTACGAGCTCGAGAATCTGGCGAAGGACAGCCCCGAATGGCTCGCCCGGGTCCGCGATTTCCGTTCGATGCTCGAAGAGCATATCCGGATGGAGGAAGACGAGGTCTTCCCCGCGTTCAAGCAGGTGATGAGCGAGGAGCAGAATGCCAAGCTGACCAGCCTGATGAACAAGGAAGGCTTCAAGATGGCGTGACCTGAAATCCTCCCCGCGTTTACGCGGGGAGGGGGACCATGCGAAGCATGGTGGAGGGGGTCTACGGACTCAGCAGAACCGCTCCACCGCACTTCGTGCGGTCCCCCTCCCCGGCAAAGGCCGGGGAGGATTTATTCGGCCGGCGGGAATCCCCTCCCCGCGGCCTTTTTCTTACGCCAGCTGTCCGTGGCAGTGCTTGAACTTCTGGCCCGAGCCGCAGGGACAGGGCGCGTTGCGGCTGACCTGGGGCATGTCCGCCTCGGCGACCTCGAACGTCCCCGGCGGCATTTCCGGGCGCGCGGCCTGAAGCGGCGGCAGCCGGGAGAGGATCGCTCCGGTGCCCGCGTCGATATCGGCCGTGTCGTCCTCCCCCGTGAACGGGTCGATATGGTGGGTGATGAAGTCGGGCAGTTCCTGCATTTCGGGGAACTCGTCCTCGGGCGGCTGGATCGTGAAACGCATCCGGCCCAGCCTTCCGGTGACGTCCTCGCGGATCGCGGCGAGCATCCGCTCGAACAGCTGGAAGGCCTCGTGCTTATATTCGTCGATCGGCTTGCGCTGGGCGTAGGCGCGCAAATGGATGACCTGGCGGAGCGCGTCGAGCATCGCCAGATGCTCCTTCCAATAATGGTCGAGCGACTGGAGGAGGACCTGCTTCTCGACCTGGATCCAGGTTTCCTCGGGAAGCTCCTTCGCTTTCTCCTCGACCTGCTCGTCGGCGGCCTTCTGGATCCGCTCGAGCAGCATCTCCGGGTCGACCGCCTCCTCCTGGAGCCAGGCGTCGATCGGCGGCTGGAGGCCGAACACCGCCTCGACCCGCTCCTTCAGCAGCGGGATGTCCCACTGCTCGGGATAGGTGTTGGGCGGGCAGGCCTCGCCGACGATGGCGTTGACCGTCTCGGCGCGCATGTCGGTGACGACATCGCCGACCGTCGCGGCATCCATGATGTCGGCGCGCTGCTCGTAGATGACCTTGCGCTGGTCGTTCATGACATCGTCATATTCGACGACCTGCTTGCGGATGTCGTAGTTGCGCGCCTCGACCTTCTTCTGCGCGGTCTCGATCGCCTTGGAAATCCAGGGGCTGACGATCGCTTCGCCGTCCTCGAGATTCTTGTTCATCAACCGGGCGAACATGGTCTGCGGCCCGAAGATGCGAAGAAGGTCGTCGTCGAGGCTGAGGTAGAAGCGCGACAGTCCCGGATCGCCCTGGCGGCCCGAGCGGCCGCGAAGCTGGTTGTCGATGCGGCGGCTCTCATGCCGCTCCGTGCCGAGAACGAACAGGCCGCCGGCGGCGATGACCCGCTGCTTCTCCTCCTCGACCTCCTGCTTGATCCGCTCGATCGCCTTGTCCTTCTCCGGGCCGTCCTCCATCTCGGCGAGCTCGTCGCCGACCCGGAACTCGACGTTGCCGCCGAGCTGGATGTCGGTGCCGCGGCCGGCCATGTTCGTCGCGATGGTGACGACTCCGAGCCGACCCGCCTGGGCGACGATATGGGCCTCCTGCTCGTGGAAGCGGGCGTTCAGGACCTCGTGCTTGACGCCTTCCTTCTGAAGGAACTCGCCGAGCAGCTCCGACTTCTCGATCGAGACGGTGCCGACCAGGACGGGCTGGCCGGTCAGCTGCTTCTCCCGGATCGACTTGGCGATGGCGGCGAACTTGTCGTTCTGGTTCTTGTAGAATTCGTCGTCCTCGTCGACCCGCTTGACGGCAAGGTTGGTCGGGATGGAGACGACGTTCAGCTTGTAGATGTCCCAGAATTCCGCGGCCTCGGTGGCGGCGGTCCCGGTCATTCCGCCGATCTTGGGGTAGAGGCGGAAGTAGTTCTGGAAGGTGATCGAGGCCATGGTCTGGTTCTCGGGCTCGATGTCGACGCGCTCCTTGGCCTCCACGGCCTGGTGGAGGCCGTCGGACCAGCGCCGGCCCTCCATCATGCGGCCGGTGAACTCGTCGATGATGACGACCTTCCCGTCCTTCACGATGTAATCGATATCGCGCTTGAACATGACGTTGGCGCGAAGCGACTGGTTCAAATGGTGGACGACGAGCGTGTTCTCGAAATCGTAGAGGTTCGAGCCGTGCAGCAGCCCGGCGTCCTCGAGCAGCCGCTCCATCTTCTCGGTGCCGTCCTCGGTGAGGACCACCGAGCGCTGCTTTTCGTCCATTTCGTAATCGGCCGGTACCAGGCCCTTCACGATCGCGTCGACGCTCATGTAGAGCTCCGACTTGTCGTCGGTCGGGCCGGAGATGATCAGCGGAGTCCGCGCCTCGTCGATCAGGATCGAATCGACCTCGTCGACGATGGCGAAATTGAAGGGGCGCTGGACCAGGGCCTCGCGTTCGTACTTCATGTTGTCGCGAAGGTAGTCGAAGCCGAATTCGTTGTTGGTGCCGTAGGTGATGTCCGAACCGTAGGCCATCCGGCGCTGATAGTCGGTGAGGTTGGGGACGATGACTCCGACGGTCATGCCGAGGAAACGGTAGATCTGTCCCATCCAGTCGGCGTCGCGGCGGGCGAGATAGTCGTTGACCGTGACGACATGGACGCCCTTCCCCTCGAGTGCGTTCAGATAGACCGCCAGCGTGGCGACCAGCGTCTTGCCCTCGCCCGTGCGCATCTCGGCGATCTCGCCGCGATGGAGGACGATCCCGCCGATCATCTGGACGTCGTAATGACGCTGGCCGAGAGTCCTTCTGGCGGCCTCGCGAACCGTGGCGAAGGCCTCCGGAAGGAGGGCGTCGAGTTCCTCGCCTTCCGCGAGGCGCCGCCGGAAGATCAGGGTCTGGTTGGCCAGCTCATGGTCGGACATCGCCGAGATGGTCGGCTCGAAGCCGTTGATCTTGTCCACGATCTTGCCGAGCGAACGCACGTAGCGGTCGTTCGACGACCCGAAAATGGCTTTGGCGACTCCGCCGAACATATCGAAATCCTGTCATGCCTGAGTATTGAAGCGCCCGCGGCGCGCGGCGCCCGCAGGCGCCTGTCGAAGAAACGGCCGGCGCAGGGCCGGAGCCGGGCCGCTATTCCAGCCGGCGCTCGTCGACTGGAGCGGTCTGGGGCGCGAAGGGCGCGGCCGCCGGCGAGGCGGGCGCCGACGCGGCGGCAAGGCTCAGCGCGGCTGGAGCGGTCGGACTCGCGACCTGCGCCGCTTCCGCGGTCTGTGCGGCGAGAGTGGCCGCGGCGCTCGCGGCGACCGCCGTCCGGTCGACCTGGCGCACCTCGACCGCCCGGTCGCCCGAGATCAGGCCGGCCAGCAACGCCGAGAGGAAGAGAAGAAGTTCCAAAGCCGGTTCCAGGTCGGGCGCTCACCGGCGAGCACCGCAAGGCTGCGACATAGTGACTGACGCCGCGTCAGTCCATGGGTCCCGCCGAGGATTGACGACGAGACCCGCGAAAGCCTAGCGGCGGCCGATGGCCGAGCGTCTTCAGGGTGGCTGCGTCTGCGGCGCGGTTCGTTACGCGCTTGCGAGCGCGCCCTTCGACTGCGGCTGGTGCCATTGCCGTACCTGCCAGCTCACTTCCGGCGCTCCGGCGATGGTGTTCGCGAGCGTACCGGCCGGCGACCTCGTCTGGACGAAGGGCTCGGACAAGGTGAAGTCGTTCAAATCCTCCAGCTTCGGCCGCCGCAGCTATTGCGGCTCATGCGGAACGCCCTTCCTGATGGAAGTCGATCACCAGCCCGAGACGGTCGATTTCAGCGTCGCGACCCTCGACGATCCCGGAGCGGTGAGCCCGGGCTTCCATATCTTCTGGAGCAGCCGGGTGCCCTGGTTCGAGCCCGGGGACGAGCTTCCGAGGCACGCCATGTTTCGCCCCGACACGCGCGGCCTGGAGGGGACGGAGCCGCCCGCCTAGCTCACGCTTTCGCCGCTGTCGCTGTGCTGCTTCTTGTAATCGAGGCCGTTGAGCACCTGTTCCAGCCAGCTCTGCAGCTGGGTCTTGGGCGCCGCGCCGACCTTGGTGGCCGCGATCTTGCCCTCGTCGAAAAGGATCATCGTCGGGATTCCGCGAACGCCGTACTTGGCCGGAGCGGACGGATTGTCGTCGATGTTGAGCTTCACGACCGTCACGCGCTCCGCCATCTCCTGGCTGATCTCCTCGAGCGCCGGAGCGATCATCCGGCAGGGACCGCACCATTCCGCCCAGAAGTCGACGAGGACGGGTTTTTCGGAAGCGAGGACCTCGTCCTGGAAGGTGTCGTCGCTGACGGGCTTGGTCATGGGAATCTCCTGATGGGGTCGAATGTCATTTAGGAAGCCGCGGGCGCCGGCTCAAGCACCGGCCGGTAGCGGTCGAGCAGGCTCTCCGGCAGGTCGAACAGGATCGGCGCCGCCGTGTAGAGCAATTTCGCCGCGATCGGACGGCCGGGGAAAATGACCTTCAAAGCCTCGACATAGGCGGCCATCTGGCGGAGGTGCGGAATTGGGATTTCATCAATCGTTTCAGGCGCTCGCCGGCCGGTCTTGAAGTCTGCGACGAGGATCCGGCCGGGGCCGACGAGCAGGCGGTCGACCGAGCCCGAGACGACCACGCCGCCCGCGACCACGGCGGCGATCGGCGCCTCGGCGAGAGCGCCCGGTCCGAACAGCTCGGCATGGGCGGGATCGGCGATGAGCCGGCAGGCGTCCGCGACCAGGCCCCGGCGCAGTTGCGGATCGTCGATCCCGGCGGACCGTTCGAGCCAGCGGTCCGCCCGGCCCGAGCGCTCGTCCGGCGGGACTTCGGGCAGCCGCTCGAACAGCTGGTGAAGGAGCCGCCCGCGCTGCGCCGCGACCCGCATCGCCGGCGAGGGGGGCGGGTCGGAGACATCGTCCTCGCCGAGCGCCGACGGCGCCAGCGGCCGCGGCGGCCGGGCCTCCGCGGGCGCCGGGCGCGCAATCCAGTCGGGCAGGAGGCCTTCGGGGGCGGCCTGGCGGGGGGCCGCCTTGGTGAAGAATTCGGGATCGCCGAAGCGGCGGGCCCGGCCCCAATGCGGATCGTCCTGCCATTCGGCGCCGAGGCCGAGGAGCGCGGCATCGAGCGCGGTCCACCAGCTCGATGACGGCGGACCCCGGCGGTCGGCGGGGCCGAGCGCGCCGCCGATGTAGAGCCGTTCCTCGGCCCTGGTGAGGGCGACGTAGAGGAGGCGCCAATGCTCCTCGCGCTCGCGGCGGTCGAGGGCGGCGAGCTGGGAGGCGATGGGCTCGGCGAGCTCGTCCTTGCGGGGGCGGAAGATGGGGATCGGCGGAGCTTCGGGCTCGAGGGAAAGAGCGGCGAATCCGGCCTGCGGGCCGCCCCCCCGGCGGTCCGGATCGGCACAGGCGTCGGCGAGGATAACTACCGGAGATTGCAGGCCTTTCGAGCCGTGGACGGTCATCACCCGGACGGCGTCGAGGGGCGCGGAAGGGTCGCGGACGATCTCCACCTCGCCGCGGGCGAACCAGTCGAGGAAGCGCTGCAGGGAGGGGGAGGAATTCGACTCGAAATCGAGCGCCGAGGAGAGCAGTTCCTCGATCGGATCGCGTGCCTCGTTCCCGAGCCTTTCCAGTAGCTTGTGGCGGCCTCTTAAGTTTCCGCTCAAGATCGTCTCGAAGAAAGCGTGGGGGGTTGCGTAATCGGCCATCGCGAGCAGCTCGCGCAGGCCCTCCAGGGTTGTGGTCGAAAGTTGAGGATTCGCCTCGAATCGCAACTTTTCGCCACGAATCGCGAGCCAGAGCGAACCTTCGCGACGGAACGACGCGGCGAACAGCTCCTCCTGGGTCCAGCCGAAAAGCGGCGAGACCAGCAACGCGGCGAGGTTGAGATCGTCGAGCGGCTGGACCGCGAACCGGGCGGCGGCGAGCAGGTCCTGGACGGCGAGCGGCGCCGACAAAGCGAGCCGGTCCACCCCGGCCACCGGCACCCCTTCGGCGTGCAACCGGGCGACGATCAGCGAGGCGAGGTCGCCGCGGCGGCGGACGAGGACGAGTATGTCCTCGGGACGGACCGGCCGCCGCCTCGCCCCTTCGCCGAGCATGAAGGGATTGCGGATCCAGCCGGCGATCTGGCCCGCGAGGCGGCGGGCGTAATCGCGAACAACCTCGCTCACCCAGCCTTCCTCGCCGCTCTCCTCGCCGGCGGCGCCGTCATTGTCCTCGCTGTGCGGCAGCCAGAGGGTGACGGAGCCCGGGCGGCGGGCGTGGTGGCTCTCGTGGGGGTTGGGCGCCCGCGGCAGGCCCATGGCCTCGTAGCCGAGGTCCGAGATCAGCCGGTCGACCGCGGCGAGGATCGGCGGCGACGAGCGGAAGCTCAAGTCGACGGAGAGATCGAGGAAGTCGCGGCCGACCGCCTCGGCCTGGCGGGCGAACCAGGCCCGGGCGAGCTCGAAGCTGGCCGGATCGGTGCCCTGGAAGCCGAAGATGGCCTGCTTGTAGTCGCCGACGGTGAACAGGGTGCGGTGGCGCTTCGAGGCCCCCTCCCCCGCGAAATATTCGAGGGTCAGAGCGCGCACGATGTTCCACTGCGCCTCATTGGTGTCCTGGGCCTCGTCGACGAGGATATGGTCGGTATTCTGGTCGAGCTTGAAACGGACCCATTCGCCCATTCCCTCGGTCATCAAAAGCCGCTCGGCGAGCCGGATGAGATCGTCGAAATCGAGCACGGCGTGGGCGCGCTTGGCCGCGGTCCAGGCCCCGGCATAAACCTGGCCGGCGCGAAGCCCGGCGGCAAGGCAGGCGACGAGGGCGGCGAGCTTGCGCATGCCGAGCAGGCGCGAACAGCATTCGAAGGCGGCGGTGGCCAGCTCGATATAGGTCTCGTCCTGCGGCGCCTGCCCCTTGGCGAAGCTTCTTATCTCGCCGTCGGCCTTGGCCCAGACCGAATGGAGCGTGTCGAGCAGCCCGGCCCGCTCCGCCGGCCCCGCCGAGGCCCATTGCTCGCAGAGCGAGGCGCGCTCGGCGCCGCCCTTCGTCCCCCATTGGCTGTTGAGAAGACCGATCCGGCGAAGGGCGCCGACGTCGAAGACCTCGTCGCAGCATTCGCCGGCGATCGCCTCGTCGATGTCGCCGAGCGGAAGCCCGAAGGCGCGGCGAAGCCTGTCCTCGACCAGCTCGGGGGGCCCCAGTGCCGTCATGGCGTCGGGCGCCCGGGCGCAGCGGCGGACGAAGGCCTCGGCGCCGCCCTCCCCGAGACGGTGGCTGACCGCCTGGAGATCGGCGATCAGGCGGCGGTCGCCGCCCTCGTCGGCCCGGACGAGCATCTCGGCCAGGGTCTGGCGCGCCAGCAATTGCTCCTCGCGGCCCTCGAGCGGACGGAAGCCCGGCACCAGCCCGGCCTCGGCCGGAAAGGCGGCGAGCAGGCCCTGGGCGAAGGCGTGGATGGTCTGGATCCTGAGGCCGCCGCCGGCCGAATCGAGCACCCGGGCGAAGAGCCGGCGGGCCCGGGCGCGGGCCTCGGGATCATATTCCTCGCCGAGCGAGCGCAGTTCAGAGGCGAGCTCGGCGTCCTTCAGCCGGACCCAGTAAGCGAGCCGCGCATGGATGCGGTCCGCCATCTCGGCGGCCCCTGCCTTGGTGAAGGTGAGGCAGAGGATCGAGGACGGGTCCACGCCCGACAGGAGCAGCCGGAGCACGCG
>DASVPM010000384.1:0-1948 GCA_036382815.1 Allosphingosinicella sp.
TTGGCCGCGCCCTTGCGGGCGAGGAGGCCGGAGGAGAGGGAAGCGAAAGGTTTGGTCTCGGCCATCGTGCGTCTCCCGCTCACTGGCCGACCACGCGGCGGCCGAAGCCGCCGGCGGGACGC
Source organism: Allosphingosinicella sp. (assembly GCA_036382815.1). Lineage (GTDB taxonomy): Bacteria > Pseudomonadota > Alphaproteobacteria > Sphingomonadales > Sphingomonadaceae > Allosphingosinicella. Next base: position 123 of record DASVPM010000384.1, read on the forward strand.
GGCGATGAGGGATGGAGCGCCGGAGCGCCCGGAGCGGCGAAGACGGTGCGGCGGAAATTCTTCTCGAGCCTGTCCGAGATATAGGCCCAAAGCTCCTCGACTTCCTTGGCCGAGCGGCTGTTGGGATCGACCTCCATCACCGTCCGGCCGTCGATCATCGAGGCGGCATAATCGGTGCGGTGGTGCAAGGTGACCGGGGCGACGGTGCCGTGCTGCGACAGTGCGACCGCGGCCTCGTAAGTGATCCGCGCCTTCGGGGTCGCCGCGTTGACGACGAAGATGAGCGGCTTGCCGGCGCGCTCGCAAAGATCGACCGTGGCGCCGACGGCGCGAAGGTCGTGCGGGCTCGGCCGGGTCGGGATGAGGATGAGCTCGGCGACCTGGATGACGCTCTGGATCGCCATGGTGATCGCCGGAGGCGTATCGATCACGGCGAGCTTGAAGCCCTGCTGGCGCAGGATCTCGAGGTCGGCCTGGAGCCGGGCGACCGTGGTCTGGGCGAAAGCGGGCATCTCGGCCTCGCGCTCGTTCCACCAGTCGGCGAGCGATCCCTGCGGATCGATGTCGATCAGGCAGACCGGGCCTGCACCCGCCCTTTCCGCCTGGACGGCGAGATGGCCGGACAAGGTGGTCTTGCCGGATCCCCCCTTCTGCGACGATAGTGCCAAAACGCGCATATTTTCCCCTCGGGCTCGCGATCCTTGCCGTCCGTTTGCGCTCCACTTGGCTAAAATCCGGTTAACGCGATCGGAGTGCGAGGCGCTTTTTGAACGGGGGCAAGGCCGCGGCGGTGGGCATGCCTCCGCCGTCATGCTGAGCTTGTTTCAGCAGCCAGCGGCGAGCCGCCTCGCGGGTGGCGGCCTGGACCCTGAAGCAAGTTCAGGGCGACGGGAAGCGCGCCCGTCGTCGCAGTGCGACGTCGCTCCCCTCGCGCATTTTATGCTAAGGGCGCATTAAGGATTTTCGGCTAGCTCGACGGCACGTAAAACCCTTTCCCGCGCGGGAGATAGAAGATGCATTTTTCCGGTCGGTCACTGCTCGCGGCTTCGGCGGCGGCGCTTTTCCTCATCGGCGCCAACGCCGTCGCCGGCGCCGCCCCGTCCGACGTCAAGGCCGGAGTCGACCGCTGGATGCGGGGCGACTATTCGGGCGCGATCGCCCAGTGGCGGCCGCTCGCCGAGGCCGGCAATGCCGACGCCCAGTTCAACCTCGGCCAGGCCTACAAGCTGGGCCGCGGAGTCCCGGCCGACGCCGCGACGGCGCAGAGCTGGTACCAGAAGGCCGCCCGCCAGAGTCATGAGCAGGCCCAGGTCAATGTCGGCCTGCTTTTGTATAATGGCGGCCGCCGCCAGGAAGCCCTGCCCTGGATCCGAAAGGCGGTCGAGCTCGGCGATCCGCGCGCGCAATACATATTGGGCACGGAGCTGTTCAACGGCGACCTCGTCGCCAAGGACTGGCCCCGCGCCTACGCCCTGATGCTCCGCGCCGCCGACGGGGGCGTTCCGCCCGCCGCCGACAATCTGAAGTCGATGGAGCAATTCATCCCGGCCGACCAGCGCCGCCAGGGCGTCGCCCTGGCCCAGGCCATGGGCCGCCCGGCCGGGCCCGGGGGAATGAAGACCAACATCTTCGCCTCGGCCCCGGTCGCCGTCGCGACGCCGCGTCCGGCTCCGGCCAAGACGACAAGCCCGGCGCCGAGGCGCCCTGCGGCGGCCCCGGCTCCCGCCGCCGGCGGGCGCTGGCGGGTCCAGCTCGGAGCGTTCGGAAGCGCCGGGGCGCCCAGCGCGCCTGGGCGGGCCTGCGCGGCCGGCTCGGCGCGGGCCTTC
>DASVPM010000385.1:0-3336 GCA_036382815.1 Allosphingosinicella sp.
TGCGCCGGCGCTATGTCTTCCCTCCGAAAAACGGAGCAGGTAGGTCTCGTAGGCGGGAGCCTTGTTCACCTTGCGGGCGAGGGCCCAGACCTCGTCGTCCGAAGCGGCGGGCGACGCCGGCGCCGCGGCCAACAGGGCAAAGGCGATTGCAGCCTTCGTCATCGACGCGATCCTCCACTCGGCCCGCGCGGCCCGTCATTCGGGCGGCAGGGTCCAGCCTATCGACAGCCGGTCGCCGAGCGGATCACGGCGCCCGCGGCATTGCGGGCGGGATCGTAGCGCAGCCGGGCGGTGCGGTGCGGGCCTTGCGGAAACCGGTCGAGATAGACCTGACAAGCCGGGACGCTATCGACCCTGGTCACCAGATTCCAGACTTCGGGCTCGCTCCCGGCGGGCGGAGCGGCCGCGGGAGCGATCGCCGGCAGAGCCGACCTGAGGGATGCCGTCATCATCGCGCCAGTTAGGCCGGGACGGCCTCGTTCCGCAACGCCGGACCGCCTTCTTAAATCCTCCCGTGCGTTTCCAGGGGAGGGCGTGCGAAGCATGGCGGAGGGGCCTTGCTGAATCCGAAGGACCCCTCCACCGCGCTTCGCGCGGTCCCCTCCCCCGGAAATCCGGGGGCGGATTAAGGGAGTGCCTCCAGCCGAACTAGGCCCGGGGCTTCTTCCTGCCGGCGGTCTCGGCCATCCGCGCGGCGCCCGGCCTGACGGCGAGCAGGGTCTTTAGCCGCGACCGGAAGGCGGCCAGGTTTGTCCCGTCGAGCTGGGCGCGGCTGACGAACTTGACCGAGGTCGGGTTGATCGGGACGCCGTTCTTATAGAGCTCGTAATGAAGGTGCGGGCCGGTCGCGAGACCGGTCGAGCCGACATAGCCGATCACCTGGCCCTGACGCACGGACGCGCCCGCCTGGGCGGCGATCCGGCTCATGTGCGAGTAAGAGGTGACCAGGCCGCCGGAATGGGCGAGGCGGACCTGATTGCCATAGCCGCCGGCGCGGCCGGCGAGGATCACCTTGCCGTCCGTCGCGGCCAGGATCGGAGTGCCGTAGCCGGCGCGGAAATCGACGCCCTTGTGCATCCTCGTATAGCCGAGGATGGGATGGAGCCTGAGCCCGAAATTGGACGAGACGTTGCCCGGCACCGGCCGTTGCAGCATCCCGCTCTCGCGGCCGACGCCGGAGGCTTCGAACCACTCGGCGCGCCCGCCTTGCTCCCATTGCATGAGCTTCAGGTCCTTGCCCGAGCCCCCGCGGTCGAGGCCGGCATAGAGCAGGCGGCCGGTCTCGGCCTCGCCGGTGGCGGCGCGGCGATGCTCGAGGATGATGTCGAAGCGGTCGTCCGGGGTGAGGCCGGAGATGCTGGTCTGGCTGGCGACGGCGCGGATATAGGCCTCGACCGCCTTGGCGGGGGCGCCGGCGGCGCGGGCCGAACGGTAGAGGCTGGAGCCGACATAGCCCTGGATGCGGAGCGGCGTCGAATCGACCGAGATCGGAGTCCGGACCAGAGCGAGCTTGCCGCCGCTGCGCTTGAGCGAGAGCTTGAGGTCGAAGCGGGCCCGGAGGGTGAGGGCGCCGAGCGGCCGGGCGACCGTCCGGTCGGGACGCTTGCCGAGGACGATGTTCATCGTCGTCCCGGCCTTGATCTGGTCGAGCGGGACGGCGGTGGCGACCAGCTTCGCGACCTCGTCCGCCTCTCTCGGAGCGACTCCGGCGCGCTCCAGGGCGCGCACGAAACCGTCGCCCTCGCCCAGCGTCGCGACCATCTCGACGGTCGGGCGTTCGGGGCGGTCGAGCAGAGGCTCGACGGCGTCGGTCGGCGCCATCCGGCGGCCGGTGTCGGCGCCCAGGGCGAGCGGCGAGATGGCAAGGCTTCGGGACTGCTCGAACTGGGCGTCGGAAAGCGGTCTGGCGGAGGCGGCGGGGATGGGGTCGAAGCCCGGCGCGAGCCACAAGGCGGCGCCGCACAAGGCGGTGCAGGTGAAGACTCCGCGGAACCATGTCCGTGAGCCGATGCGGGAGCCGAGATCGACGACCAGATCGAAATCGCGCCGCGGCAGCCCGGCGGCCCGGCTTCCGAAGCTGCGCGGGGCGAGCGGCACGTCGAAGGCGAGCGCGGCTGAGCCGCCGCCGGCCCCGGGCCTGATATTGTCGAACTGATACAAAGCGGAAAAAGCCCCCGCGACCCGTTGAACACCCCCCGGCCGCGGATCGGGGCCAGGTGGCGAGGACTGTGGCGAAACGGGGTTAAAGTCCAGTAAAGCAGGCCGTTTCGTGCGGCGAAGCGTGCCGCCGGAGCCGGTGAAGCGAGAGCGCCTGCGGGAACTACGGTCGCCCGCGCCGCCCAGTTTCCCGGCGAAGGCCGGGATCGAGTCGGATCTCGGCGCTGGGCCCCGGCCTTCGCCGGGGAGCAGCTGCGCCGCCGCCCGTTTCCCGGCGAAGGCCGGGATCCAGTTCGGAGTTGGAGCTGGGCCCCGGCCTTCGCCGGGGAGCAATTGATGCTTGTGTCAAATCTCATACAAATTACATCGGAAAGCGTGGATAAGCCGGGCTACGTCTATATCGTCGCGAGCCGCCGCAACGGGACGATCTACATCGGCGTCACGAGCGACCTGCCGGCCCGCATCTATCAGCACAGGATCGGTGCGGTCCGCGGCTTCACCCGTCGCTATGGCTGCAAAACCCTGGTCTGGTATCAGGCATTTGACGACCTCGATGCGGCGCGGCGGCGCGAGCTCCAGATGAAGGAATGGAAACGCCGCTGGAAGCTGCGGGTCATCGAGGAGATGAACGCGGAGTGGGGGGACCTATACGAGACGCTCTTCTAGCTTCCCGGCGCAGGCCGGGACCCGGAGGGACTCGGAGCCGGGCCCCGGCCTTCGCCGGGGAGCAGCTGCGCCGCCGCCCGCGTTTCCCGGCGAAGGCCGGGATCCAGTTCGGAGTTGGAGCTGGGCCCCGGCCTTCGCCGGGGAGCAGCTGCGCCGCCGTCCGTTTCCCGGCGAAGGCCGGGATCCAGTCGGACCTCGGAGCCGGGCCCCGGCCTTCGCCGGGGAGCGGAGGCGTCCAAGTGTCCCGGCGCAGGCCGGGACCCGGTAGGGACTCGGGACTGGGCCCCGGCCTTCGCCGGGGAGCGGAGGCGTCCGTGTTTCCGGGCGCAGGCCGGGATCCGGCAGGGACTCGGAACCGGGCCCCGGCCTTCGCCGGGGAGCGGAGGCGTCCAAGTTTCCCGGCGCAGGCCGGGATCCAGTTCGGAGTTGGGACTGGGCCCCGGCCTTCGCCGGGGAGCGGGGGCGTTCGTGTTTCCGGGCGCGGGTCGGGACCCGGCAGGGACTCGGGACCGG
>DASVPM010000386.1:0-14952 GCA_036382815.1 Allosphingosinicella sp.
TGCACAACCGGGATCGCGATGTCGGCGCGCGTCAGATCCACCGATAACGGCTCGTGGCCTGTCAGCGCCTCAACCTGGCCGGCGAGGAATCGAAGGGCGGAGATGAAGCCGTCGGCGGTGTGCGAGGGGATGCTGTCGTAGCTTCGAGGCTGAGCGCTGGAAGCGGGTCTGCGAAGCACTGCTCGCGCCCAATGGTAAACAGGCTCCATGTCGTCTCTAGCCCCCGCGATCGCCGTCAGTCGGGATTGCGCTGCTTCCGTGAATGCCCGAGCCACGGCAATATCCCGATTGAGATGGCACCCCCACCCCATGAAATAGACTGGGAGGTCCGCCGACCAGACGCTTGCATAAAGCACGGGCACCCCGGTCGGCCCGGTGAGGTCGAACAGCTCGAAAAAAACGCCTTCCGCCTCGCACTTTGCCGAGAAAGCCCGGCAAGGTTCGAACGTGACGCTGGCAAGGTCCACCGGACGGGCTCGCGCCGTACCCGACTGCCGTGCCCGCTCGGCCGAATCGCGCTCGACGAGTTCGAACAGGGCGTGAAGGGTGGCCTCCGCGACATTGTTGCCGCCGGCAAGGCCGTTGGAACCGGTGCGAAAAACCGGCGGCGAAAAGGTGCCCGTCCAGCGCCGGTCCCGAACCACGAGCGCCGTTGGAACCAGGCTTTTTCGGCCGCTGAGTACGCCGACGGCTTGCGTCCACTGCACGCGCAGGCCGGGGTGAAGAAAGCTCGGCTGTGACAGCGGCAGCAGCGCGGCGGGATAACCGGTAAGTCGCTCCGCCTCGTCGACGGTGGCAACAAGGGAGGCGGGCTCCGCGGTCTCGGAGTGCCAGAGCTCGATGCTCTCCATAACCGCGGAGGCCTTTGCGGCAGCCGGGGTGAGCCCCTTTCCCTGTGAGACCGATAGCGAGCGGGCGAGCGGCCGCACTGCCTGGTAGGTCGGGACTCCGAGGCGGTCGAGCTGAGTCACGTCGGCAAGGCGGGTGATACCTACGCGATCAAAAAGCGGCAGCAGCCTGGCGAGTGTCTCCTCGGGAGCGCACGCACGTTCGGTGCCGTAGAAATAGGAAGCTCGCGCCGTCCCCTGCTCGCCGTTCATGGCGAATCGCGCCCGGGCATGGTTCCGAGCAGGATCTGCCCCAAGGCCGGCTCCTCATCGGCGTCTATACCGGTCAGCCGTGCGAAACGGGCCGGCGGCGCGCCGAGGATGCAGCTCGCCAGTCCCATCGCGACCGCGGTCAGGTGAAGCGTTTGCTGCAGGACGCCGGAATCGCGGAGCATCAACCCGTATCCCATGTCGCCATATTTCCAGACCGCACGCGCAAGCCGGCCGGTCAGGACCAGGAAGACTTGCGGCAGCATGGACGCGTTGCCGGTCATCGCTCCGCTGGTTCGTCCAAGCTGCTCGACCTCGTTCACGGGAAGAGGAAGCATCGTCAGTCGATGCCGCAAGGCGTCATAATGATAGATGCCGATACCAAGCCCTGCGCAGCGCAGGGCCCCGACATAGATTTCGATGGGGAACGTTGCGCCTGCCGAGGGATAGGGACGACGGCTCACCTGGTATCCACCAAACCCGGGCGGCAGGACGCGCAGAATTCTTGCCGATCTGTCGAGGAATGCGCCGAGCTGTGCCGCTGTGATCGCGACGTCGCCGTGCGAGCGGATTGACCGGCGTCGGGCCATCACCTCCGCGAAAGTCGGTTCGCAAGCGCCAGCCGGCGAATCCCGCCAGGGTTCCAGGTCGGTGGTTTCTGTGCCTCGGGGCTCAGTGGAAACGGGCGGAGGGTGCAGCCGGCCAAGATGCGGATAGCTGGCGGCCCGAAGCTGGCTTGCCACCGTCCGATCGAAGAGGCGGTCGTGAAGCGACCAATAGGGGAGCGACGCGCCTGCTTCCCCTGCTGCCACGATCACGCCTGCGCGCCTCAGCAAGCCGAAAAGCAACCGGGTCGATGGGATGTCGAGGCTCAGTGGCCGGGCGGCGTCGCGAACGGAGCGTGGGCGGGAAAAAATCTCGAGAAGCACTCCGCCGATGACGCCGTCGACCATCAGAGCGCGATCCGATGCGGCACAGCACAGAAGCAGGCCGGGCTCCCGGCTTACGGCGAAGGCGAATCTCGAGAGTTCATATTCCTCGGCCGGCGGCGGCTCCTCGAGGATGTCGAGCGCGTCATCCTTGAGCGTCAAAGCGGCAAGTGATCTGGAGCCGCGGCGGAGATGCAGCTCCACTCGGCCCGCAAGTGCCCATTGCCGCAGCCGGCAATAAAAGGAAGCAGCCGCCTCGATGCCGAGTTGCTCGAGAAGGTCGCCGAGGCGCTCAGGGCTTACGCCCGCTCCGAGCGCGCCAACTACAGCGTCAGGCTGACCGCACCCATCGAGGATGTGCGGCGCCGGATCTTGAGCCGACGGAAGCAACCTGATCTCGAGGGTTGCGTTCGCCGCGCCTTCGCTCACAGTTTGACGGCCGGATTGATTTCGGCCTCGCTTCTCGGAGCGTCGAGCCACCCAAGTCGAACCGGCAGTTGGAAAAGCCGCTCGGATCCCAGGCGCCGCCAGGGATGACACAGCCCCGGGGCGATCATCTTCACCACGCTCAAGGGCATGTCGGGTCGGCTCATGTCCAGCGCGATCACGTCTGATCCGGCGCTCTTGACCCGGGCAACCAGCGTTTCGATGTCGCTCCGGAGCCCGATCGCAGCTTCTCCCCCGGCATCGCAGGCGACCGGCCGGCGGCCGGCCTCGTCGGGCGCCAGATGAAGATGATCCCGGAGCCGCCCTTCGCGGAGCCAGCGCCGGCGGTCCTGGTCGAAATGATCGGTCGTATTGCGTTCGAGGCGGAGTGCCGCAACGAGGGATTGATCGCATTCGGTTATCGCTCGCAGCAACGCAATCCTCGGCTGCAAATGACAGCCGAAGCCATAGACGATCGCCTCAGCGCCTTCACCCGCTTGGCGGCTGACGGCGGCATAGACCGGAACCTGCAGGTCGCTCGTCAGATCCAGAACCCAAAGCTCACGGCCCGCCGAAGCGTAACGCTGCAACGCGCGCTGGACAAATGGCTCGCGCGACCCTTCCAGATCCAGCGCCGGTCGGAGCGCGCGATTGAACCACCAGACGGCACACGCGTCACGCTCGATCAGCTCGAGCAATCCCTGAAGAATCGCTTCCTCGGTCGTGTTCCCGGCCGCGGCGCCATTGGAATCCGCCCGTGCGAATCGTCGCTGTCCTCGCGGGTCCTTATACCCGAAATAGCATAATGCCGTCGGAACCCACCGGGAGCCATGTCCGGTCAAGGACCAGGCCTCGCTCCAATCGATCACGCGGTCATCGTCGAAGCGGTCCGGAACCCAATATTTGGGATGAGAATAGGCTGCATTATATCCTGCCGCGTCCGAATACTGCTTGTCGCTGAACTGAAGCAGGTCCGCCGGGTGAATTGCCGCGCCCCCGAATTCGGCATGGCGGCCCTCCCTCCGCGGCTCGTCGCCCCGGAAACAACTGCTGTGTCGCTCGACGGCCTCGCACAGGACGCTGGCTCGCGCCTGCAGCGCCGTCGTGCCTTTGCCGGCGGCAAGGATACGGCTTTCCCAGAAGCGCGCGCCCGTGCGCGTGAAAGGCTCCGCGACCAGGCCGATGAGCACCGGCACGTCGAGAACGGATTCCGCGCCCTCGACCGGAATCAGATCATCGATGATCCCGGTAATCGGACTGACCAGATGCTCGCAGGCGGCGACGGTGTCCGCAACGGGGCGGGTGCGCGTCCCGGCGTCGTTCGCAGCGAAGTCCGGCAGGTCGCGAAGCTCTATTGCCGCCGTGGAACGCGACGCAAGTTCCGGCTCACCGCACACGCCACACTGCGGAAGCGCCTGTACCGGGTGGCGGCGTGTCTCGAGCGCGACATTGTCGCAGGTGATCAGGTTGAGACCGGGGCCGGTCCCGGCTCCACCCGCCAGGCGGAGCGCGAGTTGCTGCGCAGCCTGACCGGCCGCGATCGCGAGTCCGAGCGGCGTGCCGGACCGGGCGCGCTTGATCCTGGCCGCTCCTTCGGGTCCCCCGCAGGCGATGCGCTCCCGAGACCGGTTCAGGTCCAGTCGAGCGGCGAGGCAGCGCCAGCACCCTTTGCCCTCGGCCTCGAAGACGGGCCCGATCCATGCGGAGTCTCCGTTCGGCCGGACGAGGAATACGGCCGCGCCCTTTTCTCGAGCGGCGGCCGCCAGCTCACCGACGTCCGGTCGCAGATAATCATCCGCGACGATCGCCACCACTTCGGAATCGGCAATGGTGGGCCTCGGCTGGGGAAGTCCCGCTCGACGAAAGCTCTGCTCGAGCTGAGTGTAGGGAAAGTCGCCGAAAAGCTTGAGGGACCAGCGCGCACTGGCGAGCTTGGCGGCGGCAGCATCGGGATGGACGCCCTGGCGGAACCAATAGGCTGCTTCTCCGGCGGCCGACTCGAAATGCTCCACTACGAGCCCGGCGCTCTCGAGAACCCCGAGAGCGTAATAGGCCTCGGCCAAGGGACCGCCCACCCGCTCAACCAGTTCGTCGGTTATTAGAGCTCCATCGGCCGACGCGATTAGTCGTTCGTAGAGCGCTCCCTTCAAATAGAGCTCGCTGCCTTCGCTGAAAGCCGCCACACCGTCGCCGTCCACGGCCTCAAAGATAAAGCGCGGATTCAGTGCCGGGCATTTGATCATCGATGTGCCAGGTACGAAGAGTGAGGCAGGCAGCTTGTCAGCCGGCTTCCTCTTCCTCGGCTACATGGCAGGAGCAATCTTCCATGACGGCATTGCTGCTGTCCTGGATGTTGGCCTGCAGACTGGCCGGCTTATGCGGGATGTTAAGCCACGCCTTGCCGTCGCGAATCAGGACCAGCGAGGCACTAACGCCTCCGTGCGTGATGCCCACTGTTGCAAGGGCCGACTGCGGATCGTCAAAGATCTGCTGGACGAAACCAGGTTGCGACCAAGCCTTGGCAGTAAGCTTGGCATATTTAGTGTTGTCCATAGCCGTCTCCCTTTTCCCAACCGTACGCCCGAGGATGGGACGTGTAAATAGGCCTGATCGGCCTGCCGGAACACATCTTTTCGACAGGTCTTCTAAGCCTGGTGGTCGGGGATTCGAATCCTGGCGGGCGCGCCAGTTTTCCGCAATTTTTACGTTACTTTTTTTCAGCTTAAGTAACACATCGGTAAAACGCAGACGGGACTTGGAGACTCATCGCGCGGCCGCCCAGCGGCCGCGCCGCGGTCAGCCGGGCTCCTCCAGCTCGAGCCATTGCTCGAAGAACCCGCCATAGCCGCGCTCGCGGTCGATGAAGTGGATCTCGTAGATCCACGTCCTGGGATTGCCGTCGCGGTCGGGCGCGGACAAAGGCAGCCGGTTGCCGGAATGGAGATAATTCTCGCTCAGCTCGCCCTGGACGACCTCGTGCGGGAAGTTGCCGATGAGGTGGCCCGCATGCCAGTTCGCATAGCTGTAGCCATGCGCCCGCGCCGCTTCGACGGCGAGCGCGTACATGTCGGCGCCGGTGACGGTCTCGCGGTTGCGGCGGAAATAGTCGCGGCCCTCGAACCAGGCGGCCTCGATCGCGTCGCGCAGCCTGATCCTTTCGGGATCGTTGCCGATCACATAGGTGCGGCCGATATCCGCCTCCCAGGATTCGAACATCGGCCCGAGGTCGACGAACACCATGTCGTCCGCCTCGATCCGCAGGTCGGGCGGGCTGGCGCCGAAGGTCGAGAGGGTGTTCGGCCCGGCCCTGACGATCCTTTTGTGCCAATGCTTGAACGTGCCGAACATGCTCCGGCCGAGCGACTGAAGCTCCCGGCTCAGCTGAAGCTCGGTCGCGCCCGTCCGGAACAGGCCTTCCGCCTCGGCGGCGCGGAGCAGCGCCATCGCCATCCGATGCGCCTCCAACAGCCTCGCCGGACGCTCGGGAGCATCGTCGTAGCAATAGGTCATAAGGCGATCATGTCCGGGCCCGTCGCTCATCAGGCGGGTGTAGGCAATCGAAGCGCGAGTGGCGAGAGCCGTCGTCGCGGGATTTTCCTATTCCGCGGCCTAGGGCACGGCGTGCCTAGCTGAGCCGCCGGCCGGCCCAGACGACCCGGCCGATGATGGCCAGCGTCGACAGCTCGATATCCTTCCATTCGGGATAAGCGGGATTGTCGCTCTTGATCGTCGCCCGGGCCGCGAAGGGGTTGATGGCGAGGCGCTTGACCATCAATATATCCTCGCGGCGAAGGACGTAGATTCCGTCGCGGAGCCGTTCGGCCCCGTCCGCCCCATCGACCAATATGTCGTCGCCGTCGGCGAGGGTCGGGCTCATCGAATCGCCCTGCACCCGGATGAACGACAAATGGTTGGTGCCGCCCTTGCAAAGCTGGCGCAACCATTTGGGATCGAAGGCGATATGGGAAACGGCCGCTTCCGATTCGTTGATCGCCCCGTGGCCGGCCGAAGCGCCGACGTCGAGCCTGGGCACCTTGATCATGGCGCCGGCCGGATCTTCGCCCCGCGCGCCCGAAGGGCCGCCCAGCACAGCCTCGCTCACGCCCAGGTAGCGGGCGATGGTCCGGCGGTCGTCCTCGTCCAGCTTGCGCGGCGTCCCGCGCTTGATGAACTGCTGGATATAGGCGGGATTCTTGCCGATCAGGCGCGACAGGCCCGCATAATCCTCCCCCCGCTCCTTGAGGAGACGGGCGAGCGCTTCGCGGGGTTCGAGCCGGTCCATTCCCCTTTCTAGCGACAGGATTTGTCCTAGACAAGTAGGAAGTTTCATGGAAGAATAGGAAATCCATAGATTCGGAGTTCCCAATGATCCTCGATCGCATCGATCGTCACCTTCGCAGGTCGAAAATGTCCCCGTCGCGGCTCGGCAGGGATGCCGTCGGCGATCCCAATTTCGTCATGAACCTGCGCGACGGCAGACAGCCCCGCCCGGCCACTCTCGAACGCGTCGCCGCCTTCCTCGACCGCGCGGAGAAGCGCATCGGGTGAGGAGGCGGATGCCCGCCGCCGCCAGGCCCGGGCCGGCGGCGGCCGTGCCGGCCGGTCTTCCGGCCGGTTGCGGCCGCGGCGGCTATCGCCGAGAAGCGTCGGATGGACGAGGTCAAGCGCTCCTTCCCGCCGGTCGCCGACGCCCGCACCCGGGTGCTCGTGCTGGGCAGCCTGCCCGGGGAGGAATCGCTCGCCCGAGGTCAATATTACGCCAATCCGCGCAACCATTTCTGGCGGCTGATCGGCGCGGTGACCGGCGCCGACCTCATCGCTTTCTCCTATGAGGACCGGCTGCGGGCGTTGCTCGACGCCCGGGTCGGCCTGTGGGACACGGTCGGGGCCGCGACCCGGCGCGGAAGCCTCGACGGCGCGATCCGCGGCCACCGCGCCAACGACCTCGCCGATCTCGCCGCCCGCCTGCCCGAGCTTCGGGCGGTCGGCTTCAACGGCGGCAAGTCGACGTCGCTGGGTGTGCCGCAGCTGGCCGGGATGCCGGATCTCGCGCTGGTCCCGCTGCCGTCGAGCAGCCCGGCCTACACCCGGCCGTTCGAGGAAAAACGGGCCGAGTGGATGAGGCTCGCGCCCTACCTTTTACCCCGGCCGTCACCCTGAACTTGTTTCAGGGTCCAGTTTCGAGCATCGCGACCCTCAACAAGCTGGATGCTGAAACAAGTTCAGCATGACGGAGTCACAAGCATGACCGAAGCCTTCATCTGCGACGCGGTTCGAACCCCGATCGGCCGCTACGGCGGAAGCCTCGCCCACGTCCGCGCCGACGATCTCGCCGCGATCCCGATCCGCGCCCTGGTCGAGCGCAATCCGGGAGTAGACTGGGACGAGCTCGACGACGTCATCCTCGGCTGCGCCAACCAGGCCGGCGAGGACAATCGCAACCTCGCCCGCATGGCCGCACTCCTCGCCGGCCTTCCGGACAGATCGGGCGGGGTCACCTTGAACCGCCTCTGCGGCTCTGGGATGGACGCCGTCGCCATGGCGGCCCGGGTCATCCGGGGCAGCGAGTCGGACATGGTTCTGGCCGGCGGTTCCGAGAGCATGAGCCGAGCCCCCTTCGTCATGGCCAAGGCGCAGAGCGCCTTCGACCGCAACGCCGAGATGTACGACACCACGATCGGCTGGCGCTTCGTCAATCCCAAGATGCGCGACGCTTATGGCGACGACACGATGCCGTCGACGGCCGAGAACGTCGCCCGGGAATGGCAGGTCAGCCGCGAGGACCAGGACGCCTTCGCGGTGCGGAGCCAGGACAAGGCGGCGGCCGCTCAGGAGAATGGCCGGCTCGCGGCTGAGATCGTTCCCGTCGCCATCCCGCAGCGCAAGGGGGACCCCGTCCTCGTCGACCGGGACGAGCATCCCCGCAAGACCAGCGTCGAGGCGCTGGGGAAGCTGAAGCCGATCGTCCGCGGCGACGGCACCGTCACCGCCGGCAACGCGTCGGGAGTCAATGACGGCGCCGCCGCCATGGTCGTGGCTTCCGAGGAAGCGGCCAGGCGCAACGGCCTCACCCCCCGCGCCAGGATCGTCGGCGGCGCCGTGGCAGGCGTTCCGCCCCGGATCATGGGGATCGGCCCGGCCCCGGCGTCCCAGAAGCTGCTGAAGCGCCTCGGTCTGGGCATCGGCGACATGGACGTTATCGAGATCAACGAAGCCTTCGCCGCCCAGGCCCTTCCGGTCCTTCGCGAGCTCGGCCTCCCCGACGACGCGCCGCACGTCAATCCCAACGGCGGCGCCATCGCGCTCGGCCACCCGCTCGGAATGTCCGGCGCCCGCCTCCTCCTCACCGCGACCGAGGAGCTCCACCGCCGGGGCGGCCGCTTCGCCTTGTGCGCTATGTGCATCGGAGTAGGCCAGGGCATCGCCACGGTGATCGAGCGGGTCTAGGCCGTCATCCCGGCGAAAGCCGGGACCTCGGGGAGACCCGTCATGCCCTTGCGACCTGAGGTCCCGGCTTTCGCCGGGATGACGATTGCGCTTTCGCGCGTTCATTGCCGCAAAAGGCGCTTCCTGCTAGGCGCGCGCCAGGAGATCAGCATGTATACGACCGAGCTCGGCAAGACCAAGAACCTGGCTTCCACCGAGGATGCCGACAAGCTTGCCGCCTTCGAGGCGCGGGTCGCGGCCGACGAGTTCATCGAACCCAAGGACTGGATGCCCGAGGCCTACCGGCGCACCCTCACCCGCCAGATCTCGCAGCACGCGCACAGCGAGATCGTCGGGATGCTCCCTGAGGGCAACTGGATCAGCCGGGCGCCGTCGCTGAGGCGCAAGGCGATCCTCCTCGCCAAGGTCCAGGACGAAGCGGGCCACGGCCTCTATCTCTATTCGGCCGCCGAGACCCTGGGCACGAGCCGGCGCGAGATGATCGAGGCGCTCCATTCCGGCAAGGCTAAGTACAGCACCATCTTCAACTATCCGACGCTGACCTGGGCCGACATCGGTGCCATCGGCTGGCTGGTCGACGGCGCCGCGATCATGAACCAGGTGCCGCTCCAGCGCACCTCCTACGGCCCCTATGCCCGGGCGATGGTCCGGGTCTGCAAGGAGGAGAGCTTCCACCAGCGCCAGGGCTACGAGATCTGCATGGCGATGATGGCCGGGACGCCCGATCAGCAGCGGATGATGCAGGACGCCCTCAACCGCTGGTGGTGGCCGTCGCTGATGATGTTCGGCCCGCCCGACGCCGACAGCCCCAACACCGCCCAGTCGATGCGCTGGCGGATCAAGCGCGACACCAATGACGAGCTTCGCCAGAAGTTCGTCGACATCACCGTTCCCCAGGCCGAGGCGATCGGCCTCACCGTCCCAGATCCGGCGCTGAAGTGGAACGAGGCCGAGGGGCATTACGATTTCGGCGAGGTCGACTGGGAGGAATTCTACGCCGTCGTCCGCGGCGAAGGCCCCGTCGCGAAAGAGCGGATGACGGCAAGGCGCGAGGCCTGGGAGGAAGGCGCCTGGGTCCGCGAGGCCGCCGCGGCTTATGCCGAGAAGCATTCGCGAAAGGCGGAGGCGGCATGACCATTTCCGTCGCCCCAGCGAAGGCTGGGGCCTCAGCGAGAACTACCGCCGGGCCCTTCACCCCCCGGGGTCCCAGCCTTCGCTGGGACGACGCGTCATGAACGACTGGCCGCTTTGGGAAGTCTTCGTCCGCTCGAAAGGCGGGATGGCGCACCGCCATGTCGGCTCCGTCCACGCCCCCGACCCCGAAATCGCGCTCCGCCACGCCCGCGACACCTACACCCGGCGGATGGAAGGGGTCAGCCTGTGGGTCGTCCCCTCCGCCTCGATCGTCGCGTCCGATCCGGGCCAGGATTCCTCGATGTTCGATCCGGCCGCCGACAAGGTCTACCGGCACCCGACCTTCTACGACATCCCCGAAGGCATCACCCACATATGAGGGGGATCTTCAATAATCCTCCCCAGGATTTCCTGGGGAGGGGGACCGCGCGAAGCGCGGTGGAGGGGTTCTCCGGCGCCGAAAGGCCCCTCCACCATGCTTCGCATGATCCCCCTCCCCTGCAAAAGCAGGGGAGGATTTAAAATGGCCTCCCTCCCCCCCATCGACCTGCCCACGAACGCCACCGGCGCGGGCGCCTTCGACGCCCCCGCGCTCGAGGAAGGCCCCGCCCTGTTCGAATATCTGCTCCGCCTCGGCGACGACAGCCTGATCCTCGGCCAGCGGCTCGGCGAATGGTGCGGCCACGCGCCCTCGGTCGAGGTCGACCTCAGCCTGGCCAACATGGCGCTCGATCTTGTCGGCCAGGCCACGCACTTCCTCAACCGCGCGGGCGAGGTCGAGGGCAAGGGCCGCGACGGCGATGCCCTCGCCTTCCGCCGCGACGTCCTCGACTATCGCAATTGCTGGCTCGTCGAGCAGCCCAATGGCGATTTCGCCCGGACGATGGCCCGGCAGCTGCTTTTCTCGACCTGGCAGAAGCTGTTGTTCGGGGCGCTGCTCGGCTCGAGGGACGAGCTCATCGCCGCAGTGGCGGAAAAGGCCCTGAAGGAAGTCACCTACCATCAGGAGCTGGCGAGCGAGTGGGTGATCCGCCTCGGCGACGGCACCGCGGAGAGCCGGCGGCGGATCGAGGACGGCCTCGCCTGGAACTGGCGCTTCGTGCCGGAGCTGTTCGAGATGGACGACCTCGCCCGCTTCATGGCGGCACGCGGCATCGGCGCCGACCTCGCCGCTTTCCGGGGCGACTATGACCGGCAGATCGCCTCGGTCCTCGCCGAAGCCACTCTTCAGCCGCCGCCCAACCAGCGTCCGATCCTCGGCGGCCGGCGCGGGCATCACAGCGAGCATCTCGGCCATCTTCTGGCCGTGATGCAGTTCCTCCCCCGAACCTATCCGGACGCGACATGGTAGCCGCCTCCCCGTCACCCCGGCGAAAGCCCGGGGCTCAGGTCGGAAGGGCGCCTTATCCGCACCGAGATCCCGGCTTTCGCCGGGATGACGTGGAGAGGATGCGGACCGTTCTCGAAAGCGTCCCCGACCCCGAAATCCCAGTCATCTCGGTCGTCGAGCTCGGCATCGTCCGCTCGATCGAGCCGGACCGGGTCGTCATCACCCCCACCTATACCGGCTGTCCGGCCGCCTTGGTGATCGAGCGCGACATCCGCGACGCCCTCGACTCGGCCGGCTATCGCGGCGTCCGAATCGAGACGGCCCTCTCCCCCGCCTGGACGACCGACTGGATCACGCCCGAAGGCCGCGCCAAGCTCCGCGCCTACGGGATCGCCCCTCCGACCCGCGGTGCGGTGGAATGTCCGCAATGCGGCTCCGCGGAGGCCGAGGAGATCAGCCGCTTCGGCTCGACCCCCTGCAAGTCGCTCTGGCGCTGCCGCTCCTGCGCCGAGCCCTTCGACCTGTTCAAATGCCACTGAGCGCCGGCGAATGAGCGTCAATTTCCACAGCCTCGCCATCGCCGGCATCGTCGAGGAGACCGCCGAGGCCAGGTCGATCCGCTTCGAGGTCCCGCCCGACCTCCGCCAGGCGTTCGTCTTCAGGCCCGGCCAGCATCTGACGCTTCGGGCCGAGATCGGCGGCGAGGAGGTGCGTCGCAATTATTCGCTCTGCGTCGCGCCGCAGGAAGGCGTGCTCAAGGTCACCGTCAAGCGGATCGCCGGCGGCCTCTTCTCCAGCTGGGCGAACGACAATCTGAAGCCCGGCGACCGGATCGACGTGATGGAGCCGCACGGCAGCTTCACCTGGGATTTCAGGCCCGACGCGGCCAATCGCTACGCCGCGTTCGCCGGCGGCTCCGGGATCACCCCGGTCATGTCGCTGCTCAAGACCGCTTTGATCGAGGAGCCGAAAAGCCGCTTCACCCTCTTCTACGGCAATCGCGACAGCCAGTCGGTGATCTTCCTCGACGAGCTGGCGCGGCTCAAGAACCGCTTCATGGACCGCCTCGAGGTCCATCACTTCCTGGCCGAGGAGGCGGAGGATATCGATCTGTTCAACGGCATGCTCGACCGCTCCAAATGCGGCGAGGTTCTCGAGCATCTGATCGAGCCTGACGGCATCGCCGCCTTCTTTATCTGCGGTCCGGGGCCGATGATGGACTCGGCGGAGGAAGCCCTGCTCGAGCGCTCGGTGCCGTCCGACCGCATCCACCTCGAGCGCTTCACCGCCGGCCGCCCGCCCGAAGCGCTCCAGGCCCAGCTCGACGCGCTCTCCAGGGAAGCGCAGGGCGCGACCATGCTGGTCACCCTGGACGGCCGCAAGCGCCGGGTGCCGTTCAGCGCGCAGGCCGGCAACATCCTCGACAGCGCCCGCCTCGCCGGCCTCCCCGCGCCCTTCGCCTGCAAGGCCGGGGTGTGCGCGACCTGCCGGGCGCGGGTGGTCTCGGGCGCGGTCGAGATGGCCGCCCGCTACGGGCTGACCGACGAGGAGGTGGCGTCGGGATATATCCTGACCTGCCAGTCGGTGCCCAAGGGCGAGGGCCTGGAAGTGGATTACGACGCTTAGAAATCCTCCCCTGCATTTGCAGGGGAGGGGGACCATGCGAAGCATGGTGGAGGGGTCTTACTGAGTCCGAAGAACCCCTCCACCGCCCTTCAGGCGGTCCCCCTCCCCGCGAAATCGCGGCGAGGATTTTAGGGGCTACCGGCTCCCCCGGTCCCCGGCCGCCCCGTACCTCGCCATCCCGTAGTTCGACAGATTCTGGTCGAAGCTGATCACCGCCCGGACCGTGTTCTGCATCGCCGCCATGCGCTGGGCGAGCGGGGCCGAGGTGCGGCGGATCATCACCGCCAGCGCGTAGGAGCGCCCGTCGGGGCCGCTGATGACTCCGATGTCGTTATAGCCGGCCTGCTCGCCGCCGAGCACCTGCCCGGTCCCGGTCTTGTGGGCGAGGTGCCAGCCGGGGGCGAGGCCGCCCTTGAGCCGCTGCGGGCCGGTCTTCGTGTTCGACATGATCGAAAGCAGCTTCTGCGTGGAGGCGGGCGAGAGCAACTCGCCGCGCTTGAGCCGGGCCAGCGCATCGACGATCCCGAGCGGGGTCGCGCCGTCCATCGGGTCCCTGATATAGCTTTCGAAGGCCGACCGGCGGACGGTCGCCGGAACCGCGTTGCGCGCCGCGTAGAAGCCGCCGCCATAAGCGTAGGACTGCTTCCATTCCATGCCGGCGATCCGGCTCTGGAGCAGCCGCTCGCCGGGCCCGAAGCGGATCCCGGTGATGCCCTTGTCGCGGAAGAAGGCGCGCACCGCGTCGGGCCCGCCGGCGCGCCACAGCACCGCGTCGTTGCACGTATTGTCGCTCTGCTGGAGGGCCCGGGTGATCAGGCTCTCGATCGTCGTCGTATAGCTGCCGGTGCCGATCTGCGCCGCGATCGGCTGGTGGAAGAGGGTGATGTCCGACCGGGTCAGGGTGACCGGCCGCGACAGGCTCAATTCGCCGCGGTCGGCCTTGTCGAGCGCGGTCAGGGCGACCCAGAATTTGCTGACGCTCTGCTGCGGGAAGAAGGTGTTGCCGTCATAGCTGGTCGTCCAGCCGCTCTGCACGTCGCGGACCGCGATCCCGATGTCGCCGTTGAACGCCTGGCCGAGCGCCCGGACCTGCCCTTCGAGGATCCGCCGGGCGGTCGCTTCCTGCGACGTCGCCGCCGGCATGGCCGGCGCCGGAGCGCTGTAGCTTCGGACGGTCTGAGGGAAGGACCGCGCGTTCGAGCCGCCCGGCTGGGCAAGCGCCGCGGTGGCGAGGCCGATGGCGCCGATTCCGGCGAGCGCGGCGCCCCGCGCGACCCGGCTCGATTCGTCGATGATCTGGCGGCGCGATACCGTCACTTGCCCCTCCTAAGCCCTTATCCCTCAATGGAATCATCATACGCGAGGGAGGCTTTCCGCCAGCTTAAATTCCCGGCGATTCGGTGAGACGTTCCGGGAACGCGACGGACTCCCCTAGATCCTCCCCTGCCTTTGCAGGGGAGGGGGACCAGGCGAAGCCTGGTGGAGGGGCCTTGCTGAGTCCGAAGAGCCCCTCCACCGCGCTTCGTACGGTCCCCCTCCCCGCGAAATCGCGGGGAGGATTTTTAGAAATTCAGCCGGGCGGTGAGCCTGATGTCGCGGCCGGCCAGCGGCGCCACGTCCTTGAGGAAGCTGGCGTGGCGCCGGGCGTCGACGTCGAAGATATTGTTCGCCGCCAGGGTGACGCTGGTGTTGCGGTTGTTGCTGAGCGGCCTGAACTGGATCGAGGCGTTGACCAGGGTGAAGCCCCGGGTCGGAGTCTCGAGCGTCGCCAGCCGGTCCTGCCCGGCCGTCCGCTCGACCTCGATCCGGCCCTGCACCCGGTCGGCCTGGGCCTCGATTCCGCCCATCAGCCGGAACGGCGGGATCCGCGGCGCCGGGCCGGCGCCGGCGATCGTCGCCCGCACATAGTCGGCGACCGCGTCGGCGTTGAAGGTCACTCCGCCGGTCCTCGCCAGCCTGAGCG
>DASVPM010000387.1:0-1881 GCA_036382815.1 Allosphingosinicella sp.
GGGCGTCGGAGGCAACGGCATCAGCGTCCAGATGAGCGGAAGCAACAACGCCGCCCATACCCTGAATGCCACGATCTTCGACAACGACGTGACCCTGACCGCGGCGGGCAGCCTCGACGCCATCCGGGTCGTGGCCGGCTCCGCCACCGGGAATGCGGGGGTCCTGCGGCTCGACATGCACGACAATGACGCAAGCAGCAGCTTCGGGAACGATTTCCAGGTGCGGCAGCGCTTCGCGACGACCGTCCAGCTGCTCGATTATCTCGGTTCTCCGACCGACACGGCGGCGGTGCAGAACTATTTCGACAACGCCCGCGCAAACGACCCGCTCGGCGCCGGCACCGACTGGTTCATCACGACCCAGACCCCGGGCGGCGGTTTCGTCGGCACCGCGCTCGTGCCGCAGCCGACCCTGCCCATCATCGGCGACCTGCCTCTGCTGTAGGGGCCTCCCACCACTAAATTCCTCCCCCGGTTTTCCGGGGGAGGATTTTCTTACAGCTCCATCGGATAGACCGGCTGGATGTCGGTCGGGATATGGGCGGTCGTCGCAAGCACGACCCGGGCATGATCGTCCAGCGTGGCGTAGCGGTCGAAGAAGGCCTTTGTGCCGGCATAGTCGCCCTTGCCCTGAAGCCGGACCAGCTCGGCGACGAGTTCGCGAAGGCCCGCCTCCATCCGGTCGTAATCGACGCGGAAGCGGTCCGCCCCCTCGTCCCAGCGGAACGCGCCCTTGTCCTTCAGATAGCTGTACTGCATCGCCGCGCCGCGACCGTGCGCCTCGTCGGTGCCGAAGCGGACCGCGCGGAAGATGCCGACGAAATAAGAGGCGAGGAGCTGCTCGCGTTCAGCCGCCGGAAGCTCTCCGCGCTTCATCAGATAGAGGATGTTGTACACCCCCATCACGTCGGCTTTCGCTTCCTCGCTGGCGCTGTACTGGTCCTTCAGCTCCGCATTGACCGTCGTCCGCCGGCCGCCGACGCTGATCGTGCCCGGCCCCAGGCTGTGCGACAGCTCGTGGAACAGGGTCTCCTGGGTCATATATTTCTTCGTCACCAGCCGCGCCTGGTCCGGCGCCAGCACCAGCCCGGCCATCGGTGCCAGTATCCGGTCGTATTTGGCACCGAGCACGTTCGCCAGGATCACCTTCTTCGCGCCCTTGGCTTCCCGCACCCGCTCGTCGTTGGGGAGGTTGAAGGCGATGGTCTGCACCCCCGGGACGTTGTCGCCGCCGCCATGGACCTGGTCGGCGACCAGGATCGGCGAGGCGAAGGGCCGGTTGAAATTCTTGTAGCTTTCCTCGACCGGCAAATTCCGCTCCATGTCGGGGAGCAGGGCCTTGTAGTGCGACAGCGCCGAGCTCTCGCGCGGATCCTGGACGGTGACGAAGGCCTCGAACGCGGTCTTGGTGCCGTAGAGGGAGTCGGTATAAACCTCGTACGGGCCGATCACGACCTCGATCGGGGTTCCGCTGACGTCCATCCAGGCCAGCTCGGACTCGTAATAATCGTTGGTCCGGAAGGCCTTCGCCCGAAGGTTCAGGAACTTGCGGAGCGAGGGGTTGCTGGTCCTCGCCGCCGCCCGCTCGAGCAGCTTCGCCGCAGGCTCGAGCCACTGCCGATACTCGACATTGTACGGCACCGCGACCAGCCGGTCGCCGCGCCGCTTGACCACCGTATAGCCGCTGGTCAGAGCCTCCTTCTCGCCGGGATGGGCGGCGATATAGGCGTCGAGCTCGGCCTTGGTCAGGTCCTTCGGGTAGAAACCCGCGCCGGCCGGCATCTTCTCGCCGCCGTAGAAGGGATGGTTCTCGGCGAGCGTGTCCCACGGGCCGAAATGAAGGTCGAACATGTCGAGCAACTGCGCCTTCTGCGGGTGGGC
>DASVPM010000388.1:0-16478 GCA_036382815.1 Allosphingosinicella sp.
CGCGGCCGTCGTCGCCCTGGCCGGCGAGGCCCTGCCCGTGCCGCCCCGGCTGGCGCTATATTGGCAGCCTTTGCTGGCCAGCGCCGCCTACGGCCTGCTCATCGCCGCCGTGTTCGCCCTGGTCCCGATCGCCCGCGCCCGCGCCGTCCCGGCGGCCGCCCTGTTCCGGGGCGACCTCGAAGCCTCGCGGCGGCCGGGCCGGGCCGCCGTCCTGATCGTGATCGCCGCCGCGGCGGCGATCGCCGGCCTC
This sequence comes from Allosphingosinicella sp., assembly GCA_036382815.1. Classification (GTDB taxonomy): domain Bacteria; phylum Pseudomonadota; class Alphaproteobacteria; order Sphingomonadales; family Sphingomonadaceae; genus Allosphingosinicella. The sequence goes on from DASVPM010000388.1 coordinate 251, forward strand.
GCCGTCGGCACGGCGCGCGAGCCCGCCTTCGCCGCCGGCTTCGTCGGCTCCGCCCTCGGCCTCGTCCTGCTGCTCACCCTTCTCGGCGGGCTGATCCGCTGGACGGCCTCGCGGCTGCCCCGCCCCCGGCATCCGGTCTTCCGGATCGCGCTCGCCAACCTTCACCGGCCGGGCGCCCAGACCGGGCGGCTGGTCGTCGCGCTCGGCCTCGGCCTCACCTTGTTCACGACGCTGGCGGTGATCGAGACCAATCTCGGCGGCCAGATCCGCACCGCCATCCCCGCCAGGGCGCCGAGCTTCTTCATGCTCGACATTCCCGTCGAGGAGATCGGCCGCTTCCGCGCCCTGGCGTCGAGCGCCGCGCCGAAGGGCGAGCTGGTCACGATCCCCGCGCTGCGCGGCTCGGTGGTCGCCGTCCGCGGCCGGCGCGTCGCGGACATGGCCGAGCTTCCCCCGGAAGCCTGGTTCCTGCGCGGCGACCGCGGGCTTACCTATTCGGCGAAGCTTCCGGAGGGGAGCCGGATCATCGACGGCCGCTGGTGGCCCGCCGATTATGCCGGCCCGCCGCTCGTCTCGCTCGACGTCGCCGCGGCCCGGGCGGTCGGGCTCAAGGTGGGGGACAGCCTCACCCTCTCGATCCTCGGCCGCGAGATCGAGGCCCGGATCGCTTCGCTGCGCGAGATCGCCTGGGACACGATGGGCTTCAACTTCGTCATCGTCTTCGCGCCCGGCCCGTTGGAGAGCGCCCCGCACAGCTTCATGGCGACCGTCTCGATGCCGGAGGCGCAGGAGCGGCCCTTCGCGCGGGCGATCTCGAGCGCCTTCCCGAGCGTGTCGGTGATCCGGGTCAAGGAACTGGTCGAGGCGGTCGGCGGGATGCTCGCGCAGCTCGCGGTGGCCGTGCGCGCCGCCGCTTCGGTCGCGATCCTCGCCGGGATCGCCGTCCTCGTCGGAGCGCTCGCCGCGAGCCGCCGCGCCCGGACCTACGACAGCGTCATCCTCAAGATGCTCGGCGCCACGCGCGGGCGGATCCTCGCCGCCCAGGCCGCCGAGTTCACCGCGCTGGCGCTGATCGTCAGCCTCGTCGCGCTCGCCCTGGGCAGCGCCGCGGGCTGGTGGGTGGTGGTCGGGATCTTCGAGCTCGACTGGGCGCCGGACTGGACACGGGTGGCGGCGACTTTGGCGGTGGGGGCGGCCGTGACCCTTGTGCTGGGCCTGCTCGGCTCCCTACCTGCGCTGGCGGCAAGGCCGGCGCGCGCGCTTCGAACGCTGTAACCCGTCCGGGATGACGAACAGGAGACGCCCATGATCGACCTCTACACCGCCGCCACGCCCAACGGCTGGAAGGTCTCCATCCTGCTCGAGGAGCTCGGCCTTCCCTATGAGGTCCACGTCATCGACCTTCGCTCGGGCGCCCAGAAGGAGCCCTGGTTCACCGCGATCAACCCGAACGGCCGGATCCCGGCCATCGTCGACCGCGACGAGGGCGACTTCGCCGTCTTCGAATCCGGCGCGATCATGGTCTATCTCGCCGAGAAGACGGGCAGGCTGATGCCCTCCGACCCGAAGGGCCGGAGCCTCGTCATGCAATGGCTGATGTTCCAGATGGGCGGGCTCGGCCCGATGATGGGCCAGGCCAACGTCTTCACCCGCTATTTCCCCGAGCAATTGCCCAGCGTCATCGACCGGTACCGCCGCGAGAGCCGGCGGCTGCTCGAGGTGCTCGACGGCCGGCTCGCCGATCATGAGTGGCTGGCGGGCGGCTATTCGATCGCCGACATCGCCAATTACGCCTGGGCGCGCACCCACGAATGGCCCGGCGTGCCGGTCGACGGCCTCGGCCATCTCCAGCGCTGGATGGCCGCGATCGACGAGCGGCCCGCGGCACAGAAAGGCGTGACGATCCCGCCCCGGGCGGATCCGGACAAGGTGGTGGAATCGGCAAGGTCGATGCTGGCGTGACGACCCGTCATCCCGGCTTTCGCCGGGGTGACGGTCATTTCGTCGCGTCGCACCTTTCGTAATCCGGCTCGCGGTCCTGCTTGCGGGCCTTGCGCTCTTCCTTGCCGAGACATTCCTCCTGGCGGCGGATGCGGGCGCCGCGCTTCTGGTCGGCTTCGGCCTGGGTGGTGACGACGGCGTCGACGCCGGCGGAGGCCATCTTGACCGGCAGGGTGGCGACTCCGACCGCCGTGTCGATCGCGGTCTTGGCGACGCAGCCCGGCAAGGCGAGGGCGGCGAACGGGACGATGAGGATGCGCATGAAGCCTTCCTATCAGCCCCGGATGATCGCCGCCTTAACGGGCTCCGCCCGCCGCCGGTCGCGGCCCGGCGGCCGCTCCGGGACCGGCGAGCATGTCGCGCGTCCGCGCCTGCGCCTCGTCCGCCCGCTCGGCCTGGCGGTCGTAATCGCGGGCCATGTGGTCGAGCGCCGCCGCGACGTCCGGCAGGCTCGCGCCCAGCGCCAGCTGCCGGCACTGGTGGGCGAGCGCGCGCAGGGCGGGGGCGCCGTCGCTCATGCCGTCACGGGCGAGGGAGGGCGTTGGCCGGCCATGCGGGGCGTCTCCTGGTCGAGGTCGGGCGGGGATGCGGTCGAGTCGTCGGAAAAGTTTGATACAGATTAAACTGCGGCGATCCAACCCGATTATAGGCGGTCGGTCTCGATTTCGATCGCATCGCCGAAGCGAAGGGCGAGAATCTCCACACCGGCCTCGTCCTCCACCTCGATCCGGTGGTGAAGCTTCAGCCGCCCCTCCTTGACCTGGTCGCAGATCAGGGACCGTGCGCCCGCCAAAGCGGCCCGGCGGGCGGCTTCCGCATCGGCGAGCTCGAGGCCGTCATCGTCGTGGATGACGACGTCGTCGAAGACATGGAAGAAGAAGCGCGGCACCGTTCTTTTTACCATTGCCGCCGATCCGAATCCATCATGTGGGTGATGAATGGGCGGTTTAACTCAGATCAGCCCCGGAGGGTCGGCGAGATGCAGATAGTTCGGGTTGAACCCCGCCGCGGCTTCGAGCCGCCGGTAATCGTGGATGGTGAGCACTCCGCTTTTGAGGCTGATCAGCTCGTCGGCCCGCATCCGCTGAAGCACCCGGTTGACGTGGACCGGGGTGAGGCCGAGCGCGTCGCCAAGCTCCTCCTGGGTCAGCGGCAGCTCGAAATGGTGGTCGGTGGTGAGGCCGACATTCTTCATCCGGACGTAGAGCTCGCAGAACAGATGACCGATCGCCTCGAAGGCGTCGCGGCGGCCGACATTGACGATCCAGGCGCGGAGCACCGCCTCGTCGACCAGGGTCGCCCACCAGAAGGCCCGGGCGATCCCCGCGCGCTCCGTGATCTCGTCGATCTTCGAGCGCGGGATATAGGCGACCTTCGCCCTCGTCAGGGTGGTGATCGAATGGTCCATCTCCCTGAGGATGGTGATGTGGAAGTCGCAGAAATCGCCCGGGATGAGGAAGGCGGTGATCTGGCGCGATCCGTCGGGGAGCAGTTTGTAGCGCGCCGCCCAGCCCTCCACCATCAGATGGACGTGGTCGGGCCGCTCGCCCTCGCGGATGACGTTGCGCCGGGCGCCCATGTCGCGCGGATCCTCGCACAAGGCGGCGAGCGCCAGACGGTCCTCGCCGGTGAGGCGGGCGACGGTCTCGAGCTTGGTGACGAGGGGGCTGCCGCCGCCGCATAACGGCCCTTCGGCTTCGAGGGCGGTCGTGGACATGTGATCCATGTTAGGCCATGCGGCTTGGCATAGCTATCGCCATCGGGCCATAATTACTGATCCATGTTAGGCGAGCCGTGACTATCCTCTGTGAGATACAATCAGGCCATCGATGTTTATGGACGATCATCGCCGGTTCGATATTGGGCCCCGGCGGCTGAGAGACTCGACAAGCTCCCGCCCTTCCTTGCGCGGAGAGCTTTCATGACCACCCCCCCGGCCCTTGAGCGCGTTTTACGGCGTCTGGAGTCGCGGGTGCCGCTCGACGGCGACGACCGCGCCGCCGTGAGGGCGCTTCCGCTGACGTTCCGAACGCTCGAATCCGCCGGCTATATCGTCCGCGAGGGCGAGGCGGCCGAGGCCTGCGTCATCCTCCTTTCGGGCTTCGCCTACCGCCACAAGGTGACCGGCGACGGCGAGCGCCAGATCATGTCGGTCCAGATGCCCGGCGAGTTCCTCGATCTCCAGAACTGCCTGCTCGGAATAGCCGATCACAACGTCCAGACCCTGACCCGGTGCGAGATCGCCTCGGTGCCGGCCTCGGCGCTCCGCGACCTCGCCGCCGCCCGCCCCAGGGTCGGACGGGCGATGTGGATCGACACTTTGATCGACGCGGCCATCTTCCGCGAATGGATCGTCAATGTCGGCCGACGCGATTCGATCAGCCGGATCTCGCATCTGCTCTGCGAGTTCGCCCTCCGCCTCGAGGCCGCCGGCCTCGCCGAGGACCGCTGCTACGAGCTTCCGATGACCCAGGAGCAGCTCGCCGACTGCACTGGCCTGACCCCGGTCCACGTCAACCGGGTCCTCAAGGAGCTCGGCCGCCAGGGCCTGATCGAGCGCGACAAAAGGGCGGTGCGGATCGTCGACTGGAACCGTCTCCAGCATATCGGCGACTTCAACACCCGCTACCTCCACCTCGAAGCCGGCGGCCCCACCAACCTCCAGTCGGCGCGCTGAACGCTCGGATTCCTCCCCGGATTTCCGGGGGAGGGGGACCGCGCGAAGCGCGGTGGAGGGGTTCTTCGAAGCCGGGAAGAACCCCCTCCACCAGGCTTCGCCCGGTCCCCCTCCCCGCGAAACCGCGGGGAGGAATTCAGGGCCCCCGTCCCCCCGGGGCCCCGGCGGGTACACCCCCTCCCGCAACCGCCGGAAAAATCGCGATAATCCTCGCGACTTAATCTGGATAAAAGACGCGCGATTCGGCCCGAGCTTATGCAGGGCGCGACGAGGGGGCCCAACGCGAAACCCGCGGCGGAAATGCTCGTTTAGGGCAAGGAATGATCGTGCCGGATTTGCACCCGACCTTCGAGAAGATGGTTCGCCGCCTCGAGCGCCGTTCCCCGCTGGACGAGGCGGACCGTGAAGTGCTTCTCCGGCTCCCGCACAATGTGAAGAAGCTTCCCGCCGGCAGCCATATCGTCCGCGACGGGGACTCGCCCGAACATTGCTCGCTGCTCCTCTCCGGCTTCGCCTATCGCTACAAGCTGACCGGCGAGGGCGGCCGCCAGATCATCTCGCTCCATTGCGCCGGCGAGTTCCTCGATCTCCAGAACAGCTTCCTCGGGGTCGCGGATCATAGCGTCCAGATGCTGACCGAGGGCGATCTCGCCCTGATCCCGCCGGGGATCCTCGAGGAGCTCGCTCTGACCAGGCCGGCCGTCGCCCGCGCCCTGTGGATCGACACCCTGATCGACGCCGCCATCTTCCGCGAATGGGTGGTCAATGTCGGCCGCCGCGACAGCCGCGCGCGGGTCGCCCACCTGCTCTGCGAATTCTCGCTCCGGCTCGAGGCGGCGGGGCTCGCGAGCAACCATCAATATGAGCTTCCGATGACCCAGGAGCAGCTCGCCGACGCGGTCGGCCTGACCTCGGTCCACGTCAACCGGGTGCTGAAGCAACTCGGCGAGGAGGGCCTGATCCGCCGCGACCGCCGCTCGATCACGATCGAGGATTGGGGACGGATGCGCGCCGCCGGCGACTTCAACGCGCGCTACCTGCACCACGATGCGATGGACGGCCGCGAGCACGCCTGATCGCCGCCGTCATTCCCGCGAAAGCCGGAACCCATGACCACCGTCCCGTGCGAACCGCACGGACCCTGCTCATCGATCCCGGATCGGTACGGAGATCCGGCGCTGATCCATGTGGTTGCGGCCTCGCGCCGAATAGCGGACATTCCGAGTCGCTGTAGAGTACCACCCCGAGTTGGGGGAACGGTCTAATGTCCCGCCAGGATCGGATCAGCCACCACGTCGATCGAGCGTTCGAGGAGCTCGACCGCGCCCGAAGCGCCACCTCGCCGGAGGCGGCGATCGCGCACCTCGCACTGTCCGAGCTCCATTTGAGCCGGATGAAAGCGCTGAGCGAGCCGTCCGAAAAGCCGTCGCTGCGGCTCGTCGAGTAGAATTAACCTAAACTAATCAAAAAGTTACCTGGCCTTTATCTAGGTCAATGCGCTTGCGTCACGATTGCGGCAAATACCGTGCCATGGACGACGAGATTACCTACCATTCGAGCCGCGCTTTGGCCGAGCTCGATTCCGCGCGGCGTTGCGCCGACGTCCATGCCGCCCGCTGCCACCTGCAGCTCGCCGAGCAGCATCTCGACAGGATGCGCGCCCTCTGCCGCTCCGCCTCCGCGAGGGATCCCAGCCCACCCGCGCTGGCGTAATCCTCCCCCTTGCGGAGCATTGGGAGGATATCCCTCCAATCGCTTGCCGGATCGCCGGGCTTCAGTCAGTGAGGCTCGCAACCCGGAGGTAGAAGATGCGCCACACCCTGTCCGCCGCCCTCGCTATGTCCTGCCTCGCCGGCTGTGCCGCCAATTCCGACAAGCCGGCGCCCCAGCCCGCCGCCAACGCGCGCTATTCCTTCTGGCGGCCCGCGCCGGTGGTCGACGCGCCCGACCCCGCCAAGGTCGTCGCGGACGCCCCCGCCGATGCCTGGCGGCCGGTCGATCCGTCCAACCTGCTCGTCATCGAGCTCAAGGAGGGCGGCCGGGTCGTCATCGAGCTCGCTCCCGAATTCGCGCCCGTCCACATCGCCAACGTCCGGGCCTTCGCCAGGGCGGGCTGGTGGAACAACGCCTCGATCTACCGCGTGCAGGACAATTACGTCTCCCAATGGGGCAATGGCGATGCGAAGACCGAGCTTCCCGCCGGAGTCGTCCGCCAGCCGCCGCACGAATATCACCGGCCGCTCGCCGGCCTCCAGGTGCGGCCGCTGGGCTTTCCGGACAGCTATGCGCCGATGGTCGGTCACGCCGACGGCTGGCCGGTCGGCTACGACCCCGAGCAGGGCCGGGCCTGGCTCACCCATTGCTACGGCTATGTCGGCGTCGGCCGCGATCTCGCGCCCGACACCGGCACCGGCGGCGAGCTTTACGCGGTGATCGGCCATTCGCCGCGCCACCTCGATCTCAACATCGCGGTCATCGGCCGGGTCGTCGAGGGCATGGCCCTGCTCTCCGCCCGTCCGCGCGGGACCGAGGCCCTGGGCTTCTACAAGGATCCTGCCCAGCATATCGGCATCGCCCGGGCGCGGCTCGCCGCCGATCTGCCCGCCGCCGGGCGCCCCGCCTACGAGGTGATGCGCTCGGACAGCCTCGCCTTCAGCCAATATGTGACGGGAAGGGCCAATCGCGGCGGCGAATTCTTCCAGCGCCCGGCCGGCGGCGTCGACATCTGCAACGCCCAGGTCCCGGTCCGCAAGAAGGGGAGATAGCGTCCAGAAATCCTCCCCTGCATTTGCAGGGGAGGGGGACCATGCGAAGCATGGTGGAGGGGCCTTACCGAGTCCGGAAGAACCCCTCCACCGCGCTTCGCGCGGTTCCCCTCCCCCGCAAATGCGGGGGAGGAATAAAAAAAGGGACGGCCTCGGACCGTCCCCTCTTCCGGGATTGCGTTCCCCTTCTCAGGGATGGGAAGTTACGCGCCGGCCCCTCGCGCAGGAATGATAAGGGGCCGCCGCGAAGGCGCCGCCGGCGACTTCTAGAGTCTGTCCTGATGACATTAAAGCCCATGTTCCCCGGCGAAGGCCGGGGTCCAGCAGCACCACCGGAAGGACTGGATCCCGGCCTTCGCCGGGAAGCGATTCAGCCTCATAAGGACCGACTCTAGGCCGCGCAGGCCTGCTCGGCGCCGGGTCCCGGCCGGCGGATCGCTTCGACTGCCTCGCCCAGCATTTCGAGATAATTGTCGTAGAGATCGGGGGCCGGACGAGCGGCGGAGCGCATCGCTTCGTTGTCGAAGAGCGTCCCGGCTCTCGCCAGCCCTTCCAGCCAGTCCAGCTTCGCCAGGCAGGCCTCGGCGAAAAGGCGATGGCGGCAGACCGGCCGGGCCGCCAGATAGGTCTCGGCTATCCTTTGCGGCGACTTGGACGCCAGTGCGTCGAGGAGCCCGACGACGGCCTGGGCGGACTCGTGATCCGCGGGCCCGGGCGGCACGGACAGGCTGTCCCGCCTCATCCTGAACAGCCGGTAGAGGAACAGCTCGTGATAGACGTCGCGGCTGGCGCCCGAGGCTTGCTCGAGCAGCCTCGGCAGCAGCCGCTCCGACCAGGCGTCGATTGCCGCGACCCATTCGGGAAGGGCTCCGGACGAGAGGGCGCAGAAGGCGGCTTCGAAGAATAGATCGACATTGTCCCACCGGACGGCCTTCGCTGCGACCAGGAGCATGGCGGGCGCAACCCAATCGAGCCCGGTCTCGACGGCCCCCATGTCGCTCGCGAAAAGGTAGCGATGCGTGAACCAGTAGCAATGCTCGACATTGAAGTCGTAAACCCGGCTCACGAACCCGGCCCAATGCCCGTCGCAAAGGGCCGGCAGCTTCGCCCGTCCGGCCATGTAGAGGATGAACTGGTCCTCGCAGGCGCGATAGGCGGGACGGTCCGGATCGCGGTTTCCGGTTCGGGCGAAATCGTCGAGGCGGCACTCGTAGAACGGGCTCGGCCGGATCAGGCCGGACAAGGCCGCATAGGGATAGACGAGATCGGCCTTCCGCAGGGAGTTGTCGCCCAGTGCCATGTGTCGAAAGCTGTGCAGCTCGCGCTCGATCGCGGTCAGCGCCGCCTCCAGCCCGGCGTCGGGCACTCGATCGATGGAGGCGGCGGTTCGAACCACGAGCGCCGCTTCGGCAAGGAACTTCGCCCGGCCGGCGCCGGTGCCGGCCTTTCCAAGCTCCTCGGCGATCAGCGGGTAGACGGCTTCGCTGGCGATTGGGGGAGGCAACCGAGCGGGCCGGGCTTAGTCTTTGCTGCCGCCGATCAGCGTGGTCTCGGAGCCATCCGGCCACCGATGTTTGAACACGAACCAACGGCCCTGAATTTCCGGATCGCTATCGGCTCTAAGACGATCGGCAAGTCTCAGCATCCCTTCCAAGGTCAATACTTCCTTGGGGAAAGCACTTCCTGCTATGAGTCTATCACGATCCGCCGCATTTTCTTCGCGAATAGCCATGGTTTTCTCCACACTTAAGGGGGTGGAACGCAAAACGACTCGGACCCTGTACCGGCAACAGGGTGTGCAACATGCGCGAAGGAGTCAACAGCTTTTGTTATAGGCCGCGAACCCGCGTGAACTGGCGTGGCTTCGGTGGCCGGGCGCCCGGAGGCGGGGGCAGGCAAAGGTCGTCGCCAAAGCCCGCCTCGGCGAGGCCCGCCAGGCCTTCTTGTCCGCGGATCGTGGAGTTCGCCCCGGGATGACGTGAAAAAGGGGACGGCCGGCGGCCGCCCTCCTCATTCGCCTCGGGAAGTTACGCGCCGGCCCCTCGCGTAGGGATGATAAGGGGCCGGCGCGACGGCGGCCGCCGCGAAGGCGCCGCCAGCGATTCAGGCCGCGTAGGCGTGCTCGGCGAACACGGGGCGGCGAATGGTCCGGACGATGGCGCCACCGGCGATCATCGGCGCGTTCTCGAGCGGCAAGGCGGTCGTGCAGAAGGCGCACTCGGCCATCGACCGGCCGATATACCAGTGCGTGCGTCCGCAGCCCGGGCAATAATTCGTCTCATGCTCGCGGTAGACGATATGATAGCCGCGCTGGTCCGCCTGGGGGATGATGCAGCCGCCACGCGCTTCAAGGATACTCGTCGCCATTACTTTGGCTCCCTTTCAACTCACTTGCCGCCCTAACGAGCGAGGAGTCTGAAGAGTTTCATGGCGTTAAGATGAACGGAGCCGCTTCGGGGTCCGGCCGTCTCTCGCGGCAAGGGCAGAAAAGCGCGGAAATCTGCGGCGACGAGGCGTTCGGAAGCGACGGCGAACGGAGCCGCAAATTTTTTTGGGCCGCCGGCGTTAACCCTTTTTCGAGGCCGCCGCGGTGACCCCGGCGGAGCCTAGAGTCGGTCCTGATGAGGCTGAATCGCTTCCCGGCGAAGGCCGGGATCCAGTGCTTCCGGTGGTGCTGCTGGACCCCGGCCTTCGCCGGGGAACATGGGCTTCAATGTCATCAGGACAGACTCTAGAGGTCGATTTTTTCCTTGCGCCGGACGCCCATCCGCTTTTCGAGGGAGCGGCGGCGGCGCTGGTGAATCGCGATCGCCGTCACCGGCAGCGCGAGCGCGCCCAGCACGAGCGACGACACGAGCGCCACGGTCCCCAATTCCAGACCATCCATTCTTCGCTTCCCTTCCGTCTCCGCAACTAGCCTTATTCCGTCGCGCCGTCACCCTTTCCGTGCGGGGCATGAGGCGGGAGGGGGCCGGGGACCGGCAACCCGACATCGCCGCCATCCCAGGAATTTTAGAACCGTTTCGGAACCCATCCAATCGACTCGGTCCGGAAGGTCGGCTTATCATGGATCATCGACAAAAGGAGGACTTCCATGGCGACTCCGACAGGTGGACAGGTGAGACCCTATGGCGTGGCGATCAGCGACGCGCTTCAGGACCCCGGCTCGACGCTCGAGACTTTGACGGCTTTGCGCGACCAGGGCCGCCGCGAGCTCGAGGAGATCGGCGATCTTCCCGGCGCCCTCGAGAAGCTCGAAGCGGAGATCGCGGCCCGCAGCGGCGGCCACTACGGAACTCCGGCGGGAGGGCTGCAGCCGCTTTACGGAGTCGCCATTCACGACGCCCTCGACGATCCGCAGACGTCGGTCGAGCGGCTGGCCGAGCTTCGCGACCAGGGGCGCCGCCAGCTCGAGGAGACCGGCGACCTCGAAGGCGCGCTCTCGAGGCTCGAAGACGAGATCGCCCGCCGCCAATAAGGCCGCACCGACAAGGAGAAGATCCATGACGACCAGAGCAGGGGCGCCCGTTCCGCCCTACGGAGTGGCGATTTCCGACGCCCTCAATGACCCCAATACCAGTCTCGAGGAGCTGATCGCCCACCGCGACCATGGCCGCGAAGTGCTCGCCGCGCAGGGCGACCTGAGGGCGGCGCTCGAACGCCTCGACGGCGAGATCTCGCGCCGCGGCGGGAGCTGACGTCATGGCGGATGCCGGCGGTACCCGGACGGAGCCGGTCCGGATCCGCTCCGAGGCCGACCGCCGGCTCCGCCATCCGGTCCACGTCGTCTGGGAGCTGACTCTCGCCTGCAATCTGCGTTGCGCGCATTGCGGCTCCCGGGCCGGCCGGCCGCGCAGCGACGAGCTGACCACCGACGAGATCCGCTCGATCGTCGCCGAGCTTGGCGCGCTCGGCACCCGCGAGATCAGCCTGATCGGCGGCGAGGCTTTCCTGCGCCGCGACTGGCTCGACATCATCCGCGCCGTCGCCGAGTCCGGGATCAGATGCGGGCTTCAGACCGGCGGGCGGGCGCTGACCCGGGCCAAGATCGAGGCCGCGGTCGACGCCGGGCTCTCCTCCGCGGGGGTCTCGGTCGACGGCAACGAGGCCGTGCACGACCGGCTCCGCGGGGTCCCCGGCAGCTTCCGCCAGGCGCTGGCCGCGATCGAGGAGTTCGCCCGCGCCGGGATCGTTCCGAGCTCCAACACCCAGATCAACCGGCTGTCGGCGCCGGTGCTCGAGGAAACCTACGAGCATATCTACGCCGCCGGCGCCCGCATGTGGCAGATCCAGCTCACCGTCCCCGCGGGCAACGCCGCCGAGCAGGTCGACCTGATCCTCCAGCCCTGGCAGATCCCCGAGACCTACGACACGCTCGCCCGCCTGTTCGAGCGCGGCCGAAGGGCCGGCTTCCGGCTCTTCTCGGGCAACAATATCGGCTATTTCGGGCCCTATGAGCATCTCTGGCGGACGATGACCGACGAGCCGGCTTACTGGGACGGCTGCGGCGCCGCCGAGAGCGGCATGGCGATCGAGGCCGACGGCGTCGTCAAGGGCTGCCCCTCGCTCCACAAGGGCGAATATGGCGGCGGCAACGTCCGCGATCATGGCAGCCTCACCGAAATCTGGCTCGCCATGCAGGAGTCGGTGCGGCCCAATGTTGAGCGGCCCGCCTGGGGCTTTTGCGGCACCTGCTATTACAGGTCGGTGTGCAAATCGGGCTGCACCTGGACGGCGGGGTCGATCCTCGGGGTGCCGGGCAACAACCCGATGTGCGACCATCGCGCCCGCACCCTGCGCGAGGCGGGGATGCGCGAGCGCTTCGAGCAGGTCTCGCCCGCTCCCGGCGAACCGTTCGATCAGGGCCTGTGGAGGCTCGCGCTCGAGACCGTGGACGGCGTGGAATTGCCGGAGAGCGCCTATCCGGCCTCGAAGCAGCCGAAGAATCCCGACGGCGAGATCATCCTGTGCCGGGGCTGCGGCCATTATTCGTTCGCCGGGGACGAGGGCTGCATGAAGTGCGGGGCTCCCCTGGTGGCGGAGCTTCCGCGCGGCGATTTCGCCGGGCCGGACGAGATGGAGCATGTGCTTGCTCGGCTGGCCGAGATCGATGCCCGCCATGCCGAGCGCCTGGCCGCGATCCGGGCGTCCGGCGCCGTCGCGGCCGAGTGAGCCGCTAGCCGCGGTCGGGCGCGATGCAGCCGGCGACGAGGTAGAGCAGGATCGCGACCGGACCCAGCACGAACAGGCTGAGCACGGCGGCCAGGCGGATGAGCGTCGCGTCGGCTCCCGTCGAGTCGGCGAGGCCGGCGCAGACGCCCATCATCTTGCCATTGGCTTTGTCGAGCGTGAAAGGACGGTTCATGGCCTTTCCTTCACTTGTGTGGCGATTCCTCGCGTTTCCTCGCGTTTCCTCGCGATTAATGGCGATTATTTGCGTTTGGACCGGGGTCCGGACGGTCAGATGATCTGACCGGCCGGGCCGACGGCGGCGGTGATGAACAGGGTCGCGGCGAAGACGGCGCCGATGGCGGAAACCGCGATGTGCTGCAGGCTGGTGAGGTTGAAAGTCATTGTAAGTCTCCCTGAATTCGGCCGTCCGGACTATTCCGTCGACCATGCCAGGAAGGTTTGCAGGCAGCGTGCCAAATGGAAGAAATGGCGGAAATCCGCCATTTCAATTCAGCATGCCGGCCCGTCGGCCGACGAGCCATTTCAAATGTTGGGGATTTTCGCCGACAATTGGGAAGCGTCTTCGGGCGATCTGTGTCCGCTTCCGGACGAGGCGAGCGCCTTATTTCTTCTTCTCCGGGTCGAAGGCGATCCTGTAGGTCAGCCACGTCTCCCGGGCGCGGCCTTCCGCGCTGAGGGCCGGGCGGTATTGCAGCTGCATCTCGGCGAGCTCGCAGGCCCGGCTGTCGACCTCGGCCGCCCCGCTCGAGGCGCGCGCCTCGCAGGACGTGACCCGGCCGTCGGCCGTGACCAGGAAGCGCAGCTCCATTGCGGCCGCCGACGGCTTCTTCCGGACACCGGAGGCGACATAGGATCCGCCAATCTGCCGGGTGACCAGCTGCGGCTCGCGCGGGCCCTTCGCCGGCTCCAGGCGAGCCGGATTGTGGACGTCGAGGAAGGCCTCGACCCGCTTCATGAAGTCGACCGAGTCGGCGCTTCGGGTGAAGCCGTGGCCGGCGCCCGGATAGAAAGCCGACTGGACCCGGGCGCCCCGGCCCTTGAGCGCCTTGATCATCTGGCGGCTCTGGTCGGCCGGCACGTTGCCGTCCTGCTCGCCATGGGCGATCAGCACCGGCACATTCAGGCGTGCAGCCTGCTGAAGCGGCGACACCGCGGCCAGATCACGCTTCTCCTCGCCCTCGACCTTCCGGCGCCACAATTTGGAATAGCGCGTGGCGACGAGAGCGCGGCCATCGTATTTCAGCATCGCGCGGATGTCCGAGACCCCCGCCATGCTGATCGCGCAGCGGTAGATTTCCGGATTGCGGATGGCGCCCCACATGGCGGCATAGCCGCCGTAGGAGAGGCCGGCGATGCACACCCTCTTGGGATCGGCAATGCCCTGGCCCGCCAGCCAGGCGACCCCGTCGTCGAGGTCGTCCTGCATCTTCTTGCCCCACTCGCCGTAGCCGCGTTCTACGAAATCGCGCCCGAACCCGGTCGAGCCCCGGAAGTTCGGCTGGAGCACCGCGTAGCCGCGGCTGGCGAGGAACTGCACCAGCGGATCGAACTGATAGCTGTCGCGGGCGAAGGGCCCGCCATGCGGCAGGAGGATGAGCGGAAGCGCTTTGGGCTCGGCGCCGCGCGGCAAGGTGAGATAGCCCCGGATATTGAGGCCGTCACGAGCCGTGTACCGGACGGGCTTCACAGGCGCGAGCTGCGGCTCCGCCAGCCCTTCATAGGGCGAGGCGAAGGCTTCCATCCGCTTCGCCTTGCGATCGAAGATGTAATAGGTGCCGGGATCGTGAGCCGCTCCCGACCAGACGAGGACGACGTTGCGGTCCCGGCTGAGGTTCAGCACCCGGTTCACCTTGCCTGGGAAGGTGCGGTCGATCTGAAGCTGGAGCTGCTTGAACTCGGGCGTGAGCCAGGCGACCCGGGGCAGATCGTCTTCGTAATAAACGGCTTCGACGACCCGTCCGTCGGCCGACACCTGCGGTTTCGTCACGTCGACTTCAGGATGCTCGAAGATGGGCTCCCCGATCGTCCGCGCCCCCAGATCGTAGCGATAGACTGCGAAGCGGCCGGTCCGCTCGTTGGTGACGATGATGCCGCTGTCCCCGCCGGCGAGCAGTCCGATGGAGTCGACAGCGGATTCCCGGCCCGGGGAGAACTTACCCGATCCCGCTCTTCTCAATTCCCCGGTCTTCGGATCGCGGCGATAGACGGTCCAGCTCCCGGGCTCGTAGCTTATGCCGCCGCGGACGTTGCCCGCGTCATCGACGACCCAGCTCCAGATGTCGGCCGTCTTGCGCTGGATCTCCACCGCGGCTCCGGTGGCGAGATCGACCCTCCAGACCGACGGAGAATCATTATAATCCTTCTGGGCCGACAGAAGGAGGTAGCGGCCGGCGGGATCGGTATAGACGACGGTGTCGCCGAGCAGTCCGCCGCCGGCCTTGATCTCCGAGGTCTTGCCGGTCTTCAGGTCGTAGCCCGTCAGCCGCGTCATCTGAATCGGCAGGGTGAGGAACATGATCGAGAAGAGCGTGTTGCCGACGATCACCCGGTCGTTGCCGGCCCAGCCGTACCACCGGATGGAGCCCATGGTCGGGATGATCTTCGGCTGTGCGTCCCGCGGCGCAGTCAGGTCGTAGATTGCCAGCTGCTCCGTCCCCTCGCCGTTGATCCGGGCGACGAGTCGCCGGCCGTCGGGCGAGATGAGGGGGTCGGAGAAGAAGGGTATCTGGGCAAGGCTCTCGATCGGCACCGGGCCCGGCGCGGGCTCGGCCGCGGCCGCCGCGAAAGGGAGCAGCATTGCCGCTGCGGCGAGCCTCAACGTCGTCATCCCTTACCCCCTTGCCGGACAAGGATAATCTGGGCCGCGCCCGGATGTAAAGGAAAGCCCCGCCCGGACGGGTCCGGGCGGGGCTCTGTCGTTCCGTCGTGACCGCCGAAGATCAGCCGCCGGTGCTGGCCAGCGCCGCGAGCAGGAGCAAAGCGACGATGTTGGTGATCTTGATCATCGGGTTCACCGCCGGGCCGGCCGTGTCCTTATAGGGATCGCCGACCGTGTCGCCGGTGACGGCGGCCTTGTGGGCTTCCGAGCCCTTGCCGCCGTAATTGCCGTCCTCGATATATTTCTTGGCATTGTCCCAGGCGCCGCCGCCCGAGGTCATCGAGATGGCGACGAACAGGCCGGAGACGATGACGCCGAGAAGAAGGGCGCCAAGCGCCGCGAAGCCCTGCTCCTTGCCGGCGATCGCCGCGATGGCGAAATAGACGACGATCGGGGTCAGCACCGGGAGGAGCGACGGGATGATCATCTCCTTGATCGCGGCGCGGGTCACGAGGTCGACCGTGCGGGCGTAATTGGGCCGGCTGGTGCCGTCCATGATGCCCTTGTTGGAGCGGAACTGTTCGCGCACGTCGAGCACGACGTTGCCGGCGGCGCGGCCAACGGCGGTCATGCCCATCGAGCCGAACAGGAACGGCAGCAGGGCGCCGAGCAGCAGGCCGACGATCACGTATGGGTTTTCCAGGCTGAAGTCGACGTCGAGCCGCGGGAAGAACTCGGCCAGGTCCGTCGTGTAGGCCGCGAACAGCACCAGCG
>DASVPM010000389.1:0-18513 GCA_036382815.1 Allosphingosinicella sp.
CCTCGGCGGCCGGGGCGGCGGTGCGCGCGCCGGGGAAGGTGAAGACCTTGGCCGGGAGCGGCGGCGCCTGGGTCGCCGCCTCGGCGTCGATCCCTGTGGCCACCACCGAAACCCGGATCCGGCCCTCGAGTTCGTTGTTGAAGGCCGAGCCCCAGATGATGTTGGCATCGGGATCGACCAGCTCCTTGATGTGGCTGGCGGCCTCGTCGACCTCCATCAGGCGCATGTCCTCGCCGCCGGTGATCGAGATGATCACTCCGCGGGCACCCTTCATGCTCACTCCGTCGAGCAGCGGGTTGGCGATCGCCTTCTCGGCCGCCTCGATGGCGCGATTGTCGCCCGAAGCCTCGCCGGTGCCCATCATCGCCTTGCCCATCTCGCCCATTACCGAGCGGACGTCGGCGAAATCGAGGTTGATGAGGCCGGGCATGACCATGAGGTCGGTGATTCCGCGGACGCCCTGCTGGAGCACCTCGTCCGCCATCTGGAACGCTTCCTTGAAGGTCGTGTTCGGGTTGGCGATCCGGAAGAGGTTCTGGTTGGGGATGACGATCAGCGTGTCGACATGCTGCTGGAGCTCGGCGATCCCGGCGTCGGCGGAGCGGCCGCGGCGATTGCCCTCGAAGCTGAACGGCTTGGTGACGACCCCGACGGTGAGCACTCCGCGGTCGCGCGCCGCCTTGGCGATGACGGGAGCGGCGCCGGTGCCGGTGCCGCCGCCCATGCCGGCCGCGATGAAGCACATATGGGCGCCTTCGAGCGCCTTCTCGATCTCCTCGAGAGCCTCCTCGGCGGCGGCTTTGCCGATCTCCGGACGGGAGCCGGCGCCGAGGCCCTGCGTGATCCGGAGGCCGAGCTGGATGCGCTGGTCCGCCGGCGAGGCGTTGAGCGCCTGGGCGTCCGTATTGGCGACGAGGAAGTCGACGCCTTGAACGTCATTGGCGATCATGTTGGCGACGGCGTTGCCGCCCGCGCCACCGACTCCGATGACGCTGATACGGGGCCTCAGTTCATCTACTTCCGGCCGAATGAAGTCGATGCTCATGCTTGCTCTCCCCCTGCGTTCGCCCAACGGGACCAATCGTTAACTCCTTTTGCACTATGCGATTCTTGGGCGCGAGCAAAAAGTTAACGGACTGGTATTTTTTCGGTGTGGACACCCCCGTGTGAGTCCCAAAAGTCACGGACCTGAATCCGAAAAGCCACGCCGTGAATCTCAAAAGCCACTCTTCACCGCGTTCATCAGGCGCTGCACGATGTTGCCGCCGGTCTCTCGCGGCATGATCCGCTCGGGCGACATCACCGACCGAAGGTCCAACTCGTCCGATGCTGCGAACAAAGCGAGGCCGACGAGCGTCGTGAAAGCCGGTCCCGAATGGGCATCGGGAAGGCCCGCCAGGCTTGGCCGCCCGATGCGAACCGCGCGGCCCAGCACGCCCTGCGCGTAATCCGCGATGCCCTTCAATTCGGATCCTCCGCCGGTCAGGACGACCTGCCGCCCGAACGGGCCGCCGAAGCCGAGATCCTTCAAGGAAGCGGCGATCTCCCCGGTGAGATGCTCGAGCCTCTGGCGAATGACGGCGATGAGCTGCGCCCGGGTGATCCGCGCCGCTTCGGTCCCTTCCTCGGATCCGGCGATCGGCGACAATTCGATCATGTCGTGATTGTCGCGCGGGCTCGTCGTCGCCGAGCCGTAGAAGCATTTCATCCGCTCCGCCTCGACCCGGCGGGTGCCGAAGGCGGAGGCGATGTCGTCGGTAATGTCCATCCCACCGACGGGAATCGACTTGAGTCCGAGAAGCATCCCTCCGGCGAACACGGAGACGTTGGTGACCCCGGCGCCGAGCTCGACCAGGGCGACTCCCAGCTCGCGCTCCTCGTCGCTGAGGCAGGCCTTGCCCGCGGCGACAGGCGAAGCGACGATCGCCTCCACCCCGAGATGGGCCGAACGCACGCACAGATCGAGGTTGCGGACCGGCGACGGGTCCCCCGCAATGACGTGGATGTCGACGGCGAGCTTGTCGGCGTGGAGGCCGAGCGGCTTCTTCACCCCTTCGAGTCCGTCCACCGTGTAGAGCGCGGGCAGAGCGTGGAGGATCATCCGCCCGTCGGCGCTGATCGATTCCCGGCCGATGCCGAGCAGCTGATCGATATCCGCCTTCTCGATCCGCCGCCCGCCGATCTGAAGCTCAACGCTCGCGACGGTGCTGACCAGCCCGCCGGCCGAGAAGCCGACGAACACGTCCTCGATATTGGTGGCCGCGATCCGCTCGGCCTGCTCGACCGCCTCCCGGATCGCGCCTTCCGTCTTCTCCATGTCGGCGATGAAGCCGCGCCTCACGCCCTGGCTCTGGCGCTGGCCGGTGCCGAGGATCTTGAGCCGGCCGTCCTCGCCGGGCTCCGCGATCAGGGCGGAGACCTTCGACGAGCCGACGTCGAGGGCGGTGACCAGCTTGCGCGGGGCCTGGACGGTCGGGCGCTTCATCAGATCGTCCGGGCGGTATCGACGTCGCCGCTTCCGGGCGCCACGGCGGCCGGCGGCGGCGCCTCGGGCGCGATCTCGGGAACGGTGCTGCCCGGGTCCCCGGGCAGGCGGACCAGCATCCGCCTCGGATCGCGCATGTCGATCCGGACATAGCCCTTGCCGAGCAGCTGCACCGACTGGTCCATGCTCGCGAACTTGGTCAGCGCCTTCCGCGCGGCGGCCTCGCCCTCGGGCAGCGCGAGCACTTCGCCGGACTGGAAGCGCAGGTCCCAGCGGCGCCCGCCCACCCAGCTCGCGCCGGCCATCGCCGGCTTGAGATTGGGCGCCGCCTGGATGAGCCGCGACAGCTCCGCGGCGTGGACGTTGGCGGCGGGACCGATGAGCAGCGGCAGATCGGGCATGGCGTCGAGCCTCACCGCCTCGAGCACGACGCCGTCCATGTCGATCAAAGCGAGGCGCTGATTGTGCTGCCAGATGGCGGCGGGCCGGCGCTCGACGATGTCGACGACGAGCGTGTCGGGCAGCCGGCGCGAGACCCGGGCGTCGCTGACCCAGCCGAACCGGAGGAGCCGCTGTCGGGTCGCCTCGAGATCGACCAGCGGCATCGCGGTCGAAGGCTGGTCGAAGGCGATATTGTAGACGTCGATCTGGCGGATATGCGTCGCGCCCTTGATCTCGACCCGCTTCATCGCAAAGCCCATCTCACCGACGCTCTCACCCATCGTCCCGCCGACCATCTGCGGGATCCGGAGCGCCCAGAGCAGAGCCCCCGCGAGGGCGATCATCATTCCCACGAAGATCCACCAGCTCAGCCGCCGGACCGCGTCGGGCAGCGCCGGGGCGGGGGGCGCGGCCCGGCCGCGCTGGCCCTTGCCGCGCGCCGGCGCCCTGGCCTTTCCGCGCTGGGCCGATCCGCGCGAGATCGCCTTGCTCATAACGCTTCCTCCACGATCTTCTGGACCAGCTCGGCATAGCTCATGCCGCGATAGCGGGCCTGCTCGGGCACCAGGCTGAGCGGGGTCATTCCCGGCTGGGTGTTGATCTCGAGCAGATAGAGGCCGTCCACTCCCTGCTCGTCGTCCCAGCGGAAATCGGCGCGCGAACAGCCGCGGCAGCCGAGCGCCCGATGGCCCTCGATGGCCATCCTCATCGCAGCGGCCGCGATTTCCTCTGGGATCTCCGCGGGGCAGGTGTGCTGGGTCATGCCCTCGGTATATTTGGCGTCGTAATCGTAGAAGCCGGACTTGGGCTGGAGCTCGGTCACGGCGAGCGCCTCGCCGCCGAGCACGGCCACGGTCAGCTCGCGCCCGCGGATGAACGGCTCGGCGAGCAGCCGCTCGAAATGCCGCCACGGCCCTTCGCTGTCGCGCCCGATCGGATCGCCGTAATTGCCGCCGTCGGTTACGATCGCGACTCCGACCGACGAGCCTTCGTTGACCGGCTTCAGCACATAGGGCCGGGCCATCGGATCGGCTTCGTAGAGGCTCTCGCTCTCGACCATCGTCCCCTTCGGCATCCGGATGCCGCGGGGCACGAGCACCATCTTGGTCAGCTCCTTGTCGATGGCGATGACCGAGGTCTCGACTCCGCTGTGGGTATATTTGAGGCCCATGAGGTCCATCAGGCCCTGCACGGTGCCGTCCTCGCCCGGGGTTCCGTGAAGCGCGTTGAAGACGACGTCGGGCGCCGCTTCGCGAAGCCGCTCGGCGACGTCGCGGCCCATGTCGATCCGGGTCACGCGGTGGCCGAGGCTCTCGAGGGCGCTCGCGATGTCCCGGCCGCTCATCAGCGACACTTCGCGCTCGGCAGACCAGCCGCCCATAAGGACGGCGACGTGGAGGGGGGAGGTCACCGGCATGTCGCCGCAGCGAAGGCTGGGGCCCCGGCGCGTGAAGCCCGCAGGCGTTTTTCACCCGCTGGGATGCCAGCATTCGCTGGCATGACGGCCGGGGTCACGCTCACTTCTCCACTCCCACCCTCTGTATCTCCCACTCCAAGGTCACGCCCGAATTCGCCTTCACCCGCCGCCGCACCTCCTCGCCCAGCGCCTCGATGTCGGCGCTTCTCGCCTTGCCTAGGTTGAGCAGGAAGTTGCAATGCTTTTCAGAGACTTGGGCATCGCCCATCGTCAGGCCGCGGCAGCCCGCCTCGTCGATCAGCTTCCAAGCCTTCGTCCCCGGCGGATTCTTGAAGGTCGAGCCTCCGGTCCGGCTCCGCAGCGGCTGGCTCGCCTCGCGCTCGACGGCGATCCGGTCCATCTCGGCGCCGATCACGGCGCGCTCGCCGGGGGTTCCCTGGAACAGCGCCTCGACGACCACCGCGCCCGCCGGCACCTCGCTGTGGCGGTAGGTATAGCCGAGCCGCTCGGCCGGCCAGGTTTCCACCCGTCCGTCGCGAAGCACCAGGGTCGCCTCGATGAGGATATCGGCCACTTCCCGGCCGTAGGCGCCGGCGTTCATCCGAACCGCCCCGCCCGCGGTGCCGGGTATTCCGCGAAGGAATTCGAGACCGGCGATATGCGCGTCGCGGGCCTTCGAGGCGACCGTGATCCCCATCGCCCCGCCGCCGGCCCGGACGCGGTGACCGGGCTCGATATGGACGTGGCTCATCGCCTTCGGCAGGCGCACGACCACGCCGGGAACGCCGCCGTCGCGCACGATCAGGTTCGAGCCGACTCCGACCGGCATGACGCGAACGGCCGGATCGAGTTCGGCCAGGAAGCGCGAGAGGTCCTCGACGTCGCTGGGCCGGGCCAGCCATTCGGCGGGACCCCCGGTGCGGAACCAGATGAAGTCGGCGAGCGAGCCGCCCGGCTCGATCGAGCCGCGCAGGGCGGGGACAGTCACGCGCCCGCCAGGCCTTTCCCGCAGCTCGCCCGCCGCGGCGGCGAATGGCCGTCCCCTTTCGCGAAGGACGCTCATTTGTCGCGCCTCGCGCAGGCGATCCCGTCGGCAAGTCCGGCCGCCCATTTGGTGATGTCGCCGGCGCCCAGACAAATCACCATGTCGCCGGCGGCGGCAAGGTCGCGAAGGCTGAGGCACAGCTCTTCGACACCGGCGACCGCCTTGACCGCCCGGTGGCCGCGCTGCTTGAGCCCCTCCGCCAAAGCCTCCGAATCCACGCCTTCGATAGGCTCCTCGCCGGCCGGATAGACCGGCGTCACGTAAACCACGTCGGCGTCGTTGAAGGCGCCCTGAAACTCTTCCATCAGGTCGCGCAGGCGGGTGAAGCGATGCGGCTGGACGACCGCGATCACGCGGCCCTGGGCGCCCTCGCGGGCCGCGGAAAGGACTGCGCGGATTTCCGTCGGGTGGTGACCGTAATCGTCGATGATCGTCGCGCCCTCGATCTCGCCGACCTTGGTGAAGCGCCGCTTCACGCCGCCGAACTTCTCGAAACCCTTGGCGATGGTGGAGTGCGGAATGCCCAGCTCCGCGGCAATTCCGATCGCGGCCAGGGCGTTCTGGACATTGTGCCGCCCGGGCATCGGGAGCTCGACGTCGGTGATGACGGCCACCTCGCCTGAGCGGTCCCGGAGCGAGACGTCGAAACGATTGCCGCCCGGCACCGGCCGGACATTCTCGCCGCGAACGTCGGCCAGCGCCGCGAAGCCGTAGGTTACCACCCGCCGGTCGCGAAGGCGGGGGATGATCGTCTGGACCTCGGGGTGGTCGACGCAGAGCAAAGCGGCGCCGTAGAAGGGCACGTTCTCGACGAACTCGACGAACGCGTCCTTCACCTTATCGAACGAGCCGTAATGGTCGAGGTGCTCGGGGTCGATGTTGGTGACCACCGCCAGGGTCCCATCGAGCCGCAGGAAGCTGCCGTCACTCTCGTCGGCCTCGACCACCATCCAGTCGGACGTTCCAAGCCGGGCGTTGGAGCCGTAGGCGTTGATGATCCCGCCGTTGATCACGGTCGGGTCGATGCCGCCGGCGTCGAGCATCGCCGCGATCATCGAGGTCGTCGTCGTCTTGCCGTGGGTGCCTGCCACCGCGACCGTCGATTTGAGGCGCATCAGCTCGGCCAGCATCTCCGCCCGCTTCACCACCGGGATGCGCCGCTCATAGGCGCAGACCAGCTCGGGATTGTCCTTCCGGATCGCCGTCGAGATCACGACCACCGCGGCGTCGCCGAGATTGTCGGGATGATGACCGACCTTGACCGGGATCCCGGCCTTGCGAAGCCCTTCGACGACATAGCCTTCGGCGACGTCGGAGCCCTGCACCTTGTAGCCGAGGATGTGCATGACCTCGGCGATGCCGGACATTCCGATTCCGCCGATGCCGACGAAATGAATGGTGCCGATGTCCTTGGCGACCCCTTTCATCCCGCGTTTCGGCATCAGGCGAAGGCCCCGTTCGGGATCGGGGTGAGGATCATCTCCTCGGCCGGCATCGGATCCGTGCCGAGGTCGCGGCCGGTCAGCTCGACCAGGTCGGCGAGGTCGCTCGCCGCGTTGGGGCGGCCGACCGCCCAGGCTCTCGACGCCGCATTGGTGAGGGCGGCCGGGTCGAGACCGAGCTTCTGCATCTGCTTGGCGAGCTCGACCGGGGTGAAGCTCCTCTGGCTGATCGTCCGGGCGCCGCCGGCTTTGGCCATCTCACGGGCGTTGAAGGTCTGGTGGTCGTCGGTCGCGGAGGGCAGCGGAATGAGGATTGCGGGCCGTCCCGCCACCGTCAACTCCGCGATGGTCGAGGCCCCCGCCCGAGCGATGACGAGATGGGTCCAGGCGATTTTGTCGGGCATGTCCGCGATGTAGGTTGCCAGCTCGGCGGCGATCCCGAGCGCCGCATAGCGGGCCCTCACGCTCTCGATATCCTCGGCCCGGCATTGCTGGGTGACCTGCAGCCGGCGGCGGAAATGCTCCGGCAAAAGTCCGAGCGCTTCGGGCACCACCTCGGAAAGGATGGTGGCGCCCTGGCTTCCGCCGGTGACGAGAAGCCGGAAGACGCCTTCGTCGGTCAGCTCGGGATAGGGCTGCTCGCGAAGCGCAAGCACCTCATCGCGCACCGGATTGCCGACCAGATGGGTCTTGGCCTCCCGGCTCTTGGCGAGGCGCTGCACGTTCGGATAGGCCGTCGCGATCGCGTCGACCCGCCCCGAGACGATCCGGTTGACCCGGCCGAGCACCGCATTCTGCTCATGGATCAGGGTCGGGATGCGGTCGCGCTGCGCCGCCATCAGGGCGGGGAGTGCCGGATAGCCGCCGAATCCGATCACCGCCGACGGCTCGAACGTCTCGTAGAGGCGGGACGCCATCGCCCGTCCGGTGAAGATCTTGCTTATCGCCTTGAGCCAACCGACCGGCCCGCCGCCCAGTCGCCCGGCCGGAAGGATGTGGACCGGCACGCCCTCGAACAGGCCCGGGATGCGGGCGCCGCGATCGTCGGTGACGAGCGCGACCCGGTGGCCGCGCCGCATCAGCTCTTCCGCCAGCGCGTGCGCCGGGATCATATGTCCCCCGGTGCCGCCCGCGGCGAGGACGTAGTGGCGGCTCAGCATGATGAATTCCTCCCCCGCCTTTGCGGGGGAGGGGGACCAGGCGAAGCCTGGTGGAGGGGTTCTTTCAGACTCGAAGAACCCCTCCACCGCGCTTCGCGCGGTCCCCCTCCCCGCGGAATCGCGGGGAGGATTTTACCAGCCCCGACCCTCATCGCCCACTCCATTTCACCACATAAGGGGACCGGTGCAGATAGGGGTTACGCCGGGTGAAGGCGAGGAGAAGCCCCATCCCGATCGAAAGGGCCACCATCGATGAGCCGCCATAGCTTATGAACGGCAGAGTCATGCCCTTGGACGGCGCGATCTGGACGTTGACCGCCATGTTGATCAGCGCCTGGAGCCCGAACTGACAAACCAGGCCGGCGGCGGCGAGGACGACGAACTTGTCCTCCTCATGCAGCAGCCGGATCAGTACCCGGGAGACGATGACCAGATAGATGGCGGCGATGGCGAGGCAGGCGATGATCCCGAACTCCTCGCCGATGACGGAGAAGATATAGTCGGTGTGCGGCTCGGGCAGCTGGAACTTGCGCGAGCCAGCGCCGGGCCCGGCGCCGAACAGCCCGCCCGCGGTGAGGGTGCGGAGCGCCGATTCCGTCTGGTAGGTGTCATGCTCCGCCCCCGCGAACAGGAAGGCATCGATCCTCACCGTCGCCACCGGATAGAAGAAATAAGCCAGCACGATCCCCACGATTCCGGCGAGACCGAGCAACCCCAGCGTCCTCAGCGACACGCCGGACAGGGTAAGAAGCATGACCCAGGCGGAGGCGAAGATGATCGTCTCGCCGAAATTGGGCTGCTGCATGAGGAGCAGCGCGATGAGCCCGGTGCAGATCCCGGACAGAGGCACGACGGGCAGGCTGGCATCCTGCTCCTTCAGCGAAAGCATCCAGGCGATGCTGACGATGTAGAGAGGCTTCAGGAATTCGGAGGGCTGGAACTGGGTGAAGCCCACTCCCAGCCAGCGCCGCGCGCCGTTCACCTCAACCCCGATGACGGGCACGAGGAACAGCAGGCCGGTGAAGACCAGGGTGCCGATCAGGCACCAGCGCTTGGCCTTGGTCCGGGGCAGCATCGACACCCCGATCATCACCGGCAGGGCGACGAGGATCCACATCAGCTGACGATAGAAATAATAAAGCGGCGCGTAGCTCACCCCGCCGCCCGACAAGCGTTGGCCCGCGGCTGGCGAGGCCGCGGCAACGGCGATCAGGCCGATCGCGATCAGGACCGCAACGAAGAAGAGGAGTACCCGGTCGATCTCCCAGAACCAGCGTCCGGCGGCGCTGCGGTCCGACCGGCCCAGCCGGTTCTCGGTCTTGCTCTTCAGCTGTGCGACTACGCCCATGCTACAATGCCTCCACCGCGGCCCGGAAGGCATCGCCCCGCGCCTCATAATCCCTGAACTGGTCGAACGACGCGCAGGCCGGCGACAGCAGCACCACCTCGCCGGGCCTGGCCGCCTCGGCCGCCTCGTTGACGGCCGCGAACAGCATCTCGCATTCGCTGACCGGAACCTTCTCGCGAAGCAGCCTGGCGAACATCGGCCCGGCTTCGCCGATCGTGTAGGCGGCCCGGACGTGATCGAGGAAAGGCTCGCAGGCGTCGAGATCGTCGGATTTGGGGAGCCCCCCCAATATCCAGTGAACCGCCGGATAGGCGGCCAGCGCCGGCGCCGCCGAGGTCGGGTTGGTCGCCTTGCTGTCGTTGACGAACAGCACCCCGTTCTTCTCCGCCACCCGCTCCATCCGGTGCGGAAGGCCGGGATAGGTGGCGAGGCCGCGTCCGATCGCCTCGTCGCCGACGCCGAGCGCCTTCGCGGCGGCCACCGCCACCGCGATGTTCTGCGCGTTGTGGGGCCCCTGCAGCGCCGGCCAGAGCGACTGGTCCGCCACTTGCTGCGAGGAAACGAGGATTTTGCGCCCCGCGACCTGGCCGGCGATGGCGCGCGTATAATCGTCTTCCGCCGCGATCACCGCGACGTGCTCCGGGGACTGCATGGTGAACAGCCGGGCCTTGGAAGCGGCATAATCGTCCACCCCGTCATAGCGGTCGAGATGGTCGGGCGTGACGTTGAGAAGCACCGAGACGTCGCAGTCGAGGCTCCGGGTCAGGTCGATCTGGTAGGAGGAAAGCTCGAGCACATAGACTCCGCCCTCGGCGAGCGGCTCCTGGCCGAGGATCGGGAAGCCGATATTGCCCGCCATGGTCGAGGGCCTGCCGGCGGTCCGGACGATATGATGGACGAGGGCGGTCGTCGTCGACTTGCCGTTGGTGCCGGTGATGCCGACGACGAGGTGCCGCGGCAGGCCGGCGCGGGCCAAGGCGAAAAGCTCGATGTCGCCGATCAGCGGCACCCCCGCCTCCCGCGCCCGGGCCGCGATCGGATGGCGGTTCAAAGGGACGCCGGGAGAAACGACGATACCGTCGTAGCCGTAGATCGAGCTGGCCAGCGGGTCGGCCATCCGCAGGCCCAGCCCCTTCACCCGCTCCCGCGCCGCCTCGTTCTGGTCCCAGGCCATGACCTCGGCGCCGCTCGCAAGCAGTGCCTCGACCGTCGCCATCCCCGAGCGCGCCAGCCCGTAGACCGCATATTTGCGTCCCGAAAAGGCGGCGCTGGTGATCATCTCACCTTCAACGTCGACAGGCCGGCCAGAGCCAGGACGAAGGCGATGATCCAGAAGCGGATGACGATGGTCGCCTCCGACCAGCCGATCTGCTCGAAATGATGATGGATCGGCGCCATCTTGAAGATCCGCCGCCCGGTCCGCTTGTAGAAGAAGACCTGGATGACGACGCACATCGCCTCGACCACGAACAGGCCGCCGATGATCCCGAGCACGATCTCGTGCTGGGTCGCGACCGCGATCGCGCCGAGCGCGCCGCCCAGCGCGAGGCTTCCGGTATCGCCCATGAAGACGGCCGCCGGGGGCGCGTTGAACCACAGGAAGGCCAGCCCGGCGCCGACGATAGCCGAGCACAAAATCGGCAGATTGCCGGCGCCGGCGATGAAGGGGATGCCGAGATAGGCCGAGAAGACGGCGTTGCCGGCGACGTAGGAGATGACGAGGAAGGCGAGGCTCGCGATGATCACCGGCATCGTCGCGAGTCCGTCGAGCCCGTCGGTGAGGTTCACCGCGTTTCCGAACGCCACCACGACGAAGGCGGCGAAGAAGGGATAGGCATAGCCGAGATCGACCACCGGCCCGTTGTAGAAGGGGATGTAGAGCTCGGTCCCGGCCCCCCAGGTGATGATCATGCAGCCGATCCCGGCGACGAGGAACTCGGCGAGCAGCCGGACCCGCGCCGACACGCCCTTGTGGCTCTTCTTGGTCACCTTGTCGTAATCGTCGAGGAATCCGATCAGCCCGAAGCCGACGGTGATGAACAGGCAGGCCCACAGGAAGGTGTTGCGGAAGTCCATCCACAAAAGCATCGAGACCGTCAGCGAGGTCAGGATCATCAGCCCGCCCATCGTCGGCGTGCCGCGCTTGGCGAGATGCGATTGCGGCCCGTCGAGCCGGATCGGCTGGCCATGGCCCTGGCGCACGCGGAGCCAGCCGATGAACTTCGGGCCGATGATGAGGCCGATGAGAAGCGCCGTGGCGGTCGCCGCTCCGGCACGAAAAGTGATGTAGCGGAAGAGGTTGAGGAACCCCGGGAAGCCAAGCTGTTCCGCAATCCAAAGAAACATCAGCTTTTCCCGCCCGCCAGCGCCTCGACGAGGGCGGCAAGTCCGATCGAGTTGGATCCCTTGACGAGAATCGCGTCGCCCGGCCGGGCCTCGGCTCTCGCAAGCTCGATCGCCGTCGCCGCGTCCGGCACATGCGCCATTTTAACCTTTGCGCCAAGAGCTTTCACCAGCGCTTCCATCTCCTCGCCGACGAGGATCGCAAGCTCGACCCCGGCGGCCTCGACCGGCTCCGCCAAAGCGGCATGAAAGGCGTCCGAGCTCTCGCCCAGCTCCTTCATGCCGCCGAGTACCGCGATCCGCCGGCCGGGCACCGTCAGGGCGCCGAACGTCTTCAGGGTCGCGGCCATCGAGGCCGGATTGGCGTTGTAGCTCTCGTCGATGAGCAGCGCCTCGCCCCCGTCGAGGGCGACAAGGCGGCGCTCGCCGCGGCCCTTGATCCCGGGCAGGTCGGCGAGCGCCAGGCCGGCCAAAGCCAGATCGCCGCCGAGCGCCTCGACCGCTCCGAGCACCGCGATCGCGTTCGACACCCAATGGTCGCCCGGCTGCGACACGGTGAAGGTAATCTCGGCCCCGGGCAGAATCGCGGTAACCAGGGAGCCGCCATGGGGCGACGGCACGATGTCGCGGGCGCGGATGTCGGCGCCCTCGCGGAGGCCGAAGCTCAGCACCTTCGCCGCATAAGGCCGGGCCGCGGCGGCGAGTCGATTACGGTGCGGGCTGTCGTGCGGGACCAGGGCGATGCCGCCTTCCTCGAGGCCCTGGAAGATCTCGCCCTTGGCATCGGCGATCGCCTCGTCGCTGGCGAAGAATTCGCGGTGCGCCGAGGCGATGGTGGTGACGATGGCGACATGCGGCCTGACCAGGCGGGTCAGGGCCGCGAGCTCGCCGGCATGGTTCATCCCCATCTCGAACACGCCGAAGCGGGTCTCACGCGGCATCCGGGCCAGGGATAGCGGTACGCCGACATGGTTGTTGTAGCTCTTCACCGACCGGTGCGCCTGGCCCGGCGCGGCGCGGTCGAGCGCCGCGTAGAGCGCCTCCTTGGTCCCGGTCTTCCCGGCCGAGCCGGTGACTCCGCAGATTCGAGCGGAGGTCCGGCCGCGGGCCGCTCGGCCAAGCGCGTCGAGGGCGGCGCCGGTGTCCGCGACCCGGACATGGGGATGGGCGATCGCCTCGCTTACGACCGCACCGGCCGCGCCGGCGGCGAAGGCCTTGTCGAGGAACAGGTGTCCGTCCGTCGCCTCGCCCTTCATCGCGACGAAGAGATGTCCGGGCCCGACTTCACGGGAATCGAAGGCGACGCCGCTGGCCTCGAAAGCCCCCTGCACGCGGCCACCCGTGGCGGCGGCGATTTCTTCGGAAGTCCAGAGCGCGCTCATGCCGCGCACTCGCGGGCGACGGTGACGTCGTCGAAGGGCAGCACCTTGTCTCCGACGACCTGGCCCTGCTCGTGACCCTTGCCGGCGAGCAGGACGATGTCGCCGGGCCCCGCCTCGGCCAGCGCCGCGGCGATCGCCTCGCGCCGGCCCGGGACCTCGCGGGCGCCCGGCGCTCCCGCGAGCACATCGCGGCGGATCGCGACCGGGTCCTCGCTTCTCGGATTGTCGTCGGTGACGAGGACGAGGTCCGCGAGCCGCTCCGCCACCGCGCCCATTTCCGCTCTCTTGCCGACGTCGCGGTCGCCGCCGGCGCCGAAGACGATGATCAGGCGCTCCCGCGCGTGCGGCCTCAGCGCCTCGATCGCCGCCTCGATCGCGTCCGGCGTATGGGCATAATCGACATAGACCGGCGCTCCCGCGCGGGTAATCACCGCCCGCTCGAGCCGTCCGCGCACGCCCTGCACCCGTCCGAGATTGGCCAGAGTTCCGGCCAGCTCCCCGCCCGTCGCAAGCACCAGGCCCGCGGCGGTCAGGGCGTTGGCGGCCTGGTAGGCCCCGATCAGCGGAAGCTCTATCTTGTGGGCCGCGCCCTCCGCTTCGATGGTGAGCCGCTGGCCGAGCTGGGTCGGCTCGCGGCCGACCAGCTTCAGGGCCTCGCCCCGCCGGCCGACCGTGACAATCCGGAGCCCGCGCGCCCCGGCCCGCCGAGCCACCTCAGCGGACTTCGGATCGTCGGCCCAGATCACCGCGGCCCCGCCGGGCTCGACCACCTCGTCGAACAGCCGCATCTTGGCCTCGAAATAGGCCTCCATCGTCTCGTGATAGTCGAGATGATCGCGGGTGAAGTTGGTGAACGCCGCGGCGTGCACCGGCAGCCCTTCCGTCCGATATTGCGAGAGGCCGTGGCTCGACGCCTCGAAGGCGGCGTGGGTCACGCCCTCGCGCGCCAGCCCCGCCATGTTCGACAGGAAGGTGACGATGTCCGGCGTGGTGAGACCGGTCGTGGTCCGGTCGTCGGCGGTCGTGACCCCGAGCGTTCCGATCGAGGCGGCGTGATGCCCGGCCATCCGCCAAAGCTGGCGGGTCAGCTCGACGCTGGAGGTCTTGCCGTTCGTCCCGGTGACCGCGACCACCGTCTCCGGAAAGGGCTCGAAGAACCTGGCCGCGAGCCGGGCGAATTCGCGCCTCGGCTCGTCCGCGGCGATGTGGGAAGCGCCCTCGACCGGAACGGCCGGCCGGGCCACGACCGCCACCGCGCCGGCGCCGACCGCGGCGGCAATGAAATCCTCGCCGTTGAAGACGCTTCCGCGGAATGCGCCGAAGACCGTTCCGGGCGCGACCTTGCGGTGATCGATCGCGAAGCCCGTCACCCGGGAATCGCCGCCGATTCCCGCGAGGTCGGCCAGGCGCATCGATCAATCTTCCTTTTTAACGTATTGGAGAACCTCGGTCATGTTGGCGTCGCGATGTTCGTCCGGCTGCACTCCGAGCAAGGCGCCGATCCGGCTGACCACCCGCGACACGACCGGGGCGACGTTCCAGCCGGCGGTGTGGAAGCCCGCGGTCTCGGCGGTCGCCTTGGGGTCGTCGAGCATGGCGATGACCACGTAGCGCGGCTCGTCCATGGGGAAAACGCCCGCGAAGGTGGTGACGACGGACGCGCCGGTATAGTGGCCGCCGACGATCTTCTCCGCGGTTCCGGTCTTGCCGCCGACCCGATAGCCCGGGGCGTCGGCCCGGCGCCCGGTTCCGTCGGTGACGACCAGCCGAAGCAGAGCGCGCATCCGGTAGGAGGTTTCTTCGGTGAAGACCCGGCGGCCTTGCGGCATGGGATGCCGGCTGTCGTACTTGAGCAGAGTGGCCGGCCGCCACACCCCGCCGTTGAACAAGGTGGCGTAACCGGTGGCGAGGTGGAGCGGAGTGACCGCGATGCCGTGGCCGTAGCCGACCGTCATCGTCGCGACCTCGCCCCAGTTCGCGCCCGGGGTCAGCGTCCGGCCGCGCTCGTTCAGTTCGATCGAGACCGGCTCGAGGAAGCCCATCTTGCGAAGGAATTCCTGCTGCCGGGCCGAGCCGACCTGCGCCGCGATCTGCGCGGTGCCGATGTTCGAGCTTTCCTTCATGATCTCGGCGACCGAGCAGGCCCGGCCGAACGGATGGGTGTCGGTGATGGTGAAGCCGCCGGCCGCCAGGCCGCGAGGGCAATTGTACATCTGGCCGAAGCTCTTCACGATCCCGGCGTCCATCGCCATCGCCACGGTGAACGGCTTGAAGGTCGAGCCCAGCTCGTAGACGCCCATGGTCGCCCGGTTGAAGCCCGCCTGCTCGGCGTTGCGGCCGGGCTTGTTGGGGTTGAGCTGCGGCAGCGACGTCATGGCGATGACTTCGCCGGTCTTGACGTCGAGAACGATTCCGGCCGCGCCGATGGCGCTGAACTTGGTCATCGCCGCGTAGAGCTCGGTCTCCATCACGCCCTGGACACGGGCATCGATCGAAAGGGCGACCGGGGTTCCGCGCTGGGCCGGATCGCTCAGCCGGTCCTGGAGCACCCGCTCCATTCCGGCGACTCCATTGCCGTCGAAATCGGTCCAGCCGAGGATATGGCCGGCCATCGCCGTCTGCGGATACATGCGCTGCGGCTCGCGGCTGAACTCGATCGCCGGCTCGCCGAGCGCGTTGACCGCCGCGACCAGCTCGGGAACCGCCCGGCGGTTGAGATAGACGAAGCTCTTGCCCGAGCTGAGCATCGCCTGGTACTCCGCGGCGCTCCGCTCGGGCATCAGCTCGGCGAGCTTGACGGCAAGCTCGGCGGGGTTGCCGAGCAGCCGGTCGGGATGGATGGCGATCGACCAGGCGTCGATAGTCCGCGCCAGCGGGGTTCCGTTGCGGTCGACGATGTCGGCGCGGGGCGGGATCAGCGGGTTCAGGATCTGGCCGCTTCCGGCGCGGTCGGTGAACAGCTGGAGGAAGAGCAGCCGGCCGGCGATCAGGGTCGTTACTCCGGCGAAGACCAGCATCATCAGCATCAGCCGCTGATAGGTAAGCGCCAGGCCCTGCGGACGCTGGCCGGCGCCGCCGAAGCGGCCCTGGTGAATCGCCGCGGTGGCCATCAGTTGCCGCCGCCTCCCTTGCCCTTGGAGCGGGGCGCCGCCGCCGCCTCGCGCACCGGCCTGACCACGGCGGCAGTGCGCCGGCTCTCGGGCTTGGTCGCGGGTTTTTCGGCCTGGCCGGTCGAAACGGCGCCGGGCTTCACGGTCGGGGCGGATGCGGTCCGCGTCTCGGCGGGCTTGTCGGATTTGGCCGTGGCCTTGGAAGGCCTGCGGTCCGTCTGCGCCTTCGGCGGGACGGACGCGATCCGCTGCTCGGCCGGCTTATCGGCCTTTGCCGCCGCAACGACGGCCCGGACTCGCTCCGGCGCGGCGATGGCCGGCTTGGGTCTGGCTGACGCCTCACCGGTGGTGAAGCTGGCCGTATGAACCATTGGCGGCTGCGGAGGCGCGGTCTCCGCGACGGCCCGGACGACGGGCGGAGTCGCAGGCTTCGCGCTTTCGGCCGGAGTCGCGGCGCCCGTCTGGGCGGAGGCGAGGCGGACCTCGGCCGAGCGTTCCGCCACCGTCGGATCGTTGCGGTAGAGCCGGGCGAGAGTGAACTCGTCCTTGAGGAACTGGGCCGAGCTGGGGGCGGAGAGGGCGAGCACTTCCGTGTTCCACTGCTCGAGCTGGGTCATCCGGCCGCGCGTTCCGAGCTCGGTCTGGAGCGAGCGGATGTCGCGCTTGGCGGCGACGATCTGCCGCTCGACCTTGGCGAGTTCGTTGCGCTCGGTGGCGACGCGAAGCGACACCATGTAGCAGCTGAGAGCGGCGCCGCCGACCGTGGCGACCCAGATGACGGACTTGAAGCCCCTTGCGATCATGAGGGCATCCCTTCCCTGCTGGTCCATGCGGATGCGGAGGTGCGCCGGGCGACCCGAAGAGTCGCCGAGCGGGCCCGCGGATTGGCTTTGATCTCCGATTCGCCGGCCTTGACCGGCCTCGCGACGGCCTCGAACGTCGAGTCCGGCCGGCCCGCGCGCTGAACCGGAAGATGGCGAGAGCCGCCCGGGACGTCGCCGCTGCGCTCCTTGAGGAAGCGCTTCACCATCCGGTCTTCGAGGCTGTGAAAGGTGACGACGGCCAGCCTGCCGCCGGGCCTCAGCACCTGCTCGGCCGCCTCCAGGCCTCCTTCGAGCTCCTGAAGCTCTTCGTTGAGATGGATCCGGATCGCCTGGAAGGTTCGGGTCGCCGGATCCTTCTTCATTCCGGCGTGCCAGCCGAGCGCCTTGCGGACGATCCCGGCGAGCTGGGCGGTGCGCTCGATCGGCCGGGCCGCGACGATCGCTCGGGCGATCCGGCGCGACTTGGGCTCCTCGCCATAGCGATAGATGATTCCGGCGATTTCCTCTTCCGGGGCGTGGTTGAGGAAGTCGGCCGCGCTTTCGCCGTCGCGGCCCATCCGCATGTCGAGCGGGCCGTCATGCTGGAAGGAGAAGCCGCGATCGGCCCGGTCGAGCTGCATCGAGGAGACGCCAATATCGAGCGCGACTCCGTCGACCGCCTCCACATTGCGGGCGGCAAGCGCCTGACGCATCCGGGAAAAACGCTCCGGAACAAGCGTCAGGCGCCCCCCGCTCGAAGCTGCCAGCGTCTCGCCTTCTGTTATCGCATCGGGATCGCGGTCGAAGGCGTAGACTCGGGCAGCCCCTTTCTCGAGAATGGCTTTCGTATAGCCGCCGGCACCGAAGGTGCCGTCGACATGGGTTTCGCCGGGGACGACGGCGAGGCCGGCGATCACCTCGTCGAGGAGCACGGGGACATGCGGCGTCGGCACGGCGGAATTGTCCCGGGCACAGGTCATGACGCGATGCCCTTTTCCTCGAGGCGCCAGGCGGCGATTTCCTTGAGGTCCCGGTCGCCTTCGACGAGCGCGACCCGCGGGTTCCAGATCTCGACGATCCCGCCGACGCCGACGAACAGGGCCAGATCCTCGATCTTGCCCTTGCGGCGCATCATCGGCGGAAGGACGATCCGGCCCGAAGGATCGTAGGGGACATCCTCGGTCATGCCGAACATGCGCCGGGCTCGCGCATAATGATCGTCGAGGGTGCCGCCGCGATCCTCTTCGGCGAGACGGCGGCGCTCCAGGTCGGTCCAGAGATTCTTCGCGTAATTGCGACCGTAAGCGGTCAGGCAGGGGGCGATCTCATGGGCGCCGACGACGATCGCCCGAGCGTCCGAACGGCGCTCGATGACGGAGCGGACGAAGGCGGGAACGGAGAGACGCCCTTTGGCGTCCACTACGTTGAGCGCGCTTCCCTGGAAGAAGTCCTCGACCTCCACCGCCCCTGTCCGCTCCTTTACACGGAGCTCTCCCGTTCACGGAAACACGAAGGTCGCCGCGTGACTCACCGGTCA
>DASVPM010000390.1:0-6987 GCA_036382815.1 Allosphingosinicella sp.
TCTCGGCGCTGTCGGTGGTGCCGCTCTGGGCGTCGCCCGCCTGGTCGGCGCCGGCGCCCGTCGTGATGTCGCCGGCCTGCTCCGAGCCCTCCGGCTCGGGAATGGTCTGGGCGGAAGCCGGAGCCGCCGCGGCCAGGGCGAGCACGGATGCTCCGAGCGCGAGAATCACGTTCCTCTTCATTGCGATATTCCTCCCCGTGGCCCGTTGCGGGCCCTGCTCCCTAGTGCCGGTTGCAATCGGCAACTTTATGGTTCTTGTCGCACAATCCTATTGCGCCCTATTGGTGTCAAGGCGAGTGTCGTGGCCGGGGAGGCGAAAACGGGAATGGCGGACAGCGGGGAGATTCGTACGGGCATCGAACATTTCGACGTCCTGTTCGTCGGGGCAGGCCTTTCGGGAGTCGGCGCCGCTTATCATCTCCAGCAGGGCAGCCCGGGGCGCTCCTATGTGATCCTCGAAGGCCGGGAGGCCATCGGCGGAACCTGGGACCTGTTCCGCTATCCCGGAATCCGCTCCGACAGCGACATGTACACGCTGGGCTACAGCTTCCGCCCATGGGAGGAAGCGAAGGCGATCGCCGACGGCCCGTCGATCCTTCGCTACGTAAACGACACCGCCGACCGTTTCAAAATTCGCGACCACATTCGCTTCCGCCACCACGTCAAGGTCGCCGACTGGTCGTCGTCGGAGGCGCGCTGGCTGGTCGAAGCCGAACGGACTGACAGCGGCGAGCGAATCCGGTTCACCTGCAGCTGGCTCCACATTTGCAGCGGCTATTACAATTATTCGGAAGTGTACGATCCCGGGTTCGAGGGGAAGGAATGCTTCCGGGGCAAAATCGTCCACCCCCAATTCTGGCCTGAAAATCTGGATTACGCCGGAAAGAAGGTGGTGGTCATCGGCAGCGGGGCCACCGCGGTGACGATCGTCCCGGAGATGGCGAAGACGGCCGCGCACGTCGTCATGCTTCAGCGCTCGCCGACCTACATGGTCTCGCGCCCGTCGGAGGACACGATCGCCAACGCGTTGCGCAAGGCCCTCCCCTCGAAGGTCGCCTACGGCATCACCCGCTGGAAGAACGTCCTCCTCCAGATGCTGTTCTTCAAGCTCGCCCGAAAGCGGCCGGCCAAGGTCAAGGAGAAATTGCTCGAGGAGGTGAGGAAGCTCCTCCCCGAGGGCTATGACGTCGCCACCCACTTCACGCCGCGCTACAATCCCTGGGACCAGAGGCTCTGCCTGGTTCCGGACGCCGACATGTTCGAGGCCCTGAGCAAGGGCAGCGCTTCGATCGTCACGGGCGAGATCGAGCGCTTCACGGAAACCGGAATCCGCCTGAAGAACGGCGAGCAGCTGGAGGCCGACATCGTCGTCACCGCCACCGGCCTCAAGCTGCAGCTGGCGAGCGACATCGCTTTCACCGTCGACGGCGAGGCGCGCGACCTGTCGAAGACCCTGAGCTACCGCGGGATGATGTTCAGCGACATGCCCAACCTGTCCTACTCGTTCGGCTATACCAATGCCTCATGGACCCTGAAGGCCGATCTCACCGGCGAATATCTGTGCCGGCTCCTCAACCACCTGGCCCGGACCGGAACCGAGATCGCCGTCCCCGTCCGCGAGGCCGGCGTCGAGGAGGTTCCGTTCCTCGACTTCTCGTCCGGCTACGTGCAGCGCGCGCTCGACATCTTGCCGAAGCAGGGCTCGAAGAAGCCCTGGAAGCTCTACCAGAATTACGCGCTCGACATGATCAGCCTCAAATTCGCTTCGGTGGAGGACGATGTCATCCGATTCGTGCCGCGGGGCGCATCCGCGGCGGTGCGGCCGGAGCGTGAATTGGAATCGGCATGAAGGTCGAGGGCCGTACCGCCGTCATCACCGGTGCAGCCAGCGGCATCGGCCGCGGCACCGCCCTGGCTCTGGCGCGTCGCGGCTGCAACCTCGCCCTTGCCGACCTCGACGAGGAGGGGCTCGCCGAGACGGCGGCATTGGCCTGCGAACGTGGAGTGAAGATCAGCCGCCACAGGCTTGACGTCGCCAGTCGCGAGGCGGTCGCCGCCTTCCCCGAGACGGTGCTTTCCGCGCACGGTCGGGCCGACCTCCTCTTCAACAATGCCGGAGTCGCGATCGGCGGCACCTTCGAGCAGGTCGCCGAAGAGGATTTCGACTGGCTGATGGAGATAAATTTCTTCGGCGTCGTCCGGATGACCCGCGCCTTCCTGCCGCTTCTCCGGAGCAGCGGACAGGCGCGGATCGTCAACGTGTCGAGTATCTTCGGGATCATCGCCCCGCCCGGCCAGACCGCCTATTCCGCGAGCAAGTTCGCCGTCCGCGCCTTTTCCGAATCGCTTCGCCGAGAGCTCGAGGCGGAAGGGGCGAAGATCGGGGTCACGGTCGTCCATCCCGGCGGGGTCGCGACCTCGATCGCGAAGAATGCGCGGCCGCCCCGCGGGGTCAACGACATCGACCTCGAGGCGCAGAAGGAAAGGTTCGACAAGTTCCTTCGAATGCCGCCGGTCAAGGCCGGCGAGATCATCGTTTCCGGGGTCGAGAAGGACCGGCCGCGGATTCTCGTCGGCGGCGACGCGCGCTTCATGGCGGCTCTCGAACGGATGGCGCCGGTATCCTATTGGAAAGTCCTGGGGAGGGCCTTGAAATGATCCCGTTCCTGCTCGCCGGCGCCGGAGGCCTCGGCCTGCTCGGCGGCGGCCTCGCCGCCTGGAGCGGCGCAACCGCCCGAAAGATAGAGAAGGCCGTGCCGCGCGACGGCAAGCTCATCGAGGTCGACGGCCAGACGATCCATTATACCGACGACGGCTCCGGCCCCGCCATCGTCATGATCCACGGCCTCGGCGGCCAGCTTCGCAACTTCGCACGGGCGATGGTGGACGATCTCGCCCGCGACTACCGCGTGATCCGGGTCGACCGGCCCGGCTCCGGCTACTCGCCGCGGACCGCGTCGACGTCGGCCCGGCTCCGCGTCCAGGCCGAGACGATCGCCGAGCTCATCCGGATCCTCAAGCTCGACCGGCCGCTCATCGTCGGCCATTCGCTCGGCGGAGCGCTCGCCCTCGCCGTCGCGCTCAATCATCCCGACGTGGTCGGCGGGCTCGCCCTCATCGCCCCGCTCACCCAGGTCCAGCAAATCGAGGACGTGCCGGAGGTCTTCAGAGGCCTCGTCATCCGCTCGCCCGCCGTCCGCAAGGCGGTCGCCTGGACGATCGCCACTCCAATGGCGACGGCGACGGCCGAGAAATCCTTGAAGGAGGTGTTCGCGCCGGAGCCGGTACCCGCGGACTTCGGAACCGAAGGCGGCGGCCTGCTCGCGATGCGGCCGAACAATTTCTACGCCGCCTCGGCCGACCTGGTCGATCTGGAGGGCGAACTCGAAGGCATGGTCGAACGTTATCCGACGCTCTCGATTCCGGTGAGCATCCTCTACGCCGGGGCCGACAACCTCCTGAACTCCGGACTCCACGGCGAACGGACCGCAAGCGAGATTCCAGGCGCCCGTATCGAGCTGGTAGAGGGCGGCCACATGCTCCCCTTCACCCAACCGGAGCTCAGCGCCGCCTTCGTCCGGCGTGCCGCCGCGCAGGAGGAACCCGATGCCCGACGCGCCGCAGGCTGATTATATCATCGTCGGCGCCGGATCGGCCGGCTGCGTCCTCGCCAATCGTCTCACCGAAGACGGCCGAACCCGAGTCCTCCTGCTCGAGGCCGGCGGCGACGACCGGCCGTTGAAGGAGCCGTCGCAATTCCTCTCCAACGTGATGATCCAGGTGCCGGTGGGCTATGCCGCCAACCTGAAAGACCCCAAGGTCAACTGGCTGTTCACGACCGAACCCGACGAGGGGACGAAGGGGCGCAGCCATGTCTGGCCGCGCGGCAAGGTGCTCGGAGGCTCCTCGTCGATCAACGCCATGCTCTATATTCGCGGGCAGCGCGCCGATTATGACGGCTGGCGCCAGCTCGGCTGCGAGGGCTGGGCCTGGGACGACGTCCTCCCTTATTTCCGCCGCTCGCAGCACCAGGAACGCGGCGGGTGCGACATCCACGGCGTCGGCGGTCCGCTCAACGTCTCGGACCCGACGACGGGGCACGAAGTGTCCGAAGCCGTGATCGAGGCCTGCGAGGCGCTCGGCCTTCCCCATCGCGATCCGAACGGGGCGGAGCAGGAAGGCGTCGGCTGGTACCAGGTCACGATCAAGGACGGGAAGCGCTGCTCGGCCGCGGTCGCCTATCTCCATCCAGCGATGAAGCGGGGGAACCTTCAGGTCGAGACGCGGGCGCTGGTCCAGCGCGTCATCTTCGAAGGCAAGCGGGCGGTCGGGGTGGAGTTCCTCCAGAACGGCGTGAAGCGGACGGCGCGGGCGAACGCCGAAGTGATCCTCGCCGGCGGTGCGATCAACTCGCCGCAGCTGCTTCAGCTTTCCGGCGTCGGCCCCGGGGCCCTGCTTCGCGAGCATGGCATCGAGACGCTCGCAGACCTGCCGGGCGTCGGCGAGAATCTCCAGGACCATTTCGTCACCGGCGAGACCTTCCGGCTGAAGAAGGGGATCGTCTCGGTCAACGAACTGGTCCGCGGCACCCGATTCCTCAAGGAAACGCTCAAATACATGTTCGGCAGGAAGGGCCTGCTCACTCTTTCCGCCGCCCATGTCGCCGTCTTCTGCAAGTCGCGCGAAGGGCTCGCGGGACCCGACATCCAGTTCCACATCCTCCCGGCGACCATGGATCCGGACAAGCTCGCCAACGCCCAGAAGATGGAACTGGAGAAGGAGCCCGGGCTGACCATCGCGCCGTGCCAGCTTCGCCCCGAATCCCGCGGCACGATCCGGATCAAGTCGCCCGATCCCTCGGCCTATCCGGCGATCCGGCCCAATTACCTGTCAGACAAGCTCGACCAGGAAGTGATCGTGGCCGGCCTGCGCTGGGGCCGCCGGATCGCCGAGCAGCCGGCGCTCGCCCGGTTCATCGAGCGTGAGCTGATGCCCGGTCCGCAGGCGGTGACGGACGAGCAGCTTCTCGACCACGCCCGAACCTGGGGCACGACCATCTACCACCCGGTCGGCACCTGCGCGATGGGGCGCGGGCCCGGGGCGGTGGTCGACCCGCAGCTGAGGGTGCATGGACTGGAAGGGCTTCGAGTGGTCGACGCCTCGGTGATGCCGCGCCTCGTCTCGGGCAACACCAACGCACCGACGATCATGATCGCGGAGAAGGCCAGCGACATGATATTGGGGAAGGCTGCGCTGGGGGTGGCGGCCTAATTCCTCCCCGAGTTTTCTCGGGGAGGGGGACCATGCGAAGCATGGTGGAGGGGCCTTTCGGAGTCCGAAGCACCCCTCCACCGCGCTTCGCGCGGTCCCCCTCCCCCGCAAATGCGGGGGAGAAATTGGGCCTGCTACCGCCGTTTCGCCAGCCTCTTCCCAAGCGCCTTCGCCATCTTTCCCCACGGCGGCCCGAGACGCTCGAAGACGTTGACGAAGCCGATGCGGTGCACCGCCCTTGCATGGCTGAACCGCTTGAAGCCTTCATGGCCGTGATAGGCGCCGATCCCGCTCGCTCCGACTCCTCCGAAGGGGAGGTTCTCCTGGGCGACGTGCATCAAGGTTCCGTTGAGCGTGGCTCCGCCGGAGATCGCGCCGTCGAGCACCTGCTCGCGTTCGCGGCGGCTGTCGCTGAAGCAATAGAGGGCCAGCGGCCGCTCGCGCGCGGCGATGAAGGCGATGGCCTCGTCGAGATTGCGATAGGGCAGGATCGGAAGCACCGGGCCGAAGATTTCCTCGGTCAGGAACAGGCTCGACTCGGGCGCTCCGAGAAGCAGGGTGGGACCGATCTTCCCCTCCCCCCGGGCGCCGTCGTCTTCGTGGCTGAGCACGGTCGCGCCGGCAGCTTGCGCGGTCTCGATCGCGTCGCTCAGCCGCTGCCGGTGGCGCTCGCTGATCAGCCCGGAATAATCGTCATTGCCGGCGATCGCGGGATAGGAGCGACGCACCTGCGCCATGACCGCTTCGGCAAAAGCGCGCTCCTTCCCTTGCGGGACCAGAACGTAATCGGGCGCGATGCAGGTCTGGCCGGCATTGACGAACTTGCCGAAGGCGATGCTCCGGGCGGCCTTGGCGAGGTCGTAATCCGGGCAGACGATGGTCGGTGACTTGCCGCCGAGCTCCAAAGTCACGGGGACGAGATTGGCGGCCGCGGCCTGGTAGACCTTTCGGCCGACCGCGGTCGAGCCGGTGAACAGAAGATGGTCGAAAGGCAGCGAGGCGAAGGCCTGCCCGACTTCGACTCCGCCGGTGATCACCGCCAGCTCATCCTCTTCGAACCGCTCGGCGACCAGGCCGCGCAGTAGCTCGGAAAAGGCCGGCGTCAGCTCGGACGGCTTCAGCATCGCGCGGTTGCCCGCCGCGAGGGCGTCGACCAGCGGCGAGAGCGCGAGCTGCAGCGGGTAATTCCAGGGCGAGATGATCCCGATCACGCCCAGCGGCTCGTGCCGGACCCGTGCGCTGGCCGGCTGGAACAGGGGATCGACCCGGCGTCGCTCCGGACGCATCCAGCGCGGCAGCTTCCTGCGTGCGTGACGGATCGCATTGAGGGTCGGCACGATCTCGAGCAACTCCGTCTCGGTTCGCGAGCGCACGCCGAAATCCGTCGAGATGGCCTCCGCCAGCGCCCCTTCGTTGCCCGCGACCAGGGCGCGCAGCCTCTCGAGCCGGTCGCGGCGAAGCTCGAGGCTGGCGGGCGTCCCCCTCCGCGACTCCGCGCGCTGGAGCTCGAAGATTCGGCGCGCCTCGGCTTCGCCCGCGACAAGCCTGGCGGCGGATTGGTCGGCCATGCTGATTCCTCCCGATAGGCCCTCATAGCCGATCCGCCCGGCGCTGGCATCCTTTGCCTCGTCCGCCGGTTCTTGCCTCCGTCCGCGGATCGACGCATCAGGCGCCGAACACGAGCCGGGAGCGCCCATGCCGATCCGAATCGCCATC
>DASVPM010000391.1:0-2813 GCA_036382815.1 Allosphingosinicella sp.
CGGCTGAGCCAGGCGGCTCGTCCCTGGAGCACCGCCTCGACCATGGCGGCTGCGCCGTCCGGCAAGCACCAGCCCGAGTGACCCCGTAAGGCAAATCCAGCCGAATAGGTCGCCGATCCGGGCGTAGAGCGTCGGGTTTGCGAGCGCCGAGGGCGCGGGTGCGATCAGCGTTTCGGTTGCGGGACCGCTGCGGCGCGCGTCGACGATCCGGCCGTAAGGATCGCTCACGAAGCTGATGCCGTGCCGCGCGGCCCGCGCGATTGCATAGCCGCCCTCGATGCCGCGCATAGCCGTCACGGCGGCGGCCATGCGGTCGTCCACGTCGAAATCCAGAGCCGGCACCAGCATCAGGTGCGCGCGGTCACGGGCATAGGAACGGCCAAGCGTTGGAAAGTGCATGTCCTTGCAAATGGCGACGCCGGTACGCGCGATCGGCGGGCCGACGAGGAGGTTCCGGTCGCCGGGCGTGCTGCCGCGTTCGAGACCCGGCACGAGGTGCTGCTTGACGTACCATGTCGTGCGGCCGTCAGGCGTGGCGACGAGCGCGCGATTGGTGACTTTCTCCCTCTCCTCGACCACGATCCCGACGACGATTGTCGCGCTCCGCTGTCGCGCGATCGCCCCGAGCGTGCGTGCCGTCCGCTCGGCACCCGCCGAATCGGTGCGAAGGACGGCCTCGGGGAGCAGCACCGTCGCACCCGGGCGCGCCGCACGGGCGATTGCTGCGCCATAGCCGGCAACGAAGCGGTTCCACGTCCGACCGCCAGCCAAGGGCCTGTCGGAGCTTATCATCGCCACCGTTGTGCCGGATCTGCCCGGGGCGGCATCGAGCCGCCACAAGCCGAATAGCAGGACGCCGGCGACCACCAGGCCCGCGGACACTGCCGCGCGGGAGAGGCTGCGCAGACCCCCACCGCCGAGCCACCGGGCCAGCGCCAGTCCCGCGAGGCTGCCGGGCAACAGCAGGACGAAAGTCACGGCCGGCACGCCCCCGAGGCTGGCGACCTGCAGCACGGGCAGCACGCCCGCTTGAGAGTAAGCGAGGCTGCCGACGCTGCCGTGCGGCGACATATGGATGAGCAGCGTGTCGATCGCCGCCCAGGACGCGGGCAGCACCAGCGCTGCGACCATGGCCGGCCAGCGTTCCGCAGCCGTCGCCGTCAGCCGCAACGTGCCGCCCCAGGCAAGCGCATAGCCGATCGCAACGACGATCGCCGCCGCCACCGACCCGGTCATGACATGATAGCCAAAGCTCAGGACGCCGGACACGAGCCCGACGACAGAAGCAACGGCGAAGCGCAACCGTGTGGGCGCCAGCAGCACCGCCGCCACCGCCGGGGCCGGCGCGAGCCAAGCCGCCCACCAGAGTGGCGAGTTGGCGTAGCTGAGCGCGAGCATGGCGCCGCCAAGGAGCGCAAGTGCAACGACTAAGGCAGGTCGCGCCAAGGGAGGTGCCTCAGGAAACATGCCGAAAGCTTGAACCATGCCGCGACGACAGTCCAGCACGGCACTCGGAGGCGCCGCGACAGGGCGTGTCGATAGGAATCACCCGTGGCGGCACCGTGGGTCGTGAGAGGGCGCTCCGCCGCGATTCCGTGAATGTCCGCAATGGGTCGAAAGCGGACC
Organism: Allosphingosinicella sp.; assembly: GCA_036382815.1. Classification (GTDB taxonomy): domain Bacteria; phylum Pseudomonadota; class Alphaproteobacteria; order Sphingomonadales; family Sphingomonadaceae; genus Allosphingosinicella. Next base: position 1,627 of record DASVPM010000391.1, read on the forward strand.
TTAGCTGCTGTCTCTCACCGTCCGCTTTCGCGATGCCACCACCGTAAGCCGACCGCCCGCTGCCGGCCGGAAACTGCCGTTACGCCAGGCGCCAGTTGCGGCCATTCAGGCCACGCTCGAAACTTCTCGAAAGCGGACGTCTGCCTATTCAGTGGAGCTCTGTCGCGGGCGTCATGGCGAGAACCCCGACCTCGCCGCCTACGATCGCCTGCCGTCCGGAGTGCGAGCCCGCCTCGGGGGCTACTGACGAACTCAGAAAAGAGGGGGGACAGATATATTATCAGCTGGTGGGCAGAAAGATGACTGGTACGCAGGATTTTTCCTTGGTGCCAGGCACCTGCCTGTGCCTAAGGTTCGGAGGCGGCGGCGCTCGCGGGCGTTCATTTCCCCGACTCGTTCTCGGGTGTGATCCTGGTTCTGCCGTTGGGCGCGGATTTTCCCGTTCGCCGAAACAGGTCCGGTTCGGACCTAGCGTTGGTCGATAGGAAAAAACCTATTATATTCCTATCCGGGCGAATGTTCGGGAGAGCGGGATCGTGGACGAGGGAAGAGCGGGCAAGGGGGAATATCGGCGGCTGACGGTGGAGGAGCGGGGGCGGTTTCTTCAGGTGCTCCGGGAAACCGGGAACCGGAAGGCGGCGGCGGCGGCGATCGGAATGGATCCGCGCTCGATGGACCAGAGGCGCGAGCACGATGCGGAGCTGGACCGGGACTGGGAGGCGGCGGTCGACGAGGCGCACCGGGGGTTTGCCGGCGCGACCGGGCCTTTCGACTGCCCGCAGAACGGCAAGCTCAATACGATCCGACGCGGCAAGAGGGGGCGGCTGCAACTGGTCGCGAGCGGCGAGGACCGCTGGAACGCGGCGGTGGAACGGCGCTTCCTGGAGGCCTTGCGTACCTGCGGCAGCGTGCGCGGCGCGGCGCGGGCGGTCGGGTTTTCGGAGGGCACGATCTGGGAGCGGCGGCGCAAATGGCCCGCCTTCGCCAAAGCCCTCGACGAGCTGCTCGACGAGGCCGAGCTCGCTCTCGAGTTCCGGCTCGGCTGCCTGGGCAGCAACGTCGTGCCGGGAGGAGAGGAGGCGCCGGGGACCGGCGAGAGCGAAATCCCGCCGGTCGACAGCGTGAAATTCGATCCCGACCAGGCGATGCGGTTCCTGAAGTGGCGCGATGAGAAGAGGCGCGGCGCC